>JBEVKF010000096.1:0-6295 GCA_040509755.1 Thermoleophilaceae bacterium | reverse complement strand
CGATCGAGGCTCTGCTCGCTCTCTCCGGCTCGCTCGGGGTACCCGACCGCGAGGAGTCCGGCCTGATCGAGATTCCCGCCGCCACCAACGGCCGGGGACTGCGCGAGGTCGGCTGCCTGCCCAACCTCGGCCCGGGCTTCGCGGACGCCCCCGCGCAGGGGATGACAGCCGCCGAGGCGCTCGGCTCGGGTGAGCTCGGGGCCCTTCTGCTGGTGGAGCACGAGCTTCCCGCCGAGGTGCTCGCGGGGGCCGGCACGGTGATCGCGTTCGCCGGGTTCCTCGACGAGGGCCTCGAGGAGCACGCCGACATCGTCTTCCCGGCCGAGACCTACGCCGAGAAGGAGGGGACGGTCACCCACCCCGACGGCCGGCTGCAGCGCGTGCGTCAGGCACTCGGACACGCCGCCGAGGTGCGCGCCGGCTGGAGCGTGCTCGCCGAGCTGTGCGAGCGAAGCGGAGCAGGCATCGAAGCACTCACCGCGCCCATGGTCACCGCCGTGCTCACCGAGGCGGTGCCGTTCTACGCAGGCATAACGCTCGAGGAGATCGGCGGCCTCGGAGTTCGCTGGCAGGAGCGCGACGCCGCCGCCTCCCTGCCGGCCGCCGATCTGTCCAACGAGGCGCTGGTGGACCCGCCGCCGGCCCCCCGGGGGCTGCGCGTCACCGACGCGCCGTCGCTCTGGCGCGGGCCCGAGACCGAGCACTCCCCGTCACTTCGCTTTCTTTCCACGCGTGCGCGCGCGGAGCTGTCGGTCGAGGACGCCCGCCTGGCGGGGGTCGCGAACGGCGACGAGATTCGGCTTCTCGCCGGCGGATCGGCCTGTCACGCGACCGCGGTTGTGCGGACCGGAGTGTCGGCCGGGAGCGTCTTCCTCAGCGGCGCGGACCTGCCCGACGGCGAGGTCCGGATCGAGCCGGCGCGGCCCACGGTCGAGGCAGTGGCCGCCGGGGAGGTCCACGCCTGATGCTCGAGTCGACGGGCGTGCTGATCCTCAAGGCGATCGTGATCTTCATCATCTTCCTGCAGATCGTTCCGATCGTCCTGCTCGGCGAGCGCAAGATCCTGGGTCGCTTCCAGTCGCGCATCGGCCCGAACCGGGTCGGCCCCTACGGCATGATGCAGCCCGCCGCCGACGTGCTCAAACTGCTTTCCAAGGAGGCCTTTACGCCCGAGTCGGCGGTGCCGTGGATGATGGCCATCGCCCCGGTGATCTCCGTAACCACCGCGGTGGCGACCATCGCCATCATTCCGTTCGGCCCGCCTGGCGTCTGGGGCGGCAGCTTGGGCCTCTACGGGATCGACGTCTCGATCGGGTTGCTGTACTTCTTCGCCTTCGGGTCGCTTGCCTTCTACGGCCTCGTGCTGGGCGGCTGGGCGTCGGGCTCCAAGTACTCGTTCCTGGGGGCGATGCGTGCCGCCGCGCAGTTGATCTCGTACGAGGTGGCCCTCGGCCTGTCGCTGCTGGGCGTGGCGATGACGGCCGGCTCGCTCTCGCTGGTCACGATCGTGGAGGCCCAGGACGGCGTCTGGTTCGTGATCCCGCAGTTCGTCGGCTTCTGCATCTTCATGGTGGCCGGCTTCGCGGAGACCGCGCGCGCACCCTTCGACCTCCCCGAGGGCGACGCCGAGATCGTCGGCGGCTACAACACCGAGTTCGGCGGCATGCGCTTCGGCTCGTTCTTCATGGCCGAGTACATGGAAGTCCTGATCATCTCGGCGATCGGGGCCGCCTGCTTTCTCGGCGGCTGGCACGGACCGGGGCCCGAGGCGCTCGCCCCGCTCTGGATGCTGGTCAAGATCCTCGCGGGCACGCTCTTCTTCATCTGGATCCGTGCCTCCCTGCCCCGCCTGCGCTACGACCAGCTGATGTCCTTCGGATGGAAGGTCCTGCTTCCGCTGGCGACCGTGAACGTGCTCGTGACAGCAATCGTCTTGGTGGTGACCTGAGCCTGATGGCAACCGACTGGAAAGAAGCAGCCCAACCCGTGGAGCGTGGGCCCGAACCCGGGGGCATGGGCGCGATCTACCGCGTCTTCGGGGAAACCCTGCGGGGGCTCAAGACCACGCTCGGGCGCGTGGCCGAGGGCCACCACGTGATCCAGTACCCCGAGGAGAAGACGCCGGTCTATCCGCGCTTCCGGGGCCGCCACAAGCTGCACCGCTTCGATGACACCGGACTCGAGAAGTGCGTCGGCTGCTCGCTGTGCGCGGCCGCCTGCCCGGCCAAGTGCATCCGGGTGGTGGCCGCCGAGAACGAACCCGAGCACCAGGTCTCGGCCGGCGAGCGCTACGCGGCGGTCTACGAGATCAACATGACCCGCTGCATCTTCTGCGGCTACTGCGAGGTCGCCTGCCCGTTCGACGCGATCACGATGGGCAACGACTACGAGCTGGCCGACTACTCGCGCTCGGACCTCATCTTCACCAAGGAGATGCTCCTGGCCGACTCGCCCGAGCACACCCCGCTGCGCAGGGAAGGAGAGTAGGACCGGCGGCATGTGGTTCGAGCAGGTCCTGTTCTTCATCGCCGGCATCGGCGCCCTCGCCGGCGCGCTCGGCGTGGTCATCCTGCGGAACCCGTTCTACTCGGTGCTCGCGCTGGTCGGCCACCTGCTGGCGCTCGCCGTGCTGTTCCTGCTCCTGAACGCCGAGTTCCTGGCCGCGGGCCAGGTCGTGGTCTACGCCGGCGCGGTGATGGTGCTCTACATCTTCGTCGTCGCCTACATCGGCGGGTCGGACGAGCCGCTGCGCCCCGAGGGGGGCCTCGTCGGGGCCTTCGGCCCGCTCTTTGCGGCAGCGATCGGCATCGAGCTGTGCATCGCCTTCGTCGCGAGCGGCCTGGAGGCGCTCGACACGCGCGGGCCCGAGCTGACCGGCGCCTTCGGCGACCCCAAGGGCATCGGCCGGCTGCTGCTGACCGACTACCTGGTTGCCTTCGAGGCGGCGTCGTTCCTGCTGCTCGTGGCGGCGGTCGGCGCGGTCGTGCTCGCCCGCCGGCGGCGCGGCCTGGAGGACATGGCCGCCGTCGGCCCGCGCAGCGAGCCACCCCCTTCGCGCGAGGAGACGCTGGAGGTCCGCGTCTAGATGGACATCGTCTGGTTCCTCGTTCTGTCGGCGTTCATCTTCGTCATCGGCGCCGCCGGTGTGATGACGCGTCGCAATCCACTCGTGGTGCTGCTCTGCCTCGAGCTGATGCTGAACGCCGGCAACCTCGCTCTGATCGCGTTCGCGCGCATGCACGGCAACGAGGGCGGCCAGGTGTTCGCGCTGATCGTGATGGTGATCGCTGCGTGTGAGGTCGTGATCGGCCTCGGGATCATCGTCGCGATGTACCGCGCCCGGCTGCCGATCGACGTGGATGAGATGTCGGAGCTGCACGGGTGAGCGCCACCTCCTACGGCTGGCTCGTGCTGGCGTTCCCGCTGGCGGGGACGCTGATCGTGTCGCTCGGCTGGCGCGTCCTCCCCGGGCGAATGGCGGGGTGGATCGGCAGCGCGGCGATTCTCGGCGCGTTCCTGTCGGCGATCGCGGCGCTGGTAGAGATTCAGGACCTCCCGGCCGAGGAACGCGTGCTGGTCGACTCCGCGTGGACCTACGCCTCGACCGGCGACTTCAATGTCGACCTCGCGATCCTGATCGACCCGCTGTCGGTGTTCATGTGCCTCGTGGTCAGCGGAGTGTCGTTCTTGATCCATGTCTACTCCGTGGCCTACATGGGCGGGGACCGCGGCTACGCGCGCTACTTCGCCTACCTCAACTTCTTCGTGTTCTCGATGCTGGTGCTGGTCCTCGCCGCGAACTTCATCCTGCTGATCGTCGGCTGGGCGTTCGTGGGCGCCGCCTCCTACCTGCTGATCTCCTTCTGGTACCGGCGCAGCACCGCCACCCACGCCGGGATCAAGGCCTTCGTGATCAACGTGATCGGCGACGTGGCGCTGGTGGTGGCCGCGTTCCTGCTGCTGAACGAGACCGGCGCGCTCGACTACGCCGGCGTGTTCTCCCGCGCCGAGGAGACCTTCGGCCAGAACGATCCGACGCTGGTGTTCGCCTGCCTGCTGATCCTGGTCGGCGCTTTCGCCAAGTCCGCCCAGCTGCCGCTCCACACCTGGCTGCCCGACGCCATGGAGGGCCCCACGCCGGTCTCGGCTCTCATCCACGCGGCGACGATGGTCACCGCCGGCGTCTACCTGATCGCCCGCTGCTATCCGCTCTTCGAGCTCGCGCCGACGGCCGCCGACATCAGCGCGATCATCGGCACGGCCACGCTGGTATTCGCGGCGACCGTCGCGATGGTGGTCACCGACCTCAAGCGCGTGATCGCCTACTCGACGATCTCGCAGATCGGCTACATGGTGCTCGGCGTCTCGGTCGCGGCCTACGGCGCCGGGCTCTTTCACCTGATGACCCACGCCTTCTTCAAGGCGCTGCTGTTCATGGGAGCAGGCTCGGTGATCGGCGCGATGGCCGGTGTGCAGGACCTCGACCGGATGGGCGGCTTTCGTCGCGCGATGCCGTTCACCTACGTGACGTTCGTGGTCGGCGCGCTCGCGCTCTCGGGCTTCCCGCTGATGTCGGGCTTCTTCTCCAAGGACGAGGTCATCGCGTACGTCATCAATCGCGGCGGCTGGTTCGTGGTCCTGGCCATAGTGGCCTACCTGGCCGCCGGCCTCACCGCCTTCTACGCGTTTCGCATGGTCTTTCGCACCTTCTGGGGCGACCCAGTGCCCGAGGCGCGCGAGCTCGAGGGCGGCCACATCGCCCACGGCGAGCCCGCGACCCCCCTTACCGGCGAGCCCGAGGACACCGACGTCGGCTTCCCCGGCCCCGAGCACCACGTGGCCGAGCGGTCCTGGGCTATGAAGGTCGCGATGGGTACGCTCGCCGTGCTCGCCGTGATCGGCGGAGCGGTCGAAATCCCGGGCCTGACCAACACGCTCGAGCACTTCCTCGAGCCCACATTCGCCGACTCGCGCTACATCCACGACGTTCCCACTGACACCGCCGAGTGGGACGGCCTCGGAGTCGGCGGCATCATCTCCGTGCTCGGCATCGCCGCGGCCTTCGTGGTGTTCGTGCGCCGGCGCGGCCTCAGCCTCGAGCTGCGTGACCGCTTCTCGGCGGTGCACAACTTCCTCTCGCACAAGTGGTACTTCGACGAGCTCTTCGACGCCATGTTCGTCCGCCCGTTCGCCACAGCCGGCTCGTTCGGGCGACGCGTCATCGAGACCGACTTCGTGCAGGGCTTCATCGTCGGCGGCACCACCGGGATCGTGCGGGCCGGAACCTCCATCGCGCGTGCGGTCCAGACCGGCTACCTGCGCGCCTACGCGCTGCTGCTCCTGCTCGGCGTGGCCGGACTCGTCCTCTACTTCCTGATCGTCTCCTCATGACGATCCACCTGTCCATCGTCCTCTTCCTGCCGCTTGCGGCCGGGCTGATCGGCGCCTTGTTACCGCGCGGCCTTGCGCGCTGGGCGGTGCTGGCGGGAACGGTCGCGGTGCTCGCCTACGCAATCGCGATGCTGATCGACTTCGAGTCCGGTGGCGGGCTGCAGTGGGTGACCAACGACGAGTGGATCCCCGAGCTCGGCGTCCGCTATCAGCTCGGCGTCGACGGCCTCAACCTGTTCATGGTCGTCCTGACCGCCGTGTCCTGGGTGCCCTGCACACTCGTGGCCGCCTTCACCGAGCGCGAGCGGCCGAAGCTGTTCTTCTTCCACCTCGCGCTCGCCGAGACCGCGGTGATGGGCGCATTCATGGCCCAGGACCTGGCGCTGTTCATCGTCTTCTTCGACCTGATGCTCGTGCCCTTCTACTTCATGATCGGCGGCTGGGGCACGGGCGATCGCGTCAAGGCCACGACCAAGTTCGTGATCTACACGCTGGCCGGATCGCTGCTCATGCTGGCAGCGGCGATCGCGCTCGGGGTGCTCTCCACTCCCGACGGCGGCGAGATCTCGTTCTCGCTCGCAGAGTTGCAGCAGCGCTCGGTCAGCGAGGGAACCCAGCAGTGGATCGTGCTCCTGTTCGCGCTCGCGTTCTTCGTCAAGGCCCCGCTCTTCCCGCTGCACGGGTGGGTCCCCGAGACCTACCGGTCAACCCCGATCGTGACGCTGGCGCTGCTGTCGGCAGTCCTGTCGAAGGTCGGCGTCTACGGCTTCCTGCGCATCGTGCTCCCGATCATGCCCGAGGGCTCGCAGCACTGGCAGGAGCTCTTCATCGGGATCGCGGTCTTCTCGATCCTCTACGGGTCGATCCTGGCCTTCTCCCAGGACAACGTGCGCCTGGTGGTCGC
>JBEVKF010000095.1:0-39429 GCA_040509755.1 Thermoleophilaceae bacterium | reverse complement strand
GCCCGTCGGCGGGCAGCGTCTGCGCCTCGCGCTGCGGGCCAAAGAGCCGCTCGTCGGGCGTGTTCATGATCACCGTGGTCCGGTCGACGCCAACCCCACGGGCATTCAGGATGTCGCCGGCTTCCGAGGTGACAACCACCACCGCGTCCGCCAGGGCAGCGCTCCAGCGCTCTTCCAGGCGGAGCAGGCTGACGGCCGCCCGCGGCGCCCCGTCGCCGAACTTCGTGGCAAACAGCTCCGGGAACGTGTCGTGGACATTCAGGATGACCGGTGCCCCACGCCGTTTCGGGCGCAGAGCGGCGAGGGTGAGGAAGTCCGGCATGTTGTGAGCTTCGACGAGGTCGAAGGGCGCGGCGGCGTCGAGCGCGCTCACGCGGCGCAGCGCCCGCACGAAGAATGTGCCGTAGCCCTTGAGGTAGCTCGCCGCGCCGCCACCGGCCTTCTCCCCCATGACACCGTGCACATGGATCTCCCCTGTGCCCACGGGCACGGAGGAGGACGGGCTCAGGCAGACCAGATGCACCTCGTCGCCACGCTCTGCAAGGGCTCGCGCCTGGCGCTGGATGCGCGAGTCGACACCGAAGTCCGAGTAGTGGACCATGCAGACGCGCAACGAAGCGCGCGCCTGGGTCACGCCACGGCCCGGACGTCCGAGCGGACCAGCGAGACGGGCTCGCCTCCCCGCTCGAGCGACTCCTGTGCGCCTTCGATGGCGACCACGATGTCGAGCCCGAGTTGGGCGTTCGAGCGCGGCTCGCTACCCGTGCGGATCGAACGCGCGAAGTCCGCGAGCTCGAGGCCGAGTGGCTCCGCCACGTCGATTCGAGGAAGGATCACGTCGCCGCTGCGATACGTCAGCTGGTATTCGCCGAAGTTCGCGGGCGTCGTGAACTCCATGCCGCGGTCGTAGATGCGCACGGACTCGTCCGAGGCGCCATCGTCGTACTGCACCATCCGCTTGCTGCCGACCACGACCATCTGGCGTACCTTCCGTGGGGCAAGCCAGGAGATCTGAATGTTCGCGGCGGCGCCCTCCTCGAACAGGAGGGATATGAACGCGGTCTCCGGCACGCCGTCCTGGAAGACGCTGCGAGCCGCAGTGGAGATCTGCACGACGGGCTGCTCGAGCCAGTACATCAGGATCGAGAGGTCGTGCGGCGCGAGATCGCAGACGACGCCGTCCTGCTGGTACTTGCCGAGGTTCATGCGGGAGGACGTGACGAAGTAGACCTCGCCGAGCTCGCCGCCCTTGATCAGGTCTCGCACCTTGTTCACGGCCGGGCTGTAGACGAAGGTATGTCCCGGCATCAGGACCAGGTCGCGCTCCTGCGCCGTCGCCACGAGGTCGCGCGCGTCGGAGGCCGTGGTGGCAAGCGGCTTCTCCACCAGCACGTGCTTGCCGGCGTCCAGCGCACGCTTGGCGATCGCATAGTGCGTGCGCGGCGGTGTGGCCACGACGATCGCTTCCACCTCCGGGCTGCGCAGGATGGCCTCCAGGTCCCCGAAGACCGGAACGCCCGTCACGCGCTTTGCGAACTCGGTTGCTCGCAGCGGGTCGCTCTCGCAGAGCGCCATGAGCGTCAGCTCGGACCGCTCGGCGACGTTGCGTACCAGGTTGGGGCCCCAGTAGCCGTAGCCTACGACCGCGGTTCGCAGCGGAGGCAAGCTCTCCTCGCCGACTGTGACGTGATGACCGTTTCTCTGCGAGCTGATTCTCTGCCGGACAGGGAACTCGCCGCTGTTCGAATCGAATGGCACGACCGATGAACGAGCGATGGGCCGCAGCACTTGCGCGAGCCGCGACAAAAGTGCGAGGGGGTTTTAAGCGTTGGATCCCCAGATGGCGAATTCGCTAGCACTTGACCCTCCCGGTCCCAGCAGCTCCGGACCTGTTATCTCGACGACCGTCGTGGCGGACGACACACTCACGGCGCGGCGGGTTCGGTCGACTTTGCGGGCCGCCGGCTTCGGTGTAGCGCCCGCGGGCGACACCGCTTCAGAGGCCGTACCCGGGCAGGTCACGGTGGTCGTGTGCGACCTCTCCAAGGCAGCGAGCATGACCATCCTGCGCGGGCTGCATCCGGCGAACGGCGCCAAGGCCCAGGTCGTCGTGGTGGCCTACGGCGCGCGCAACATCAACGTGCGAGAGGCGATCAACAACGGCGCGGCCGGGGTGGTCCTGGAGGCCGACCTCGAAAGCTGCCTCCCGGCGGTGATTCGAACCGTCGCGGTCGGCCACGTGGTGGTTCCACGCGAGCTTCGGCGCTGCATCGTGCGCCCCGCCTTCTCACATCGGGAGCGCCAGGTCCTCGGGCTGGTCGTAACCGGTTTGCAGAACCGCGAGATCGCAAGCCGGCTCTTCTTGGCGGAGAGCACAGTCAAGAGCCACCTGGCCACCGCATTCGAGAAGCTCGGCGTGCGCTCGCGCAAGGAGGCCACCGCGCTTGTACTCGATCCGGGCGAGGGGCTGCGCGCCCTCATCCTCGACGCCGTCTCCCAAGACACGGCACTGGGGTAACGCGCGTGAGCTTCCCAGCACCCAACCCGGCACCGGGCGGGACTCATCCGGCCCGGGGCCCGATTCCCTTTGTCCGGCTCGACTCCGCATACCCCGAGCTGTTCGAGCAGTTGATGGACGCGGTTCGCGACGTCGCGAGCCGCTCAGCCTTCACGCTCGGTGACGCGGTCGAGGGCTTCGAGGAGGACTTCGCGCGGTTCTGCGGCGCTCCGCACGCGATCGGCGTCTCCTCCGGGACCGAGGCTCTCGTGCTGGCGCTGCGAGCACTGGAGGTGGGTCCCGGCGACGAGGTGCTCGTCCCCGCCAACTCGTTCATCGCGACCGCGGAGGCCGTGACTCTGGTCGGCGCCACACCCAGGTTCGTCGACGTCGATCCGGCTACCGGCCTGATCACCCCGGAGAGCATCGCGGCCGCGCTCAATCCCAAGGTCAGGTGTGTGATCCCCGTGCACCTCTACGGGGCCACCGTCGACATGGAGGCGGTGACTGCGCTCGCGCGCGTGGCGGGGATCGCGGTCGTGGAGGACGCGTGTCAGGCACACGGCGCGAGCATCGGCACCGATCGTGCCGGCGCCGTCGGTGATCTCGGATGCTTCAGCTTCTATCCGACCAAGAATCTCGGCGGCTGGGGAGACGGTGGTGCTGTCGTCACCTCCGACGCGGAACTTGCCGACCGGGTGAGACTGCTGCGCGCCCACGGCGAGCAACCCGGCCGGCGTCATAGCCACCGCATACCGGGCACGACGGCTCGCCTGGATGCCGTGCAGGCCGCGGTGCTACGGGTCAAGCTCCGCCACCTCGAGGAATGGAACGAGGCGCGTCGCGCTCTCGGCGCGCGCCTCGCCGGCCTGCTCGCCCATCTCCCGCTGGAGCTTCCCTCGCCGCCGCCGGAGGGCGATCACGTCTATCACCTCTACGTCGTGCGCACCGACCGCCGCGACGAGTTGCGCGAGCTACTCCAGGCGGACGGGGTCTCGACCGCAATCCACTACCCCACGCCGATTCACCTCACCGCGGCCTACGCGGATGTCGGCCTCGGCCGGGGAGCGCTCCCGGTCGCGGAGGCGCTGGCCGGCTCCATCCTCTCCCTTCCGCTCTGGCCCGGGATGTCGGACGCGACACTCGAGCAGCTCGCCGAGTCGGTCGGGCGAGCGGTCCCGGCCTAGCCGCGCTCGTCGGACCCCGCGTCGCGGGCGCCGCCCATCGGGCGGGCGTCGCCGTCGATGTCACGCATGACCGAGGACGCCGCGTCGGGCACGAGGTCCTGGCCCACCCCGCCGGTGAGGTGATAGTCGAGGGACGCCGTGTCGCTGGAGTTGACGAACGGCAGGGCAGCACCACCGAGCCCGCGGTCGGTCGACGTGCAGGCCTGGCCTTGCCAGACGTTGTAGCTGAAGCTCACCTGCTGGCCGCATGCGTTGTACGGGAGCTTCCCGACGTTGGCGACCACGCGGAAGTTCGAGTAGGCCGGGTTCACGCCGTTGTCGTCCACCGAGAGAACGTCGTTGAACGAGTTGTGGCGTATCAGCGTGTTGGCGAAGTTGCTGCTGGAGCCTGAGAAGGCGACGGCGCTCGCGCCGCTGCCGCCGTATGCGGCTCCCGTGCTCTTGGCGAACCAGTTGTTCTCCAGGGTCACATTCAACACCGGCCCGCTGTTCGCCTGCAGGAAGATGTCGTAGATCGAGTTGCGGAAGAACTTCGAGTTGCGCACGGTGACGCCGTCGCCCGCGAAGACGGCCAGGCCCTCCATGTGACAAGGGCCGGCGTCGTAGGTCTGGATGTCGTGGATCGTCACGCCGTCGATCAGGATTCCGGACGGGTTGACCGCCCCGGGGTAGCGACGGATGCTGTTGTTGCTGCCGCCGTACGGCCCTCCGCAGGAGCTGGCGGGACCGTAGTCGCCGCCGATGAAGCTCACGTCCGTTGCGGAGAAGACCATGAAGTTGCGGGCGTCCATGTTCTTGAAGGTGATGTCGGTCACCTGGTAGCTGCCGGGTGGGTCTGTGACGCGAGCCGTGAGGTCACCCGAGTTCATCGCCTCGACCGTCAGGTGCGAGGCGTAGGTGGTCAGATTGCCGATCGTCACGCCGGCCCCGGTCGCCGGGCGGAACGTAACGTCGCTCGCCGACGTCTTCGATGCGTCGTGGGAGATCGTCTGCGCGCCGTAGCTGCCCGCGGCGAGCTCGACCACCTGCCCGGGCTGGGCCACCTGGTAGGCGCGATTGAAGCCGCGACAGGGTGCCGCTTGCGAGCACGACGCGGTGTCCGAACCGGATGCGCTCAGGAATACCGCGGCTCCGCCACCGGACGAGGTGGTGCTCACCGTCCACGTGCGTGTGGCCTCAGTGGCATCGACGTTGCCCGCTGCGTCGGTGGCGCGCACGCTGAAGGTATGGGTGCCGTCCGCCAGGCTCGTGTAGGCCTTGGGTGAGCTGCACGAGGCCCAGGCGCCCGCGTCCAGACGGCAGCCGTACGTCGACCCGCTCTCGGATGAGCTGAACGCGAAGCTGCCTGATGTGGAGCTGGTCGTGCCCGAGGGACCCGAGTCGAGGGAGGTGTCGGGCGGGGTGGTGTCGCCGGGCGGCGGCGGAGGCGGAGGCGGCGGAGGCGGCGAGCCGGTGACCTCGTCCGCGCCGGCGTCGGGAGCGGTGCCGGAGGGGCGAGCTTCGCCGTCGATGTCGGCGCCAGGTGCATTCCCTGGGTCGGCGGCGTTTACGGCGGCGGACAGCGGCCCGATATGGAAGTTGAACGCCGCCGGATCGATGAAGCCCGAGGGCGCCACCTTGTCGTGCGTGCCGACCTTCGCCCCGGCGTACCAGACGTTGTAGTCGGTCGTCACGCCCGCGGGCTGGGGCTTCACCGAGTCGGTGTTCTGGGAGTAGAAGTCGACCTTGGGGCCGATGTTCCCGACGATCTTCACGTTCGAGAAGGACACGTCGGGATCGGGGTTGATCGCCTTGTTGAAGGAGTTGTTGCGGATCGTGACGTTGCTCCAAGCCGTGCCCGCGTGGTTGCCCATGCGGATGGCATAGAACCCGTCGCCACAGCAGTCCATGAAGTTGTTCTCGATCAGGATGTTGCTGGGCGTCGCGGCCGCTCCTCCGGGCAGCTTCTGGAGAAAGATGTCGAAGACCTCGCAGTTGCGGAAGCGGCTGTTGCGGATCGTCAGGCCGTCCGCCGCCCAGACCTGCAGGCACTCGACATGCGAGCTGGACCCCGCGCTGAGCGTGAAGTCGTGGAACGTCATCCCGTCGATCACCACGTTCCGAGGCGACGCCGTAGTCGAGTTGCCGTTCGAGGCGATGATGTTGTTGGCATCGAGCGAGGGGCCGGTCTCGCCCCCTATGAACGAGATGTCCTTGGGCGACTGCGCACCGCTCGACATGACCGTGAAGGTGGCGAGGTCCGCGTCGCGGACCGTGAGGTCCTCGGCCGCGCCGTCGACCCAGAGCCGCCTCTGGAACGCCAGACCGCGCAGCTCGAGGTGCTTGGCTGTGACGTGGATTTCGCTCGACAGGGACACGCTGGCGCCGGCAGCCGGCCTGACGACCACGTCCGTCGGCGAGGTCTTCGAAGCGTCCGGGGGCACGCTTGCGTCGGCGTAGCTACCCGCGGCCATGACGACGGTCTGACCCGGCTGAGCCACCTGATATCCGCGAGTGATCGTCCGGCAGGGAGCGGCCTGCGTGCAGGCCGCCGAGTCTGAACCCGTGGGACTCAAGTAGCGGTCGGTCCCGGTCGGGTCGGTGCCGACGGTCCAGGTTCGCGAGGCCGGGGTCGCGTCCACATTGCCGGCGGCGTCGATCGCGCGAGCCTCGAAGGTATGGACGCCGTTTGCCAGCCCGGTGTAGGCCTTCGGCGAGCTGCAAGCCCCCCAAGCCGAGCCGTCGAGCCGGCACTCAAACGACGAGCCGGACTCAGAGGAATCGAACGAAACGCTCGCCGTAGTCGCCGTCGTTGTGCCCGAGGGACCCGCCGAGATCGACGTGTCCGGCGCGGACGCATCCACAGTCCAGGCGCGGGAGGCCGGGCTCGCGTCGACATTGCCGGCGGCGTCGATCGCCCGGACGTCAAAGCTGTGGGAGCCACTTGCGAGACCTGAATAAGCCTTGGGCGACGCGCACGCGGCCCAAGCTCCCGAATCGAGCCGGCACTCGAACGTCGAGCCGGACTCGGAGGAATCGAACGAAACGCTCGCCGAAGTCGAAGAGGTCGTACCCGAGGGACCCGCCGAAATCGACGTGTCCGGAGCCGACGCATCCACAGTCCAGGCCCGCGTGGCCGGGCTCGCGTCGACATTGCCAGCGGCGTCGATCGCCCGTACGTCAAAGCTGTGGGAGCCAGTGGCTACACCGGTGTAGGCCTTCGGCGAGCTGCAAGCCCCCCAAGCCGAACCGTCGAGCCGACACTCAAACGACGAACCCGACTCAGAGGAAGCGAACGAAACGCTCGCGCCAGTCGAAGACGTCGTGCCCGACGGACCCGCGGAACTCGACGTGTCCGGAGCGGTGGTGTCGCCGGGTGAGGTCACGGTCCAGGTGCGTGACGCGGCCGTGGCGTCGGCGTTACCGGCCGCGTCTGTGGCGCGGACGTCGAACGTGTGCGAGCCCACGGCCAGGCCGGCGTAGGCCTTCGGCGAGCTGCAGGATCCGTAGGCAGCCGCGTCGATGCGGCACTCAAAGGTCGAAGCCGCTTCGCTCGAGGAGAAGCTGAAACTTGCCGTGGTCGCCCCCGTCGAACCCGAAGGGCCGGCGGTGATCGCGGTGTCGGGCGGCGTGGTGTCAGGCGTGCTGACGGTCCACGTGCGTGAGGCGGCAGTGGCATCAGTGTTGCCGGCCGAGTCGCTGGCTCGGACGTCGAACGTGTGCGTCCCGGGGGCCAGACCCGTGAATGCCTTCGGTGAGCCGCAGGACCCGTAGGCGGCTCCGTCGAGGCGACAGGAGTAGGTCGAGGACGCCTCGGAGGACGTGAAGGTGAACTCGGCGGAGGTCGAAGCTGTGGTCCCGGACGGACCGGCGGTGATCGCGGTATCCGGGGGCGTGGTGTCCGAAGGCGGAGGCGCAGGCGGCGGCGGCGGAGGCTGCGCGGGGCTGTTGGGATCGAGCGGGTCAGTGCCCGCCTTCACCTCTTGGTAATCGCTGTAGCCGTCGCCGTCGGTATCTGCCCTGACGGCGCTGGTTCCAAGCCGCCTCTCGGCGCGGTCGGAGAGGCCGTCCCCGTCGGTATCGGCGCGTCGCGGATTCGACGCCTCGAAGCTGCTGTCTTCGAAGAACGGCCGGCTGAAGACTGTTGCACCGTCGACCTCGCTGCCGTCCGTCAGGCCATCGCCGTCGGTGTCCCGATCGCGGGGGTCCGTTCGAATGCGGATCTCGCGGCCATCGGACAGGCCGTCCTTATCGGTGTCCGCCCGGCGCGGGTTGGTGCGCGTCCGGTGCACCTCCCGCCCGTCGCCAAGGCCGTCAGCGTCGGTGTCGCCGTCCTGGGGCTTGGTGTGCGAGGAAGAACGCTCGAAACGGTCGCTCAGACCGTCGCGGTCGCTGTCCTTGCCCTTCGCCGCATGGCCCGCGGCAGGCACGACAAGCATGGCCAAGACAAGGGAAATGCTGAGGGCGAGGAAGCGAAAGGTGGGGCGCCGGGTGTGCAGAGTCTGTGCCTATTCCTGATTGCGGGGGCGTGGGCGAGTACTTGCGCTCCCTGATCGGCGTCGCTTTTCGCACCTTCGAGTCGCACAACCCACGCATAGACGTTTGTCGACGCATGTTCGTCGGACGTTCGTCCACCCCGGGCACAGGCCGGGGGGCTACTGGTTCTCGCTGCGGGCGACGTGGACGGCGAGCCGGCCCGAGTCGACATCGGCCAGGAACAGCACCACGACGTGCACCAGCAGCCGCTCGAGCGTGACCCCCTGGTCGGCCGCCGAACGCTCGAGCGCCTCCCACTCCGAGCCCGCCAGCCTCACGCGCACGCGCGTAGCCGCCACCGAGCCCGACTGCCCAAACCGCGGCGCCCGCACCGAAAGCCGCTGCGACCCACGCACCTCAAGCCAATGGCGCACCGCCTGCTCAACCAACCTCGCCACGCTCACACCCGCGCGAGCAACCTGACCCCCAAGCGCCTCCCTCGCAAACCCATCCAAACCCAACTCCAACTGCCGCGTGTCCGCGCTGCCAGGCATGCCTCCGAGAGACCCCCCGCCGCTCATGGCAGCACGGTTAAGGCGCGGTCGAGCCGGACTGGCGATCCGCCGTGATCGCGCGCCGAGCCCTCGTGGAGCATCAGCTCTTGCATCATGCGGGGATACCGTCTCGCAGTCTGCAGCCCTTGAACAGGCTTCGCGGCCACGCCCATCCAAAATTCAGCCCTTTCGCGCGCAGAGTCTTCGATCGCTCGCGCGTTGTGAGGGTGTGACCCTTACGAAGGCCGTTGTCCTGGCGCAGCCGCCCACGGCGGCATCGGCCCTGCACCGCGACCGCGTAGGCCTACCACCGGCTCCGCTGCTGTCCGTGGCAAACCGGTCGTTGCTGGAACACGCCTTGGGCTGGCTCGCGAAGGCGGGCGTGCGTGACACCGCGGTGATCGTGCCCCAGGAGCTCGCCGGCCAGACCCGCGCGGCCGCGCACGCGCCCGCGGGGTTGGAGCTCAACTGGCTCGAACAGCTGCCCGGGGAGACGGTCGGCGATGCGCTGGGCGAGCTCACCGGCTTTCTCGGCGGGGAGCCGTTCGTCCTTCACCTGGCCGACAGCCTGGCAAGGCAGGGGCTCCGCTCCTTGACCAGCCGCGCGCCGGGCAACGAGCTTGCCGCCCTGCTCGTGCTCGACGAGTCGCGCTCGGCGAACGGAGCGGACGTGATCGATCTGCACCCGGGGCCGGCCCACCCGGCAATCCGCTCCGCGCACCGAGGTGGAGCCGGCGTGGCCCTGATCGGCGGCCGCGCCATCGAGGCCATGGGAGCCCTCGACGCGCCGCCGGATCAACTGCTCGAGCGGCTGATGGCCCGCATCGAGGACGACGGCGGACTCGTGCGGACTCGCTGCGTGCGCGACTGGTGGCGCTTTCGGGGCGGCCCCGAGGCCCTCTTGGAGGGAAATCGGTTCGCGCTGGAAGGCCTGCGCGCCGACTACAACGAAGGGCAGCTTGTCGACAGCACCATCCAGGGCGCCGTGGTAGTCCACCCGGACGCGCTCATCGAGTCGAGCGTCGTGCGCGGACCGGCCATCATCGGGGCCCGGACGCGACTGCGCGAAGCCTACGTCGGGCCGTACACATCGATCGGGGATGACGTCCTGATCGAGGGCGCGGAGGTCGAACACTCGGTGGTCTTCCCCGGGGCGTCGGTGCGTCACCTGTCGGGGCGTCTCGAGGCCAGCGTGATCGGGCCCGGCGCTCGGATCTTCCGCGACTTCCGTCTGCCGCGCGCATTTCGCATGACGGTTGGAGAGGGCGCCGAGGTGTCACTGACCTGAGTGCAATAGTCCGATCTTCGTCCCTCTTCCTGCTGTCCACGGCAAAAGACTGGGGTAGCTACCCCAGTGCCCGGGTGCCGCTTTCGGACTAGGGTCGTAGAACTATCGAAACTTTTGCATCCCAGAGGAGACGTACATGACAAGTCGGTTCGACCGAACGGACCGAGCCCTTCGGACAGAGGGCCTGCCGTCACGCCAGGCCCTTGGCGTCCCGCTCCGGGCGCCACAGGAGAGCGAGCTGCTCGCCCGTGCCATCGCGCGGGCCAAAGAGGGCGACCCGTCTGCGCTTCACTTCCTTTACGTCCGCTACGCGGACGACGTCTGCGGCTATGTGAGCAGCATCGTCCGCGACCGCCACGAGGCCGAGGACATCACGCAGTCGCTGTTCGCCAAGCTGCTGACCAAGATCCAGAAGTACGAGCAGCGCGAGGTCCCCTTCTCGGCATGGATCCTGCGCGTTGCGCGCAACGCCGCGCTCGACCACATGCGGTCCCGCAGGATGATTCCGGTGGAGGAGGTCCGCACCTCCGACGAAGGCTGCGAGGACGTTCGCTTCGATCGCTACCAGTCGCTCAAGGAAGCTCTCGAGCGGCTTCCCGAAGAGCAGCGTGAGGTGCTGGTGCTGCGACACGTCGCCGGCCTCACGCCGGCCGAGATCGCTGACCGCATGGACAAGACCGAGAGTTCGGTCCACGGACTGCACCACCGCGGCCGCGGCGCCCTTCAGATCGCACTCCGGGAGCTCGAGACGGCGCCCGTCGTCCAGACGAGCGCCCGAGCGACCGCCTAGCTCTCTTCCTCGTCGTCGCCGCGGGCGACGCGGACGGCGAGCCGGCCCGAGTCGACATCGGCCAGGAACAGCACCACGACGTGCACGAGCAGCCGCTCGAGCGTGACCCCCTGGTCGGCCGCCGAACGTTCGAGCGCCTCCCACTCCGAGCCCGCCAGCCTCACGCGCACGCGCGCAGCCGCCACCGAGCCCGACTGCCCAAACCGCGGCGTCCGCACCGAAAGCCGCTGCGACCCACGCACCTCAAGCCAATGGCGCACCGCCTGCTGCATCAACCTCGCCTCGCTCACACCCGCGCGAGCAACCTGACCCCCAAGCGCCTCCCTCGCAAACCCATCCAAACCCAACTCCAACTGCCGCGTCTTGGCAGGTTCGGACATAGGAAAGGGATCCCCCAAGGCCCAGGGACCAAACATAGATCCTGAGCGCGGATCCTTAGCTCAGCGTGGGAGTGTGCCCGGTTCGGCCAGGTCGTCCGGCAGCTCGCCGCGCGATCCGATCTCGAGCTTGCGGTACACCTGCCGCAGATGCCACTCGACGGTCTTGAGCGTCACGACCAGCACCTCGGCGATCTCGCGGTTGGAATGCCCCCGGCGGGCGAGCGCGGCGACCTGGCGCTCGCGCGCGGTCAGCGAGTCTGCCCCGTTCAGGGCGATCCTGCGTGGACGCGCCCCCGCCAGGGCCAGCTCCTCACGCCCGCGCTGAACCAGCGCTCCGGCGTGACAGCGCTGCGCGAGGTCGAGTCCCCGCTTCAGCGGCTCGCGCGCCAGGCGTTGCTTTGAGGTCTTTCGCAGAGCCGCACCGAAGTCGATCAGGGCGCGCGCACGCACCAGAACCGCCTGGGATGTCTCGAGCATCTGAACCGACTCCTCGAGCAGGCGCAGACCCTCGGCGCCCTCCTCCACGGTCCCGAGCACGTGCAACGCCTGGCCGACCGTGTCCGGCGCTCCGGAGGCACGCGCCAGGGTGAGCTCTGACTCGGCCAGCGCAGAGGCCTGCCCGCGTTTGCCGATCTGCAGCATCGCCAGCGCCGACTGCGAGCGCCAGGGAAATGCGGCGGGATTGAAGATCTCGAGCTCGCCGGCCCGGTGCCCGCAATCGAGGAAGTCCGCAAGCGCCTCATCGGGCCGCCCCTGCAGCCGCCGCAACCTGCCCCGAGTCATCAGGAAGGTGAGGTAGGGGATTCCGGCCGTGGGATCGGCGCTGCGACTCCAGCGCACGATCTGAGCATCGGCGCGCTCCAGCCGGCCTTGCTCGAGCAGGACGATCGGCAGTATCGCCTGAGTGGGAAAGGACGCTTCGCGCCACGCTCCGGGATGCGTCGAACGAGCCGCCTGGAGGTCCGCAAGCACGTCGGTGAGGCGCCCGCGCCGCAGGATCGCCGCGGCCCGCACGGCGTGGGCGAGAGCGGCGTCCGACGAGGCTCCACGCTCGCGGCTCAGCTCGATCACCGCCGTCAACACCGCCTCTGCCCACTGCAGGTCCCCGCTGAGCGACAGCGCCAGCGCGGCCAGGTGGGGACCGACCCCGTCGGAATCCTCCTTGACGAGTGCGCCTGCTCCGAGTGCCTGCAACGCCATCGCCCGGGACTCCTGCGCGGGTCGGCCCGCCAATGCCGCGTCGAGCGCGGCATAGGCCAGCTCGAGCCGGCCGGCGGGGGTGCTTGCATTCTCCGGCAGCCGGTCCTCGGTGGGGTCGTCCAACCGCTCCGAGTACCCGAGCCGCGCCATGGTCCAGCACGACACGGAGAGCAGTGTTCGCAGCGGCTCGTCGACCTTGGGCTCGGCGAGCCCCGAGCGAAACGAGTCAGCGGCCGCGCGGTAGCGCCCCTGGGTCATCAGGACGCGGCCGGTCCACAGGTTCGAACGCGCCCGCTCGGCGCCTCCCTTGAGCAGCTTCCCGGAGGCGCGCATCCGGCCGAGTGCTTCGGGAGCACCGGTCATTGCCTCGGCGCGGCCGAGGCGGACGGCGAGCGCGTCGCGGCGTTCGGCGGCGGGAGGCTCGGCCAGCGCCCGCTGGAGGTAGCTCACCGCCGCTTCGGGGCGACCTCGTTCGAGCGCAGTCGCCGCCGCCCGCTCGAGCACGTCGACCACCCAGTCGCTTCCGGTCCTACGCGAGCTCGCGAGGTGGCCGGCGATCGCGGCTTCGCTCCCCCCATCCTCGTGAAGCGCACGGGCGGCGGTCAGATGCATCTCCGCACGGGTCGAGGGAGATACCGCCGCGTAGAGCGCCCGTCGCACGATCGGCTGCTCGAACGCGACGCGGTCCACCCCACGCAGCAGCCCTTCGGACACGAGTTGCTCACCCACACGAGCAACCTGATCGGGCGGCGCCCCCATCATGGCCGCGACGTGGCGCATCTCGGCGCCGTCCCCGAGGATCGCGACCGCCTCCGCAAGCCCGAGAGCGCGGGGATCGAGCTCGGCGAGCCTGAGCCGGACCGCCACCGCTATCTCCATCGGGGCCGCGCTCGTCACGTGGCGAGCGTCGTGGTCGATGTACAGAACGGGCTGGGTGCTCAGCTCGCGAGCGAGCACGCTCAGGAACTGGCGATTGCCGAGCGTCGAGTCATAGCAAGCGGCGTAGAACTCGTCGTCGGCATCCGCGAACGTCGTGGCGCTCAGCCAGGCCTCGGTGTCCTTCTTGCTGAGCGGCCCCAGGCGAACCTGGGTGGCCCTCGGGTGGTAGACCAGAGAATCGAGCTCGGGCGAGCTTGCCCCGGCACCGGTGCTCAGCAGTAGAAGAAACGGCAGGTCGTCGAGCCGATGGCTGAGAAAGACGAGCAGGCGAAGCGTGGCCGCGTCGAGGCAATGTGCGTCATCGACCGCGAGTGCGAGTGGGCCGCCCTGGCCGAGGTGAGCGCATAGGTGGTAGAGCCCATGAAGAATCGAGGATGTCGGCTCGATCGAGCTCTGCCCGCGCGGGCCGCGAGTGAGCAGCGGGGCCGCCAGTGCGGCCGCTCCTGACAGCAGTCGCTCCCTTTCCTCGGCATCGGCTCGCGAGACCTCGGCCTCGAAAAGCTGGAGCGCAGCGCCGAAGTCGAGGTCGCGCTCGGCGGAACGACCCGTAGCGCTCAGCACTCGCATGCCGGCCTGTTCGGCCCGTTCGGCGGCGACCGAGAGAAGCTTCGATCGCCCGCTTCCGGCCGGGCCCGTGCAGACGATCAGGCTCCCGCGCCCGGACCACGCGCGTTCGACGGCGGCCTCGAGCAGCGCGAGCTCGCGCTCGCGGCGAAATAGCGCGATGTCGGGCGGGACCGGGGTCCCGTCGCGGCCAGGGATGACCCCGACGCTTTCTGATTTTGAGCTTGACAAGTGGTTTCCCCCGCTGGCGAGCGCTCGGCTCCTTTCGGCATGTTCCAGCGTAGGAGCGACCCCGTCAATCCGCAAATTGCGCACCCTGTGCAATAACTGTGCACGGGTTCGATTCTCCTCCAGGCTTGCGGGTAGGGTTCGAGCCGTGGCGTCATCCGAGACCGCCCTCGAACGCGCCGAGGAGCTCGCCGAGCGACTGCTGCCGGACCGTACGGCCAAGCGGCGGATGCTCGTCATCGTCAATCCCTACGCGACGACCGTATCCGACCGTCTGCGCAACCTCGTGGTGTATGCGCTGCAGTCGCGCTACTCGGTCGAGGCGATCAACACCGAAAAGCGCGGCCACGCCACGCAGATCTGCCGCGAGGCCGCGGGCGAGGGCTACGACGTGGTGGTGGCCTTCGGCGGCGACGGGACCGTCAACGAGGCGGCCAACGGCTTGGCGGGATCGGAGACGCCTCTCACCGCGCTGCCGGGCGGCTCGACGAACGTGTGGGCGCGAACTCTCGGGATCCCGAACGACGTGGTCGATGCAACCGAGCACCTGCTGAGGATCGCCGACGAGTTCGTCCCGCGGCGCGTTGATCTCGGGCGTGTGAACGACCGCCACTTCGTGTTCGCCTCGGGGGTCGGACTCGATGCCTCGGTGGTCGAGCGCGTGGACCGCCACCCGCGGCGCAAGGCGCGCTACGGCGCCTGGTACTACAGCTACGCGGGAGTCGAGATCTTCACACGCCGCTACCTGGTGCACCCGCCGCGCGTTCGTGTGCACGTCGGCGGCCGGACCCTCGAAGGCGTCACGGTGATCGTCCAGAACTCCGACCCCTTCACCTACTTTCGAAAGCGCCCCATTCGCGTTGCCGACGGCGCTGGGATCTCGAGCGGGTCACTCGGTGTGGCGGTGCTGCGCAGCGCGACGGCGCTCGAGCTGCCCACGTTGGTACCCCGGCTGCTGTCGGGCCGAGCCACCACGGTGCTGCGCCACCGCAACGTCGAAAGCCTCGGCAATCTCGCCGGGCTGCGCGTCGAGGCGCTCGAGGATCGCCCATTTCCCGTGCAGGTCGACGGCGACTACATCGGCGAGTACGACGAGGTGGAGTACGCGGCGGTGCCGGGGGCCCTGCTCACCGTGAGCTGAGCTCAGTTGTCGCGAAGGACCCTGCGCAGGCCGAGCCCGCCGAGCAGGCCCAGCAGCAGCACTGCCACCGCGATGCCCGCGCTCAGCAAGCCCGTCGAGGAGCCGCCGCTGGCCGCGACCTCGATCGCCGCCGCGCTCGCGCCGTTTCCCTCGGCCTCGCCGGCGCCTGCCTGAGTCCCGCCGCCTGAACTGCCGCCGCCGGTGCCTGCGCTGCGGGCCGAGCCACCGCTGCCCTTCGCGCCACCCCCACCACCGCTCCCGGCGGAAGAGCGCTCGATTCCGACGCCGAACAGCGGCTGGTCGCCGTCCGTGCCGGCCGAGCCGCCGCCCGCCGTACCGGTCGCCTCGCGGCGCGCCTGGTCGAGCGGCACGGCGTACTCCACGCCGGCCGGGCTATCGGGATCGACGGAGACGCCGTCGTCTCGCGCGATCGCGGGCGGCGCGGCTACCGCGAGGACCAGCAGCGCGATGAGGGGCGAGCTAGCGGACAATTACCACGATCTCGCAGTTGCGCGAGACAGGGTCGACCCGGTCCACCCGGGCGCGATCACGGCCCGGGCCGCAGTTGACGGACCCGTCTCTGGCCTGATCGACGGCGTTGAGCCGGTCGTCGCCGGACTGGCCCGACATCGTGTCCGTGCCGGTCCCGCCCTTGACGCGATCGTCGCCGGAGCCTCCCCTGGCGCGGTCGTCGCCGGGACCGCCGGACACGGTGTCCTTGCCGATGAACCCGTCGAGGCGGTCATCGCCGGAGTTGCCCGAGACCCGGTCTTGACCGACATCCCCATCGACGACGTCGTCTCCGGAGCCGCCGCCGACCCTGTCATTGCCCTGCTCACCGAAGACGTGGTCTGCGTCACTGCCGCCCGTTGCGCGATCGTTGCCGCGCCCCATGAGCAGGCAGTCACGGTTCGCCTGGCCGTTCGCGACGTCGTTGCCCTCGAAGGCAATGATCAAATCTGCCGCCGTGGTGCCGTTCAGCGTGTTCGCACCATTGCTTCCCAGAATCGTGTTGGTCGTGCGGATGGGGTCGCAGGCGGGGTAGTAGTCCGAGCCCTGGCCGGAGGCGATGCTCGCCCAGCCCACGACCGTGACCATCGACCCCACCAGCAGCAGGAGAACCCGGCTGCCCTTGCTCAAGATGTGCCTCCCAATCGGATCGCCTTCGCTCTCGACGCTAGACGCATGCCCCATCCGTGTCAATCGATCTGACAACGGGTGACGCTCATCCGCGCCGAAAGGCTTGGAAGGCAGGTTTCTTCTTGCCGGACCGTCTGATCAGCCCACGATTGACCCCGAGCCCGTCGGGCCGTGGGGCGTCGTCGTACAGCCCAAGGTAGCCGAGCGTGTAGATCCGCTCCCAGCGTCGGGCGATCCGCAACGCGGCTTGCAGCCACTGCGCCTGGGTTCTTGGCGAGACCCAGAAATTGAACTCAAAGCTGGCATGGTCGGTCGGGATCGTGAGCTCCGACAGGAACAGGCGCAGCCGCCGCCCGTGCGAGTTTCGATACCCGTAACGGTCGAGCCAGCCTGCCAGCGTGTCGAGATCCGAAAAGTCGGCCGTGCCGTAGGTCAGGGGCCCCGCGCGCAGATCGGGCAGGCGGGCCGTGAAGGGGTTATGGCCATAGAGGTCCATGCGCGGCCGCCGGCCGCCGGGTAGGCGCATCGCCCGGATGAAGTTGAGCGGAACGACCCCGCCGGCGGTCCAGGTGTTGCCGCCGATGATCAGGTTGCGGTGACTGACCTCCTTCAGAGCCGCGTAGGAGGCGTCCAGAATGCGCGCGTAGCGCCGCGGCCCGCGGCGCTGCCGGGGCGTGAGCCGGCGACCGGTCGCTCGAGCCAGGGGCCGGAAGCGCTCGGGCTTGGAGGGCTCGCCCCAGATCATCCAGTGGCGCACGCCCGGGTAGCGCCGCGAGGCCGCGGCCGCAAATTGAGCGAAGTCGTCCGGATCCCGCGGCGCCCACTCGGATGACCTGCCGCCGTTCGCCCAGCCCGGAGCGCCCGAGAGGAGTACCGACACTCGAATCCCCCGCCCGCGGCCGGCGCCGATCGCCTGGTCTATCTCGGGGGGCCATCGATAGGCCGGGTCGGTCGGGTCAGCCGGGTCAGCCGGGCGCACAGGCGCTGCGGCAGACCAGCTGAGGCTCAGTTGATAGATGCCAACACCGAGTCGCTCGTAGGTCGGGAACTGGGTCACGCCGCCGACTTCGAGCGGGCCCCAGATCGACTTGTACGGGGCCGCGCTTGCAGGCGCGCCCAGGACCAGCAGCACGCTCGCCGCCAGAGCCGTAAGTCCCGCTGCTCGCCTTTGCACGCCTGTCCGTCTCACAGCCGCGCTCGAGCTCTCCGCCTAGCCTCTGCGAGCGCGCGGTTGCGGGGATTCAGAGCGAGGGCTCGACGGTAGTCGGCAAGCGCCTGTGCGTCCTCAGCTCGTCGGGTGGCGAGATCACCGAGGAGCGCCCAGGTGATGAAATCATGCGGCTCGCGACGCGTGGCCTCGGTCAACGCGGCACGCGCTCGCGGGTAGTCGCCGAGACGCGCCCACGCGGCCGACTCGAGGTAGTAGGCCTGGAGGCTCTCGTCGTTGAGACGCTGGGAGTCCTTGGCTTTGGCGATCGCCTCCGCTGGTTCGATCGCCAGGGCGTCACGTCCCTCGTTCAGGTAGCGGTCGGCCAGCGCAGCCCTTCCCACGAGAACCGCGCCGACCAGCACAACAAGGCCACAGACGGCGACGATGGCTACGCCGGTTTTTCCAGCGCGCGTCGCGCGCGATCGAGCCCATGGGCCGACGAGCACGGCGGCCGAGCAGAGCGCAATGCCGGTGAGACCGGGAATCAGATGGAGCCAGTCCACGCTTGTGTGCACCAGCCAGACGACCAGCGTCCCCCCCGCTGCTACCGCGAGCCCGCGCGCCCGCGGGTCGCTCGCGGCCTCGCGGGCTCGCCTTGCGAAGCCGAGCGCTATCGCAACCAGGAATGCCGCGAGCAGGAGCCCTCCGACGATCCCGAGCTCGCCAAGGGTCTGCAGCTCGAGGCTGTGCGGCTGGCGGATGTTCTCGCTCGTGCGGCGCTCGACGAAGTAGGTGCTGTCGAAGTTGCCGGCCCCTACCCCCCGTATGGGATTGTCGGCGAACTGGCCGGCTGCCACTCGCCAGTAGTCGTAGCGGTTGCCGCCTCCGGCGGCGAAGCGCGATGAGTCGTCCGACTCGCCTGCGAGCTGCGTGAAGGCGTTGTACTCGGCTCGGACCCTGTCGACTGGGTCGTCCAGCGCCGCGGCGGCGACCACGAGCGAGACGAGGGCCGCCAGCGCCAGCGGCACCCAAGCGACCCGGCGCACGCTGGCACCGCGAGTCCCCATTCGCGCGACCCAGGCGGTGGCAGCGGCCCAGAGCACACCGGCGGCCCCGGCGGCGAGCAGAATGGCGAGGGCGGCGGTCTGGAGCTCGGAGTCCTGCGGGGGACGGGAGCCGCGGACCGAGTCATACACGTCGAGGATGGGTCCGATGCAGGCGGCCACACCCACCCCGGCGACCACGAGGGCCCATCCGCGCCTCGTGCGCCCGGGTACGGCCACGACCAGCAGCAGCGCAGAGAGCAGGACGGCGGGCACAACGGCCCTGGTCTGGCAGAGCAGGACGAGGCTTCCCAAGAAAGTCGCTCCGGCCAGCCCGCCGCCGGCAAGCAGGGGATGTCGAGCACGCTCGGCAAGCGCCAGCAGAGGCCAGATGCCCAGGAGCAGGTACCCGGCCTGCCCGTTGATGTAGCCAAGCGGCTCGTTGAGACGACCGCCCAGGAACAGCTCCTCGCCGCTGCCGGCGAGCATGCGGATCGCGACGTAGGCGCCGAGCGCGAGGATTACCGCCGCCCCCGCCCCGATGACCAGCATGCCGAGACGGTCGTCCTTGAGGAGCAGGACGAGCACCGCGAACAGGGCGGCGTAGAGCAGCCATCGGTTCGCCTCCGTTAGCGCCTGGTCCGCGGATTCGGCCCAGCCGATCGAGAAGAGCGCCCAGAGCCAGAGTCCGGCCAGCGCGCCCGCCGCAATCAGCGCCGGCCGGCGGGGCACGGCGGGCCGTGCGATGGCCAGGCCGAGCAGTGCGGCCAAGAGCCCGAGCGCAATCGGCCCCCAGACAGAGACGTCGTAGAAGCCGTAGAGGAATGGGCTGAGCCCACAGGAGACCGCAATGAACGCGATCAAGACCATCTCCACGAGGGAGGGGCCCTGGCCTGTGCCGGCGGTTGAGCGGATCGGAGGCCGCTCCACGGCAAGCGGAGCCGTCGACGGGAAGCTCGACTCGCGCACAGGCGCCCAGGAACGGCTCTCGAGGAGGACGACCGCAGCCGTTGCGACCACGAACCAGATCGACCAGGCGGCCACGATGGATCCTCGTCCGAGTTGGACCGCTCCGATCGCGATCGCCGCCATTCCGGCCTGCACGACGCCGAGCGTGAGCGCGACCGTGCGAGCGCCGCCGAGCCGAGTCTGGAGGCGATGGGTGAGGTGGTCGCGCCCGGCGGTCATGATCGAGAGGCCGGCGCGGCGCCTCGAGATCGCGACGAGCGCCGTGTCGAGGACGGGAACGCCGGCGAGCAAAATCGCCACGAGGACGTGCTCGAAGCCGAGGTCGGGCGCCATCGGGAGCGCCATCAGAGTGGCCGCCAACACGAAGCCGATCGGAAGGCTGCCCCCGTCGCCGAGGAAGATGCGGGCGGGCGAGGTGAGGTTGTAGGGAAGAAATCCGACGCAGGCCCCGGCGAGCCCGAAGGTCAGGACGGCGAGCGGAATGTCGCCTTCGATGAGGGCGAGCACGCCGATCGCCGTAGAGGTGACGGTCGCGAGCGTCGCAGCCGCGCCGTCGATGTTGTCGATCAGGTTGAACGCGTTGACGAGCCCGACGACCCAGAGCAATGTGAGCGCAAGGTCGCCGGCGCCGCCCGGAAAGACATCCCACCCGAGCCCCGCGTTCCACAGGACGAACGCCGCACCGCACTCGGCAGCAACGCGCGGCCAGGCGGGAAGGCCGCGCCGGTCATCGAGGGTGCCGACCGCCCAGAGCCCGCAGGTGCAGGCGACGATCGGAGATAACCTGGCGAACTCCCCACCGAGGAGCACGGCCGCGACGAGAAAGCCGCCGAGCACGGCCGCCCCGCCGAGGTAGGGCGTTGGACGGGCGTGGGCCTTGTACCCGCTTGGGCGATCATGGAAGTCGGTCCTCCCGGCGACCGCGATCGCGATCGGCGTAACCGCGAACGCGGCGCCGAGCGCGAGCACGAACGCGGCGATGAGCCGGGCTTCGTCAGGCACGCTGGGCGAGCGCCGCGGGCGCTCTCTGGAACTCGATCACGTCCTCCAGTATCTCCTCGAAACTCCGAGTTGGGTGCCAGTCGAGCAGATCGGCGATCTTCGTCGTATCCGGCACGCGCCGCCGCATGTCCTCGAACCCTGCCTCATACGCCTCCTCGTAGGGCACCAGCCGGATCTCGGAGCCGGAGTCACAGGCCTTCTTCACACGTTCGGCGAGGTCGAGCATGGTCAGCTCCTCGGTGCTGCCGATGTTGAAGACCTCACCAACCGCCCGGTCGTTATCCATCAGGTCCGCCATGGCGCGAACCACGTCCTTTACATGACAGAAGCAGCGCTGCTGACGACCGTCGCCGTGGACGGTGATCGGCTCCCCCGCGAGGGCCTGGCGAACGACAGAGGGCACGACCATTCCGTAGCGCCCGGTCTGCCGTGGGCCCACGGTGTTGAAGAGCCGGCCGATCACCACTGGAAGACCACGCTCCTTGTGATAGGCGAGGGCCAGGTACTCGTCGATGGCCTTGGAGCAGGCGTAGGACCATCGGCCGGTGGTGGTCGGGCCAAGGAGCAGATCGCCGTCCTCCTTGAACGGCAGGTCGGGGCTCTTGCCGTAGACCTCGCTGGTGGAGGCGATGAAGACGGGCTTCTGCTTCTTGTTGGCCGCCGCAAGGACGATCTCGGTGCAGAGGACGTTGGTCTCGATTGTGCGGACGGGGCTGTCGACGATGAGCTCGACGCCGACTGCGGCGGCAAGGTGAAACACGGCATCCGCTTCATCCATCAGCTCTGCCACCGTCGCCGTCGAGGCGGCGGACTCGATCGTGCACGAGAATGCAGGCTTGGCCTTCAGGTGGCGGATGTTGTCGATGGCGCCCGTGGATAGGTCGTCAAGTACGTGCACGCTCGCGCCGCGAGCCAGGAGCTCCTCGGCGAGATGGCTTCCGATAAAGCCGGCCCCTCCGGTGATGAGAAAGCGCAGGAATCCCTCGATTTTCGTCCGCGTGCCCAAGAACCAGGGTAGCCACCCGATCGTTGGCCACCCTCAGAAATGGGGTCTAAGCTGGAGTATGTGTCGGCCCTAGTCTCCCGGGTCGTTGTTCTCCTGGTTGTGGCCGGTACGTCTGCCCTAGCGGCCTGTGGCGGCAGCGATCCAGAGCAGGCTCGGCAGGACGCCCCGCCCGACACCCGGCTCGCGTTGATCGGTGAGAAGGAGATCGGGAAGCTACGCGAGAACTCGGTCGAGCGCGCGTTCTTCGAGTACTGGTCGAACCTCCAGTTCCAGGCGTGGCCCGCCGCTACGAGCTACCTCGCGCCAGGCCTCAAGCGCGCCGCCGGGGGCGAGCGAAATGTGATCGCGGCCTTGAGCTCGGAGTCCTCGTTCTTCCGGACCGCTCGACCGCGCCTCGTCTCGAGCAACGAGCGCCGCGGCCTCACCACGCTCCGGTACATGGTCAGCGATGACGCGACTGGGCGCCTTCCGCGCTCGACCACGTGGCGACGGACACCGGGCGGCGGGTGGGAGGTCATCTACGACGGCCTGCTTGCCGACGTACTCGCCGGCTACGCGATAACGACCGCCCAGGAGCGCATCGACCCCAGCGCGGAGGAGCCCTCGGCAGTGGCAGAGAAAGCCGGGCGCCGGATCGCCGAAGGGCAGGCCGCGTATCTAGAGCGGCTGCTCTCGGCGGGCGGCAGGTAGCCCGGCGCACAGAATCGCCGCCGCGATCACAGCCGCCACAGAGGCCTCGGCGACACCGACGCCGTTCAGGAAGAGCTGCGCCACGGCGGCGGTGACCGTTACCCCAATCGCCGCGCTCGCCATGGCCGACCGGCCCGCGCGCCGCATGGCCAGTACTAGTACGTAGCCGGCGAACCCGAGCATCAGCAAGCCGGGGATACCGAGCTCCGCGGCGATGCGGAGGTATTCGTTGTGGGTCGCCAGCTCGCCGTAGTCGAGCTCTCGAGCCGCGAGCTGGGGAAACCGGTCCCAGCCGATGCCGACGATGGGCTCATCGGCGAACGCCTCGAGGGCGAGTCCGGCGGCATCGAGCCGCGATTCCAGGTAGCGGTCCTCCTCGCGGTGGGCCCTCGTGTCGAGGACGCTGCCGATCAGCTCAGCCCGCTGAGGGGCCGTACTCGCCGGCGCGCCCGGCTCCTGGACTCGCACATGCACGTTACGAAGCTCGAACGCCGACGCCCCGCCCGACTGCCAGAAGTAGGCGGAGGTCCGCAGGCCGCGCGCGGCCGCCTGCCAGTTGACCTGATAGCCCCGCCACGTCCTGTCGAGCACGGCCGTCCGGCTCGTCGCGTCCCCGCTCTCGAGGTCGGCCTTTACCCCGAATGCGAAGGGAAGTGGGCCGCCGGGGGAGCGCGCGTCGAAGATCACGACGACGCGCGTGCCGCGGGTTTGGTCGCCGATCGCAAAACCCACGCCCTGTCCAGAGCGAGTTGACGTCACCCTAAGTGCACCGTCCGCGGCATTGGAGAGGCGTGCGGGCTCGACCGCCGGCAGGCCGCCGAGACCCGCGTCCCAGCCGCTGCGGTCTCGAGCCACGAGCGCCACATCCGAGTCGCTGCGATCGCGTTCGATGCGTGCGTCGAGGTAGAGCGGGTACGCCAAGGCGACGATGGCGGCCGCGGCCGCGATCGCTACGCCGAATCGCAGGGCGGCCTGGCGCGTGCGAATGTGGGCGACCGCCACCGTCGCGAGCACGCCCACGGCGCCGGCGATCAGCGCGCCGCGCGAGTAACTCAGCAGGAGCGCGATGCCGAGCGGGAGCGTGGCTATTGCAAACAGGGCAGCGGTGCGCCGGTCGCGTGGCCACAGCAGAGCCACCGCCACGGGCGACCCGAGCGCGATGAGATAGCCGAGGTGATTCGGGTTGCCATAGGTGCCTGCCAGGCGACCGCCCCCGACCTGGGTGGCCTCGGGACCGACCGTGCCGAGGCCGGCGAGCGCCCAGATTGAGCCGATCCACGCACCCGCGAGGCAACTCAGCAGCAGTGGACGCAGCGTTTGGCGCCGCGAACCGGCGACCACCACCGCGACTACCAGGAACACACCCAGCTCGCCGTAGCCGCTGAGCGAAGACGCGCAGTCACACCCGCGCGTGCCGGCGCTCGCCGCGACCACGATGCCGAAACCAGCGAACGCGAGGATCAGGAGCCGTCCTGTGAGCGGCAGGCCGCGGAGACGGACTCGCCTCGTCGCGAGGTCCGCCACGAGGGCGAGCGCGCATAGCACCAAAAGCAGCCGGCCGACCGTGAGCAGACCGGGACCCACGTCGATCAGACGGCCGTTGGCAAACGGCGCCAGGGCGGCCGCGATGCAGAGCGTCGCTGCCGCGAACGAGCCTCCGGCGGCCCGCAGCAAACGTGTCAGCGCCGCGATCCGAGCGCCTCCTCGACAGCGGCCATGTGGCCTTCGGCGAACCGATCCTCGGCGTAGCGCGCTGACACGTGAGCATGGGCCACGAGGCCCGCCGCGAGACGTCGCTCGGGTGACTCGATGAGCGTCGAAAGAGCCGCGGCGGCTGCGTCGCAGTCGGCGGGCTCGATGAGAGCGCCACCATCAGCCGGGATCACCTCGATCGTGCCGCCGACGGCGGTGCCGACCAGCGGACGGCCCGCGAACGCGGCCTCGATGAGCGCGTTCGGGGAGCCCTCGTGATCTGAGAGCAGGACGGCGATGTCAGCCGACGCCCAGAACGCCCTCGAATCCTTCACCTCACCGACGAAGCTGACTCGCTCGGCAAGGCCAAGCTCGGCGGCCCGCCGGGCGACAGACTCGGCCAGCGGGCCCTCGCCGGCGAAAACGCAGGTCCAGGGCGTGCCGAGCCGAACCCGGCTGAGCGCCTCGAGCAGGCGTAGGTGGCCCTTCTCCGGCCGGAAGTTGGCGAGGTAGCCGAGTCGGACGGCTGAGCCACCGGGAAGAGGCAGGGGTGGCAAAGCTCCATGGCCGTTGCGTACGAGACGCAGCCGCTCGCGCCGGATTCCGCGCCGGACGGCGGCCTCTACCACCGCTTCGGAGTTCGCTGTGACTACCGGCGCCCTGCCCTCGATGGCCCAGATCGCCTGGCGGATCGGCCGCCAGCGTTCCGCCTCGATCCCAGAGATGTTGCGGCGCCCGATCACAACCGGGATCCGCAGGGCGTAGGCGACCGGCGCGGTAGCTGCGGACGCCTGTTCGAGCCACGGATAGAGGAGGTCGGGTCTCAGCCGACGAAGGAGCCGGAGGATCCGACCAGCGACAACCGGCGGGCGCAGCGGGCGCGGCAGGCGAGGGGGACTGAGGGACACGAGCTCGACGCCGAGGCGTTCCAGCCTCGCCCGCGCTTCGTCGGTCACGTCAGGAGAGAGGGTCACGACCGTGGCCCGGCAAGAAGTGCCATGGGTGAGCTCGACGAGCCGCAGCATCTGGAGTTCGCTCCCGCCGCGCCGGAGACCCCCGATCGCGAACACGACGTGAGGAACCCCGGCCCGGGCCACCCGATCTCTCATCGATCGCAGAAGTGACGATTCCAGGACTCGAGCATCGCGAGATTCCACAACCTCGCCGTATGGTTGCGTCCTTCGTCGACGTGCTCAGCCACGAGTCGCTCGACTCGGGCCGGCACAAACCATCCGCGACCACGCATCTCGTCCCCCAGCAGCAGGTCCCGGACCCACCCGCGCAGAGGCCCGCGCATCCACGCCCCGACCGGCATGCCGAAGCCCTGCTTGCGGCGGTCGACCACGCTGGACGGGACTCCGCGTCGCCGAGCCAGCTCCTTGAGCAGCACCTTCGTGCCGCCTCGGCGCAGCTTGAGGCCTGCGGGCAGACTCGCGGCGAATTCGAAGACCCGGTAGTCGAGCAGCGGTGAGCGCACCTCGAGCGCGTGCGCCATCGACATGCGGTCGAGCTTGACCAGGAGATCGCCCGGCAGGTAGGTGGCGGTATCCAGGGCGAGGTAGCGGTTGACCCCGTTCAGCCTCTCCGGTGGCTTCAGATCCTCTGCCCAAGCGTCCACCCCACCTGACTCAGAGAGGAACTCGGGAGTGCAAAGGCAACTGAGCTCAGCCGGGTCGAAATGAGACATGAGCTTGGCGTACCGGTCGTCCGGCGTCCGCGCCGCGGCATCGATCGCGCGTGCGACGTCGGTGTCACCGAGGCGTCCAACCCGGCCGCGAACGATTCGCGCCAGCAGCCGGGCTGCCGGGCGGGCGATTCCCATGCGGTCGGCGGCCGTGCTCAGCACGTACCGCCGATAGCCGGCAAAGGCCTCGTCGCCGCCGTCGCCCGAGAGCGCAACCGTGACGTTCTCCCGTGTGAACCCGCTCAGCAGCATCGTGGGGACAGCCGACGAGTCGGCAAAGGGCTCCCCGGCAAACTCGACAACCCGGTCGACGAGTTCGAGGATGTCGGGGCTGAGCGTCTCCGATCGGTGGTCGGTCCCGAATCTGGCCGCGACGCGTTGGGCGTGCTCGTTCTCGCTGAATGCGTCTTCCTCGAAGTCGATCGAGAACGTCTTTACGTCCGTCGCAGCCTCGGCCATGTAACTCACGACGACGCTCGAGTCCACTCCCCCGGAAAGGAACGCACCGAGCGGCACGTCGGCCACGAGCCGCTTGCGGGTCGCGTCGGCGAGCAGCTGGTCGAGCTCTGTGACGGCGTCCTCGAGGCCGATCTGGCGCGGCGAGAATTCCAGCGACCAGTAGCGCTCCACCTGCGCCCGCCCCTGGCTGTACACGAGGCGCTCACCCGGCGCGAGCTTGCGGATCCCGGCGAACCCCGACGCCGGCGAAGGCACGTACTGGAGCGTCAGATAACGAGCCAGGGCTTGCAGGTCCGGGCGCGGATCGACCAGCCCGCTGGCGATGATCCCGCGCGGCTCGCTCGCGTATAGGAGGCCTTGCTCAAGCGGTGCCCAGTAGAGCGGCTTGACCCCCAGCCTGTCGCGCGCCAGGACCAGCCGCTCGGCACGGTCGTCCCACAGAGCGACCGCGAACATGCCCTCGAGCTCGTCGACGAACGACGGGCCGAGCTCCTCATAGAGATGCACGATCACTTCCGTGTCCGATCGGGTGCTGAAGACGTGACCGGAGTCCACGAGCCGGCCGCGGAGCTCGCGAAAGTTGTAGATCTCGCCGTTGCAGGTGACGTGGACGGTGCCGGCTTCGTTTGAGATCGGCTGGTCGCCGGTCTCGAGATCGATGATGGAAAGACGGCGGAAGCCGAGCCCCACACGCCCCGGGCGCAGCAACCCGCCCGCGGAGTCCGGTCCGCGATGTCGCAGCGAATCACTCATCCGTGCGAGCGTCGCTGAGTCCGCCGCAACTGGTCCGGCCCAGCCTGCGATCCCGCACAAGGGTCAGCCCGCCGCGCCCGGCTCCCTGCCGATGGCCCGCCGCTGGAGCCACTGACGCGGGATCCGCCGGACCACATCGTCACGCCGCGGCAGCGCGAGGCTCTCCGACATTCCGAGCCCGGTCTCGCGCGAGAGAAGCGCGAGCATGAGCGCCCCGACCAGCCAGTAGGACAGCACGGAGGCCAGCGCCGAACCGGCGATGCCGAGCGCTGGGATGAGAGCGAGGTTGAAGGTCACGTTGGTGACCATGCCGGCGATCGAGACGTACGCAACCTGTCGCGGGCGCCCGATCCGCACGAGGAGATTCCGCGACGGCGTCTCCACCGACAACCCGATGATCGCGACCGTCAGGATCGCGAACGGGAGCACAGCCCCGGCCCACTCGCTTCCATAGATGATGGTGATGGCGGGGTACGCCGCGGCGGTTGCAAGCATCGCCAGCAGGAAGGCAAGCGCGACGTTCTGTCGGATGAAGTCGGCCGTGTAGCGGGCAGCCTGCTCGGCGGGCGCGTGGGTCTGAGTCTCGACGGCCCCGAAGGACATCGACTGCGAGGCCGCAAACAGCACGTCGACGAGGATGACAGCGAGCGAGTAGAGGCCCGCGTCTGTGGCCCCGAGCATCGCGGCGACGATCAGTAGGTCCACCTTCAGGTTCAGGTAGAGAGCCAGCGAGGAGGCGTGGAACTGAACGCCCGCGCGCGCCGCGGCACCCCGGAGTTCGCGGGGGGCCGAGGGAAGCAACGCACGCCTACCGGCGACCCGCGCCAGCGCGACGGCCAAACCAGCCGCAATGCTGGCGCTCACCACAAGAGCGATGACCAAGGCCGACTGCGCGGTCAGGTCGGATATCGAGACTGTCGCTGCGAGCAGGGCCAGCTGGAGGAGCCCGGCGATCACCACCACTCGCCCGTAGCTCGACAGCGCACCCATTCGAAACAGCAGCGCCGACGAGTACTGCGTCACGAGCAGACAGGGGACGGTTGCCGCCCCGAGCGCGATCGAAAGGACGCTCGCGCCCTGCAGCACGCTGTCCTGCAGCAGCAGGCCCACGCCGAATGTGAGCGCCATCCCGATGGCGCCCAGCACGAGCGCCGCAGCGGACAGGAGGCGCGTAACGTCCTCGAGGCTCCCCTCGCGGCGGCCGAGGATCCTGCTGGCGGCGCTGTCGAGCCCGGCGGAGATCATCATCCAGACGATCGCGGCGAGGCTGAGCACCAGCGCGTACTCGGCCCGCTCCGGGGGGCCGAGGGCACGTGCGACGATGATGCTGCAGACGAACAGCGACGCGTACTGGCCCGCCCTCAGGGCGAGCAGCCGGCCCCCGCTGCGAAATGCGTCGCCAGAGACGTAGGCGGTCAGGTCGTTCCCCGCTTGAGGGCCGTCGGGCACGCACCACACTCTAGGATCCGGGCATCGACCTGACAGCATTGCGCTGCCTGGTGTGCCGCTCCGACGTGGGACTCGGCGACGACGGGAACAGCGTCGGGTGCCGAGAATGCGGCGCCGTCTACCCAATCGTCGATGGCACCGTCCGAATGGTTTCTCCAGGCCGAGCGTCGTACCGCCGCCGTACGGCCGAGAGCTTCGCCTACGAGTGGCGGCACTTCGGTCAGGCCCGGCCCGAGTGGGAGCGCAACTTCAGGGACTACCTGCGCCCGCACACCCCTGAAGACCTGGCTGGGCGCACCATGCTCGACGTCGGCGCAGGCTCGGGCCGCCACTCCGCTCAAGCGGCCGCGGCGGGCGCCAACGTAGTAGCGGTCGACCTCGGCGATTCAATCGACGTCGCGCGACGCAACCTGCCGCCCGAGGTCCTGACGGTGGAGGCCGACGCGGAGGACCTGCCGTTCGAGCCCGGGAGCTTCGACTTCGTCATGGCCATCGGAGTGCTGCACCACCTTCCCGACCCGGCCCGCGCTCTGCGCGCGATCGCGCGGTTCGCCAGGCCGGGAGGGCACGTGCATGTCTATCTCTACTGGTGGCCGGAGAGCCGTCTGCAACGGACCATGCTGCGCGGTGTGGCCGCGGCGCGACGGGTGACGGTGCGGCTGCCTCACCGGTTGCTCCACCTCGCCTGCTACCCGCTGGCCGCGGCTCTGATGCTGATGGTCGTGACCCCCCATAGAGCGTTGCGACACCGTCCGCGTGGACGCCGGCTCGCCCGCGCGCTCCCACTGAAGACGTATGCCGACTATCCGTTCGGCGTGCTCGTCAACGACCAGTTCGACCGCTTCTCCGCCCCGATCGAGTTCCGCTTCGAGCGCCACGAGGTGGACGAGATGCTGGCGGCGGCCGGGCTCCAGGATCGCGTGGTGCTTCCAAACTCGGGATGGATCGGTGACGGCCGCGTCACCTCCTTGGGCGAGGTCGAGGGACCTCAGACGCGACAGGGCCGTTAGCGATAGCTCTCGAGGATGCCGTCGTGGGCAACATCCAGGGGGAGCGGGTCGACGGCGACGCCCAGTAATTCGAGGCCCCGCAGGAAGCCCCCCACGAACTCGCATTCCAGGAGACGATGCCGCCTGCGCGCTGGTCACGACTACTCGTGTCATGCGGCCTTCGCTCGCGTCGAGGCTGCCAGCAAGTCCCGGTAGAGACCGTCGAGATCCCCAAGAAGCCGATCGAGCGAGAAGGTTTGGGCCACATGAGCGGAGCCATTCTTTCCAAAGCGATCGGCCACCTCGGGCTCGCGCAGCAACTGGACTACCGCGCTCGACAGGCCCACCTCATCGTCGGCCCGGCGGACGAAGCCAGTCTCTCCATCTCGCACGACCGCGCGGACCCCGCCGACGTCAGTGGCGACCGCGGGCACGCCAGCTGCGTGCGCCTCGATGAGGCTCACCGGCGTTCCTTCGTTGTCCGAGGTCAGCATCACGACGTCGGACGCGAACATCGCCGGCGCCACGTTCTCTTCGAAGCCGATCCAATGCAAGCGTCGTCCCAGGGCTCGCGCTTCATCGCACCTCAGCATCTCCCCCCTCAGCTCGCCGTCTCCGAGAATCGCGAATACAGCAGTCGATTCCTTTGCGATGAGGTTCGCCACCCGCAGGAATCGATCGACACGTTTGATCGGCACAAACCTCGCGACGAGCAGCACGAGTGGCACGTCTTCCTCTAGGCCGTGCGCCGCACGCCAAGCGTTTCCGATCGACCTCCGGACGGGCGGGGACTCCTGAAACCGTGAGAGATCGAAGCCGAGCGGCACGACGCTGATTCGAGACGGGGGTGCGATTCGCAGCCTGACGAGGTCGTCGCGCACTTCATCCGACACGGCAACGATGCGGGTCGTGCGCGCGGCTAGCCTCCGTTCGACCGTCATGTAGAGCCACGCCCTTCGTGGAGTGAAGTAGCCCTCGAGAACATGGCCGTGAAAGGTGTGGACCATGACGCGCGGGCCTAGTGAACCGAGCATCAGCCCCGCCAGCCGTCCGATCGTCCCGCCCTTCGAAGCGTGAGTGTGGACTAGGTCGGGACGGAAGCGATGCATCACTCGCAAGACGCCGAGTAGGGCGTGAAGGTCGCGGAACCCGACTGCGCGCCGCAGGCTTGGAACAAGCCGCGGTCGAACCCCGAGCTGATCCGCCAGCCCCCCCATGCTTCCCTCGCGCTCCCCCTCTTGGCCATGCACGAGCAGGGTGTCGTAGCCGAGCCTGGTCATTCGGGCTGTGAGTGTGATCGCCTGAATCGCAGGCCCACCCACGTTGAGCCGGGAGATCACCCTCATGACTCTGATCCGCCCTTCACGGGGCGGCATGAGCCATCGTTTTGAGCAAGCCCTCCCGGAGCTCAGTTGACGGCGAATATCCAAGTTCGGCGCGAGCGCGGCCGATGTCGGCCAAGGACTCCCGCACCTCTCCGGGCCGGTCCTCGGCGTATACCAATCGTGCCTCCGCCCCCATGAGCTCCTCGAGCTCGCCGACGAGTCGGTTCACGGTGATCCGTTTCCCACAGGCGATGTTGTAGACGCGCCCTGAGACATCTGCGGCCGACATGGCGAGGACGTTTGCCTCGACCACGTTGCCTACATAGGTGAAGTCCCGCGATTGCTCTCCATCCCCGTAGATCGTGAGCGGCCTGCCATCGCGCAACGCGGTGATGAAGTTCGGCACCACCGAGGCGTACTGGGACAGCAGATCCTGGCGCGGACCGAAGACGTTGAAGTACCGCAGAGCGACGGTTTCCAGCCCGTAGACGTGGTGGAAGCTACGACAGTAGCCCTCGCCCGCCAGCTTGGCCACGGCGTACGGGGAGATTGGCTCTGGCGAGAGCTCCTCCGCTTTCGGCAGCGTCCGATTTGCTCCATACACCGACGAAGAGGAGGCAAACACGACTCTCTCGACGCCGCTGTCCCGAGCGGCAAGGAGGATATTCAGCGTCCCAATGACATTTGACGCGTTGCTCGTCAACGGATCCTGGACAGACCGTGGAACCGAAGGAAGCGCGGCTTGGTGGAGGACAAGCTCAACGTCGCGAACGGCGATGTTGGCTCGCTCGTAGCTCTGCAGATCGCCCTCCACGAGCTCGATATCCGCCAGGAAGGGAAGGAGGTTTTCTCTTCGTCCCGTCGCGAAGTTGTCCAGTACGCGAACCGAGTGGCCATCGCGCAACAAGCGCTCGACCACGTGCGAGCCGATGAAGCCACCCCCACCAGTCACCAGTACGCGCATCGCTGACTGGCGATGGTACCGGTGCGGCCCGTGTCAGCCTCGCATCGCCAGCGGTTCGTGTGAACAGCCCGGCCCTCCAATATCGTGGACATTTCGATGTCCAAGCGCGATCAGCCCTCACGCTGGTCCGGCCCCCGGAACGGCTTGACCTCGACGAGATACAGGCCGACGTCAGGCTCGTCTCTACCGGCACGAACCCGATCGGCGAAATCGCCGAAGGGTTGCCTACGCGCTACGGGAACGACGATCGTCGGCCGACCTATTCCGATAAGCCGGCAACCGACCCCAACGGCGTGACCACGGGTCTGATGGCCCGGGAGGGCGCGCGCAAACCGGCCTACTACGCCCATAGACGCGCTCAATGACCAGGGCGATATTCGCGTCCGGCTTCCAGCGGCACCAGTTCGATTCCGGCTTCGTCGAGCATGTAGTCGTAGCCGATCGGCTGCCAGATCCGCTCTGGATCCAGGCGCTGGTAGTGCTTGACCCGCCGCTCGCGGTCGGCGGGATCGATCATGCGCAGGTGATACAGGCGCAGATCGGCAACCGGGTAGTCGTCACGCGGCGGCGGCCAGGGCGCCCAGTTTGCGTGCAGGCGCCGCTCATCGAACCGGTGGTTGGGGTCCGAGCGAAACAGACACGCCTTGCGCTTGGCCCCCCAGATCCCGTCGACCCTCACCTGGTCCGGCGCGTCCCACAGCTCGCGGAACGGCACCCAGAGGGCGGACTTTCCGAGACGTTCGGCCTCCCGAATCTCGGACTCCGCTCGCGGGCGGAAGTCCCGCTCCAGCCGCTCGTCGGCATCGACACCGAGCAGCCAGTCGGGTCGGTGGCGCCACGCCGCCTCCACGAGGGCCCGGTGATTTCGTGCGTCCTCGTTGTCTCCCTGCCCGCCCGGCTCCACCGAGAGCAGCTCGAGCGTGAGGGGTTGGGCCGCCAGGAACGCAGCCGACGCGTCCTTGGATTGGTCGTCGAGGGCAATCAGCCCGTCGACCTGCCCGGCGAGGTTCTCAATCAGGCCGGGCAAGAAGCGCATCTCGTCGCGGAAGGTGACCAGCGCCAAGAGCCGGCGGCGACGGGAGCGCCGAAGGGCTTTCAATACGGGCAAGGGTCGAGAGGCTACCTCCCGGGATCGGGATCCACCGCGTGCGGCTCGTACTGAGTACCTTCAGCCTCGCTTCGCTGGGGGGTAGCGAGACCTATCTGCTCACGCTCGCCAACGGACTAGAGCGGCTCGGGCACGAGGTCACTGTCTACGCCACTGAACTGGGCGAAATGGCAATCCGTGCGCGTGCAGGCGGAACCTGCGTGGTCGGCAACGAGGACGCCCTGCCCGCCGCGCCCGACGCGCTGATCGTCCAGGATGCCGTCTCCTCTTTGGAGCTGGCGGACCGGTATCCGCGAGTCTCTCAGCTCTTCATCTCCCATGCGGATGCGATCGACCTGCAGGCGCCACCGCAGCTCCCCGGTCTGGTAGCGGCGGTGGTGGTCTTCAACGATCGCGTCCAGCGGCGCATGCGCGCGCTCGCCCAGCCCACGGAGATCGTGCGCATGCGCCAGCCCGTGGACATCGACTGGTTTGCCCCGAGCTCTTCGATCCACAACACCCCCCAGCAGCTGCTCGTGCTCAGCAACTACATGCGTGGCCAGCGGCGCGAGATCCTCGAAGGTGTGTGCGGGGAGCTAGGGCTGCGCTGCCACATCACCGGCGCTCACGCCTCGCCCGCCGCCGACCCGCGACCGGGCATTCTCGCCGCCGACATCGTCGTGGGCTACGGACGCTCGATTCTCGAGGCGATGGCGTGCGGTCGCGCGGCCTACGTCTACGACCACAAGGGCGGCGACGGTTGGGTCACCCCCGGGAGCTACCCGCTACTCGAGGCCGACGGTTTTGGCGGCCGCGCCACGCCCCAGCCGCTCGACGCGGAGCGCTTGCGCAGTGAGCTGACCGAGTACCGCCCCGAGATGGGTATCGCCAACCGCGATCTGGTCGTCGGGATGCACAGCGCCCACACTCACGCGAACGATGTGGTGGCGGTCCTGCGGCGGCTGCCCCGGAGCGCCCGGGCCACTGGCCAACCACTTCGCGAACTTGCCCGCGTTACCCGGCGGCAGTGGCACGCCGAGTCTCGGGTGGCGGCGCTCATGAGCGAGAACGAGCGGCTCCGATCCGAGGTCTCCCGCCTCCACGCGCTTGCCGACCAGCACCACGCCTGGGGGATGGGCATCTTCCGGACCCGTCGCTATCGGCTGGGAGCCACGCTGGTCCGTCCGCTCGACGCCTTGCGCAATCTCGCGCAGAAACTGCGAAACCGCTAGCCCGTCGGCGTTACGCGATACGCGTCGAAGACCGACTCGATGTTGCGCAGCCGCGTGATGCACGTCTTCAGCGACTGCGTGTCCCCCACCTCGACCACGAAGCGGTTCTTGACCATCGGGTGGACCACCGTGCAGCGCGCCTCGAGGATGTTGATGCCGGTCTCGGCGAACGTCCGCGAGAGGTCCTCGAGCAGGCGCGTGCGGTCCCAGCCGTCGATCTGCAGCTCCACGCGGAAGGGCGCCGAGGTGTCGCCCTCCCAGGAGACCGCGGTGAAGCGCTCGGGGTTCTTCTTGAGCGCCTCCGCGTTGGGGCAGTTGTCGTGATGGATCGTGATGCCCTTGCCTAGTGAGATGTAGCCGATGATCGGATCGCCGGGCACCGGCCGGCAGCACTTGGCAAGGCGCAGCATCACGTCGTCCACGCCCTCGACCTTGATGCCGTAGTTCGAGGAGGCCGCGGTCTTTCGCGGGGTCTCCCGGCGCTCCAGGAGCTCGGTCCCCGCACTCGCCGGCTCGACCGCCGCCTCGCCCTCCTTGAGGCGGTGCATCAGCTTGGACGTGACCGTCTTCGGCGAGATCTTCGACTGCCCGAGCGCGATGTAGAAGTCCTCGGCCTTCCGGAAGCCCATCTCGCGGATCACGTCCGCGAGCAGCGGCGATCCGGCGATCTTCTGCGGCGGCAGGCCCGCGCGCTTGAGGTTCTCGTGGAGGATCTCGCGGCCGGTGCGCTCGGAGTCCTCGCGGCGCTCGCGCTTGAACCAGGCCCGGATCTTCGACTGGGCGCGCGTGGTCTTCGCCAGCGCGAGCCAGTCGCGACTCGGGCCGCGCTCCTTCTTCGAAGTCAGCACCTCGCAGATGTCGCCGGACTGCAGCTCGTAGTGCAGCGGCACGATCTTGCCGTTGACCTTGGCGCCCACGCAGCGGTGGCCAACGTCTGTGTGGATCGAGTAGGCGAAGTCGAGCGGCGTTGCGCCCGCGGCCAGCGACTTCACCTCGCCGCGCGGCGTGAACACGAACACCTCGTCCTCGAAGAGGTCCGCCTTGAGCGTCTCGGCGAACTCCTGCGGATCCTTCGCGTCGATCTGCCAGTCGAGCAGGTGGCGCAGCCACTCGACCTTCTCCGCGATGGGCTTGGAGCCGTCCTCCTTGTAGATCCAGTGCGCGGCCACGCCGTACTCGGCGGTGCGGTGCATCTCCATCGTGCGGATCTGGATCTCGAGCGGCCGCCCCTCCGGCCCGATCACCGTGGTGTGCAGCGCCTGGTACATGTTGAACTTGGGCATGGCGACCCAGTCCTTGAAGCGCCCTGGGAGCGGCTTCCAGAGCGAGTGGATCACCCCGACCGCGCCGTAGCAGTCCTTCACCGAGCCCACGATCACGCGCATGGCGGTGAGGTCGTAGATCTCGTTGAACTCGCGGCCCTTCTGGTTCATCTTCGAGTAGATCGAGTAGAAGTGCTTCGCTCGCCCTGAGATCTCGGCCTCGATGCCGACGGCGTCGAGCTCCTTCTCCAGGTACTCGCCGGCGCGCGACACGTAGGCCTCGCGCTCGTCGCGCTGCTGGGAGACGAGCTGCTTGATCTCGTTGAACTTGCGCGGGTGGAGCGTCGTGAACGCGAGGTCCTCGAGCTCCCACTTGATCGCGTGGATGCCGAGCCGGTGGGCCAGGGGAGCGAAGATGTCGAGCGTCTCGCGCGCCTTGTCCTGCTGCTTTTGCTTGGGCATCGAGCCGAGTGTCCGCATGTTGTGCAGGCGGTCGGCGAGCTTGATCAGGATGACCCGGATGTCCTGGGCCATCGCGACCATCATCTTGCGGTAGTTCTCGGCCTGGCGGTCGTCGCGGCTCTGGAAGGTGACGCCCGAGAGCTTGGTCACGCCGTCCACGAGCTTGGCGATCTCCTCGCCGAACTCGGTCTCGACCTCGGACAGCGACGCGCTCGTGTCCTCGACGGTGTCGTGCAGGAGGGCCGCGCAGAGCGTGGCGGTATCGAGCCGCATGCCCGCGCAGATCTTGGCCACGCCCACCGGGTGCACGATGAAGTCCTCTCCGCTTGCCCGGCGCTGGTCGGCGTGGCGGACGCAGGCGAACTCGAACGCCTTCGTGACGAGCTCGCGGTCGACTGCCTCGACGGCGTCCGCGGCGTGCTCCTCGACCACGGCGAACAGGTCGCCGAGCAGCACGCGCTGGTCGTCGGTGAGGTTGGCCTTCGGAACGGCGGGGACGGGCTTGTGGTGCTCGTCGACCGGGTGATGCTCGAAGTCCGCCGTCGTCGCGCGTCCGTTTCCGGGGCCCGCGGCGGGCGGCTTCGTCCCGCTCTTCGGGCCTGGGTTCCCGTTCGCGCGAGGAGGCTTGGCCATCACCATCGAGTGTAGAGCGGAACTGCGCTTCTCAGGCCGCCCGGGCGGGCGCCGCCGCCGGCAGCTCGCGGGCCAGCGCGCCCTCGATTGCCGTCAGGCGCTCGCTCGCCGCGCGGTAGGCGGCCGAGCGCTCGAGCTCGGTGCGCGCCGACTCGCGCAGGTGGCAGCTCGGCGGATCGAGGCTGAACTCGATCAAGGCCAGCTCGCTCAACACGGTGAGCAGGCGGGCGCAGCAGCGCGGTGTGCGCGGATAGCGACCGCTTCCGCCGAGGGCCTCTTGCAGCCGCTTCGCGTCGGTGTCCGGGGCAAGCTCTCGAAGCGCCCGGTATGCGTCGGCGAGCAGCGGTCGCAGGTCGAGCTCCGCTCGCCACACGAGCAGGGCGAACTCGGCCTCCGCCGGGCTCCAGGCCAGATGGGCGAGCGGGCCCGACCGCAGGACCGGATCGGACGCACCCCCGGGTGGGGGATCGAGCGCCACGAGCTGGTCGAAGCCCGCCATCGTCGAGGGGTCAGCTTCGATCGAGCTCCAGGAGGCGACGGCCATGCCGCCGTGCGCCAGCCCGGCAACGATCGCCTCGAGTCCGGCGCGCCGACGCTCGACGTCGGCAACCGCGACCAGGACGGCCTCACCACTCGAGAACAGGTCACCCGCAACGCCCGCGAAGCCCTCGCTGCGGCGGTCGACCGGCTCGGCTGTGCCGCCCTGGCCCCAGGGCGGATCGCTCGGGTGGCGTTCGGGCTCGAGCGCGAGCGCCACGCGTTCCCAGAAGCCGCCCTCCTCGCCGAGGACGAGCAGCTCCCCCGGCCGCGTCGGGCACAGGGCTCGCAGCTGGACGCGCGGCTCCACCATCCCGTTCCAGCGGTTGCGCTCGAGGCGCAGGGCGATGTCGTGGTTGTCGGCCTGCGCCGGCGCCAGCGTCTTTGGCGGCGTGCCGAAGGCCACCCCGCGCGATCGCGCTCCGCCGGCGGTGACCAGCGTGAAGCGGGAGTGCTCCTTGTCCTCGCCCATGCCGGCCACGTGCTGGAAGCGGGCTGACGGCACTAGCAGCGTGGGCTGCGGGTTGCCCATCCCGAACGGGCGCAGTCGCTCGAGCTCGTCGGCGAGCTCGAGACCCAGCACGCCCCCGGGCACGACGGCGTCGACACGCTCGCAGGGGATCAGGTCGCCGGGCGCCAGGGCGGCGCCGGCGTGAGCGGCGAGGGCGCGGCGGAAGGGCTCTACCTCCCCCTCCTCGAGCTCGACCCCGGCGGCCATGGCGTGGCCGCCGAAGCGAGTCAGGTGCTGCGTGCAGGCGCCAAGGCCCGCGTGCAGGTCGTAGGCGGAGATGCTGCGGCCCGAGCCGCGCCCGGTCCCATCCTCGAGCGCGATCACGACGCAGGGGCGCCGCCAGCGCTCGACCAGCCGCGAGGCAACGATCCCGACCACGCCCGGATGCCAGTCCTCCCCCGCCACCACCATGGCGCCCTGGCTCACCTGGGGCTCGCAGGCCGCCTCGGCCGCGGACAGGATGCGCGTCTCCGCCTCGCGGCGGTCGCGGTTGAGCAGGTCGAGCTCGCGGGCGATCTCCTCGGCGCGGCCTTCGTCCTCGGTGAGCAGCAGCTCGAGCGCGGCGTCCGCGCGCCGCATCCGCCCCGCCGCGTTGATGCGAGGGCCGAGCCGGAAGCCGAGATGGTGCTCGGTCAGTTCCCCCAGCTCCACGCCGGCCACGGCCACGAGCGCGCGAAGGCCCGGCTTGCGCGTGCGCGAGAGTGCCAGGACGCCCTCCCGGGCGATGCGCCGGTTCTCGTCATGCAGCGGCACGAGATCGCAGACGGTGGCGAGCGCGGCGAGGTCGAGGTCCTCGCTGGCGGCGTCCGGGTCGCCACCGGCGGCTCCGTGCAACGCCTCCGAGAGCTTGAGCACCACTCCCGACGCGCACAGCTCGGGGCAGCCGTAGGCACCGAGCGCGGGATGCACGACCACGCAGTCGGGCAGCTCGGGGCCGGGGCGGTGATGGTCTGTGACGACCACGTCCAGGCCCGCCGCCTTGGCCGCCGCGACCTGCTCGACGGCGGTGATACCGCAGTCGACCGTGACCAGCAGCGCGGTGCCGCGGGCGGTAAGCCGCTCGACGGCGGCGCCCGAGAGGCCGTAGCCCTCGTCGAAGCGGCTTGGCAGCTCCCAGGCCGGGTCGCCCCCGAGCGCGCGCAGGGCGCGGACGAGCATGGCGGTCGAGCAGACGCCGTCGACGTCGTAGTCGCCGAATACCGCGATCCGCGAGCCCCGGCGCAGGTGGTCGAGGATCAGCTCGCAGGCGGCCGGGACGCCGGGCAGGCCGAGCGGGTCGTGGCGCTGCTCGGCGGCGAGGAAGCGGCGCGCCTCCTCGCTGTCGGCGAAGCCGCGCCGGGCGAGGATCGCTCCGACGATGCGCGAGACGCCGAGTTCGCCGGCCAGGCGGCCCGCGACCGCCACGTCATAGGGCTGAGACTCCCACCTGGTCGACCTCGACTGCATCCGGCCCATCCTGGGCGCTGAAGCGGACGGAACGGGTGGGCTCGCCCCCGCCGAGATGCCGCTGTGCCTCCCGGCTAGTGCGAGCCCGCGCGCGTGAAACCGTGGTCGATGCCGCTCGCGCGATCGGCCCGAGCGCCCCACCAATACGAGAGCCCGAGCCCGATCAGCGCACCTGGGACCGCCACCAGCGCCTGCAGGATGTCAGTGTCGTTCGCCCCCGGCACGGTTGCGCCGTTGACGAGGAAGCCGAACAGCGCTGCGCCGATCGCCGACGCCAGGAAGGCGCCCACGATCCCGCCCCAGAACCGGTCCGGCAGGAACACAGTGAAGTGCCAGAGAGCGATGCCCATCATGGTCCAGACGACGAGGCTCATCGGCGACCGTGCTTCTTTCGAGGACGCTGGCGCTTGGGCTTGCTACTCGGCCTCGTCGAAGACGTGCGCGAGGGCTGCGGGGCGCCGTCGCCGTCTCCGTCGCCCGCACCGTCGCGGGTCGGGGTAGGGGTCGACGCGGGCGGCGGCTTCTTGACCTCGGTGGGCGGCTTCTTGACCTCGGGCGGCGGCTCCTTGACCTCGGTGGGCGGCGGCTTCTTGACCTCAGTGGGCGGCTTCTTCACCTCCGGCGGCGGCTTCTTGACCTCCGGCGGCGGCGCGCCCTTGTCGGCCTCGGTGGTGCCGGCCTCGACAGGCTGGGTGGCGGCAGGGGGTGCCGCGGCGGGCGG
>JBEVKF010000094.1:0-26454 GCA_040509755.1 Thermoleophilaceae bacterium | reverse complement strand
CGATAGGTTCGGCGCACGCTGTCCGGACCCTGCTGACGACCGGGGCGTGACGACGCGCCCAATCGTGGTGATGTTCGTACACCGCTCGCGGAGTACGACCCAGGAGGCGACGTGCTTCCCTCCACGTTGGCGCCCCCCAGGACGCTGAAGGAGAGGAGAATCCGGAGAATCTTCGAGCCCGGCACCCAGCGCATGATCGGCCCGACCGTCATTAAGGCGCGCCGGCTACTCGACCACGACGGACGTTTGACCATCACGATCCCAGAGGCCGTCGAAGCCAGCGCCGACGACCTCGCTGCCGCGCTCGCTGCGGCCTGACCTACGGCCTCTCTCAGGTCGAGACCAGCGGTACGAGAGAGGTACATCAGGTCGACCACGAGCGGGTGTATCCGACACGCCCGCAACGACCGGAACCTTCCTTATGCAGGGATTTCATGACCCGGAGAGGCCGAGCATGGACGCGGTTTCGGGCCGCGCAGCGAGGAACCTGCGCGCGACCGCTCGGGAGGTTGTTTGGGCAGTCTGAATCAGGTACGGTCGCTCGAGTGACGGGCGCGCGTGGCCCGTGCGCCCGGATCCGGTCTAGGTACTCGACTCCGTGAAGGGAGTTCGGCATGGATCGAAGGAATGTCGCCGCGCGCGCAGCGCACTGGAGCGCCAACCACCGGAAGACCGCGATCTGGGGGTGGCTGGCCTTCGTCGTCGTCGCAGTGATGCTCGGCAACGCGGTCGGCCAGAACCAGATCCACGGGGCCGACCAGTTCTCCGGCGAGGCCGGCAGCGCAGAACATGCGCTCGAGGACGCGGGCCTGAGGCCCAACAACGAGGCCGTCCTGATCCAGAGCCGGACGCTCACCATCGAGGATCCCGAGTTTCGCTCGACAGTGGACGATGCCGCCGAGCGGCTGTCCCGGACCAAGGACGTCAAGAACGTCGTGTCGCCGCTGGGCGGACCCGGGGAGACATCGGCCGACGGGCACACTGCATTGGTCGAGTTCGAGATCACCGGCGACTCACTCGAGGCTGCGAAGCGCCTCGAGCCGGCGGAAGAGGCGGTGGATGCGGTCAAGCGCGAGCACCCCGACCTGCGCGTCGAGCAGTTCGGGAGCGTCAGCTCGAACAAACAGCTCCAGGAGACCTTCACCTCCGACCTGCTGAAGGCCGAGCTGCTGTCGTTCCCAATCACTCTGCTGATCCTCATTCTCGCCTTCGGCTCTGTGGTGGCGGCGCTCGTGCCCCTGCTCCTCGGCTTCACCTGCGTGATGGCGGCGATCTCGCTTGTTGCGCTCCCCGAGCCAGCTCTCGCCGGTCGACAGCAACATCTCGTCGGTGATCCTGCTCATCGGTCTGGCCGTCGGCGTCGACTACTCCCTCTTCTACCTTCGCCGCGAGCGCGAGGAGCGTGCCGCGGGGCGGGACGAGCGTTCCGCGCTCGAGGTCGCCGCGGCGACATCGGGACGGGCGGTCTTGATCTCGGGTTTGACCGTGATCGCGGCGATGTCGGGCATGTTCCTCACCGGCGACAAGACCTTCATCTCGTTCTCGCAGGGCACGATCCTCGTGGTCGCGATCGCGATGTTCGCCTCCCTCACGGTGCTGCCGGCGTTGCTGGCGTGGCTCGGCGACCGCATCGAGAAGGGCCGCATTCCATTCCTTAGCCGTCGCCGGCAGGCGGGCGAATCGCGCTTCTGGTCGGCGACGGTGGATCGCGTGATGCGACGGCCTTGGCTGGCGATCGCCATCGCCGGTGGCGCGATGCTGGCTTTGGCGGTTCCGGCCCTGAACATGCAGGTCGTGGTCACGAGCGTGGACGACCTGCCGCAGGACCTGGCCGTGATCAAGACCTACGACCGGCTGCGCGATGCCTTCCCCGAAGAAGGGGTTACGACGGACGTGGTCGTCGAGGCCAACGACGTCCGCGGCGGCGATGTGGCCGCCGCCATCACTGACCTGCAGCGTCGCGCCGAGAGCTCCGAGGGGGTGCTGAAGGGCACGGAGGTGGCTTACAGCGGGGACGGCCGCGTGGCCTTGATCTCGATCCCGACCCGCGGCAACGGGAACGACGCCGAGTCCACCGCCGCGCTCGATGCAATCCGGAACGAGATCGTGCCCGCCACGGTTGGCCAGGTGGATGGAACGACGGTGAACGTCACGGGGACCGCCGCCCAATCGAACGATTTCCGCGACCTGGTGGCCGACCGGCTGCCGTTGATCTTCGCCTTCGTGTTCGCCCTCACGTTCCTGCTCATGCTCTACACGTTCCGGTCGGTCGTGATTCCGATCAAGGCGATCGTGCTCAACCTGCTGTCCGTTGGCGCGGCCTACGGCATCCTGGTGTTGGTCTTCCAGGAGGGCCTCGGGGAGAACGTGCTGAGCTTCACGTCGAACGGGGGTGTGACCTCATGGCTGCCGCTGTTCCTCTTCGTGATCCTCTTCGGGCTCTCGATGGACTACCACGTGTTCATCCTCTCCCGTGTGCGCGAGGCCTACCTGGGCGGCATGAGCACGAGCGAGGCCGTACGACACGGCATCTCCACGACGGCCGGGACCGTCACTAGCGCCGCGATCGTGATGGTCGCGGTGTTCTCCGTCTTCATGACCCTCAGCTTCCTCGACTTCAAGGAGATGGGCCTGGGACTGGCCGTGGCCGTGCTGATCGACGCCACGATCGTCCGCGGCGTGCTGCTGCCGGCGTCGATGCAAGTGCTCGGCGAGTGGAACTGGTACCTGCCGAAGTGGCTCGAGTGGCTTCCGCACGGGGAGGAGCCCACCCCCGGCAAGCCGAGTGCGCCTCCGGGCGCGAGCCCTGCCTGAAGGTTTACTCGGCGACCGCCTGCCGTGCGCGGTGTTCGCCTTCGAGGAGAAGGGCAAGCCGGTCTACTTCATCTACAACTTCAAGCGCGGCGCCTACTACCCGTTCGTGCCCGCCCCGGGCGAGCAGGCACGGAACTCCGAACGCGAACTGCGCATCAAGGCACAGATCGGAGCCGAGCTGCCCTTCGAGGAGGACATCGCCCGCTGGTTCCCGCTCTGGGAGATCCCGCTGTAGGAGGTTTCCGCTCTACGAGCGGGTGAGGTGCCGGCGGACGATTCGCCAGTCAGTGCCGCCACAGCGGAGACGCCTGTTTTCAAATGAGCACATGACACGGTCGCTTCGGTTGGCGCTCTGTACCATACTGTGCCGGTACAGATGGGTTCAGCCGAGCTTGCCGCGCGTCTCGCCGATGTGATCGCTAGCGGCCGCTGGTCGGAGGGCGAGGGCCTGCCCGGGGTGAGAACGCTCGCCCGGGAGGCGGGTTGCTCGCCAGGCACGGCCGCGCGCGCCTACGCCGCGCTGCGCGACCGGGGCGTGCTGGCGGGTACTGAGCGGACGCGCTTCAGGGTCGGCGCGGGCGGGGCGGCCAGGGCGGCCCGCTGGCCCGGCGACCTGGCCGCGCTGCGCCTGGCCGGCAGCGATGATCCCGCCCTTGACGTATTGGTGCGCGCGGCCGGGGAATCGGCGAGCGTTGTGGCCGGGCCGCGCGGAAGCGTGAACGGGATCGTCCAGCTCGCGCGCGGGGCAGCGGACGGCGCGGCCCTGCATCTGCTCGACGCGGTCAGCGGCCGCTGGAACGACGCACTCGCGCGGGGGGCGCTCGGCGGCGAGCCCATGGTGCTTGTGCATCTCTGGAGGCGCGACCAGGGGCTTGTGCTCGCTCCAGGCAACCCGCTCGGCATCCGCGGAGCCGGCGATCTCGACGGCCGGCGGATCGCGTGGCGCCTCCCGGGCACGGGCTCGCGCCTGCTACTCGAGAGCCTGATGCGGCAGGCGGGCTGTGAGCCGCATCCGGAGCTCGGTGAGCCCGCCGAGTCCCACCTGGCCGTGGCGGCGGCGGTTGCCACCGGCGCAGCGGACGCCGGGCTGGCGGTTCGGGCCGTGGCGGAATCGGCCGGCCTTGAGTGGGTGCCAGTCGTCACCGAGCCGTTCGAGCTGGCGCTCGCGAGCGCCTCGATGGGCGCCGCGGCGCCGCTGCTGGACCTGCTGGCGAGCGCTGCTCTGCAGCAGCGCCTGGCGGCGATGCCGGGCTACGACCTGTCCATGTCGGGCGAGCTCCGAAGCGCCGCGTGAGACACCGGCACGCACGGATGGCGGGCGCGCTGCTCGCCCTGACTGCCGCGCTCCTTGCGAGTGCCTGCGGTGACGACGACAGCGAAGACAACGGTGACGGCTCCGCCCCCGATCGCGGCACCATGGTGCTTGCCACCACCACGAGCACCCGCGACTCCGGGCTGCTCGACGAGCTGCTCCCGACCTTCGAGAAGACCTCCGGGTGCTCCGCGAAGACCTTGGCGGTTGGCTCGGGTGAGGCGATGGAGCTCGGAGCCCGCGGCGACGCCGACGTGCTCTTGGTCCACTCCCCCGCCGCCGAGGAGGACTTCATGGCGGAAGGACACGGCGCCAGCAGGAAGGCCGTGATGCACAACGACTTCGTGATCATCGGCCCGGCCGACGACCCCGCGCATGTCTCGAAGGCGAGCGACGCGCCGGAGGCGTTCGCCGATATCGCCGAGGCCGAGGACAACTTCGCATCCCGCGCCGACGAGTCCGGGACGAACGCCAAGGAGCTCGAGCTCTGGGACGCCGCCGGGATCAAGCCCAAGGGCTCCTGGTACATCGAGACCGGGCAGGGAATGGGCGAGACGCTCACGATCGCCGATCAGAAGCAGGCCTACACCCTGTCTGACCGCGGCACCTTCCTCGCCACCGACAACCTCGACAGCAAGCTGCTCCTCGAGGGCGGCGAGGATCTGCTCAACCCGTACCACGTGATCGTCGTCGAGGGCGACGACCTGAACACGGCCTGCGCGAGGTTGTTCTCGAGCTGGATCACCTCGACGGGCACGCAGAAGGCGATCGCGAACTTCGGCGTCGCCGAGTATGGGGAGCCGCTCTTCTTTCCGGACGCCCAGAGCTGATGGATTCCGTGCCCGAGGTGCTGGGACGCTCCGCGCTTGTGTCCGTGAGCGCCACGCTGATCGCGCTCGCGATGGGTGTTCCGCTCGGCACCTGGCTGGCGCTGGCGCGCATCCGCGGGCGGGGTGGCCTCGCCGTGGTGGTGAACACTGGGATGGCGGTCCCCACCGTGGTGGTCGGCCTGCTCGTGGCACTCGTGCTGTGGCGCAGCGGACCGCTCGGGAACCTCGACCTGATCTACACGCTGCGCGGCATGGTGATCGCCCAGGTCCTGATCGCCACGCCGCTGATCGCCGGGATCACGATGGCGGGGCTGCAGGCGCTCCCGCCTGACCTCGCAGACCAGCTCCGCGCCCTGGGGGCGAACCGCCCTCAGCTGATCATCCGGCTCTGGCTCGAGGCGCGCGTGCCGCTGCTCGCCGCGGCGATGGCCGGCTTCGGCCACGCGATCTCAGAGGTCGGCGCCGCGACCATCGTCGGTGGCAACATCCACGGGCAGACCCAGGTGATGACCACCTCGATCGTCGAGAACGTGGGTCGCGGCGACTTCGGCGAGGCGCTCGTCTTTGCGGGCGTGCTGCTCGCGCTGGCGTTCGCGATCAACGCGCTGCTCACCTCAGTGCAGCAGCGCGCCGCCGCATGGGCGCAGTCCTGAGGCTTGTCGACCTGCGTCATCGCCGTGGCACCCGCGAGGTGCTCGGGATCGAGCGGCTCGAGGTGGCGGCCGGCGAGCGCCTCGCGGTGCTCGGGCCCAACGGCGCCGGTAAGACGACGCTGCTGCGACTGCTTGCCGGGCTTGAGACCCCCAGCGCCGGCACCGTCGAGATCGACAGCACCCCGGTCACCGAGGGGGGCTACGAGCTGCGCCGCCGGATCGGCTACGCGACACAGCGGGCGGGATTGCTGTCAACGAGCGTGCAGCGCAACGTCGAGCTCCCCCTCCGTTGGCGCGGCATCGAACGAGGCGAGCGCCGGCGCATGGTGCTGGCTGCGCTCGAGCGGCTCGGCGTGGCCCACCTGGCCGAGCGGCGGGCAGCGGCGCTGTCGGGCGGCGAAGCGCAGCGCGTGAACCTGGCGCGGGCGCTCGCGATCGAGCCCGACCTGCTCCTGCTCGACGAGCCAGCCGCCGGCCTTGACCCAGAGGCACGACGACGATTCCTCGACGACCTCGAGGTCGCGCTGGCGGACCGCAGCGTCACCGTCGTGCACGTGTCCCACCGGGCGGAAGAGGCGCTCCGTGTGGCGGACCGCGTGGCCATCCTCTCCGACGGCGTGGTCCGCCAACTCGGCACTCCGCCGTCGGTCGTCCGGCGACCTGCCGACGCGACCGTCGCCAAGCTCGTCGGCTACGACAATGTCATCCCTGTCGAAAGCGATCAGGCCGGGCGGGTACTCATCGCCGGCGTGCGGTGCGGGCTCCCCGCTCACCACCCGTCCCGCCCGGCCACGCTGGCAACCTGGGGAACCGCCATCCGCATCGCAGCACCTGGCCGCGGGCCGCTCGAGGCCAGGGTCGAGCGCGTCTCCCCGGGTCCCGGCCGCTGGGAAGTGGTCCTAGCCGTCGGCGAGACGCTACGAGCACATCTCCCGTTCGACGACGTGCCACCCCAAGCCGGCGAACTCGTCTCTGTGACTATCGACGCGGCGCACGCCACGGTCATTTACGGACCCAGCGCTCGATAGTGCGTTACCCGCGGTTCGCCAGGATGCCCATAGCCGGCGACCAACGACACGCGGTGGCCCCGCCCGACGGGCCAGCCCCGCCATAAGACTCTTGCTCTCCGACTTAAGTAGGCGCTTCCGCTAGGTCGCGATCGACCGCCGCATCGGACGAACACCAGGAGCCCCGCCGACACGCGAGCAGAGTGCTGCTCTCCCAGGGATGCGAAAGCAAGGTCTCGAGCCGGGGAGACTGTCGCCGCTCGTCGAGGCTGTTGCACAAACCCCCGGCGAGGCCCGCTGGATCGTTTCTAAGGGTGGGTTCCGGAATCGGCAACCGCATTGGTCACGCGAGGTGCATCCGCTCGGAGGTGGTCACACCCAGCCGCTCTGGCAGACATCTCCGCGATCACGTAGCAGCTTTGCCGGGACGGCTTATGCAACAGCCACCGTCCGCAGCGGTCGTCGCGGTGCCCTAGATATGCGCTCTCGCTCTCGTCGCCAAGAAGCGGCGTCGCTCGGCCCTTCAGACCATGTGCTTCCCGCTTGTGCTATTGGAGCACGGGACTCTGAGCGACGAATCGCGTACTTACTCGCCGCGGACGCGCAAGCAGCAACGCGTCAGCCACGGCCGTCACGCTGGAACGTCACTTGTGCAGGGATTTCATGGCCCGGAGTGCCCCGGGCGTGGACGCGGTTTCGGGGCCCGGGTTCCCGCTCTGGGAGATCCCGCTGTCGGGATTGTCCGCTCCGCGAGCGGTTTTACGTCACCTGGCGGTAGCCGAGAGGTACCTATGCTGCCGCTGTGAGCGAATCCGCCCCCCGCCGGCTCGGCACCGGTGATCTGGACGAGTTCCGGCGTACCGGGCACGCGCTGATCGACGCGGTGGCCGACCACCTCGAGGCGCTGCCGGGACGGCCGGTATGGCAGCCACTGCCGAACGATCTGCGCGCGGCGCTGCTCGAGCTGCCGTTGCCGGACGGCCCGACCGGGCTCGAGGCGCTGGCGCGGACGATGGCGCGCGACGTGCTGCCGCACGCAATGGGCAACGGGCACCCGGCCTTCTTCGGCTGGGTCAACTCCCCACCAGCGCCGGCCGGTGTGCTGGCGTCGCTGGCGGCCGCCGCGATGAACCCGAGCGTGGTGTCGGGCGACCACGCCGACGTTCACCTCGAGCGCACGGCCGTGCGCTGGCTGGCGGAGCTCGTCGGCTACCCGCACGCGCCGGGCGCCGGGCTCCTCACCAGCGGGGCATCCGCGGCGACGATCGTCTGCCTGGCCGGCGCCCGCGGCCGCGCCTCCGCCGCCGCGGGCCACGACGTCCGCCGGGGCGGGCTCGCGCACGGCCCGCGCCTCGTTGCCTACGTGCCCTCCGAGGCGCACAGCTGCGTGCCGCGCGCGCTCGAGCTGCTCGGGCTCGGGAGCGACTCGATCCGGCCGGTGCCGCTGCCCGGCGGGCGTGTCGACGCGGACGCGCTGCACACCGCGATCGCGGCCGACCGCGCGGCCGGCGCGACACCTGCGCTGCTCGTGGGCTCGGCGGGAACCGTGAACACCGGCGTGATCGACCCGCTCGACGCGCTCGCAGAAGTCGCCGCCGCCGAGCAGCTCTGGTTTCACGTCGACGGGGCCTACGGCGCCTTCGGCGTGCTCGATCCGGCGCTGGCCACGCGCTACCGGGGCATGGACCGAGCCGACTCGCTGACACTCGACCCGCACAAGTGGCTCGGCGTCCCGGTCGACGCCGGCTGCGCGCTGGTGCGCCGCGCCGACGACCTGCGCGACGCGTTCAGCGTCGTCCCGCCCTACCTGCGCCAGGACGCCGGCGCGGACCTTGGCACCTTCGCCGAGTACGGCCTCGAGCAGACGCGGCCGTTCCGTGCCCTGAAGACGTGGGCGACGATCGCCGCCAGCGGCCGCAGCGGCATCGTCGATCAGGTCGTGCGCGCGAACGCGCTGGCCCGCGAGCTCGCCGTTCTGGTCGAGCGGGAGCCGTCGCTCGAGCTCGCGGCCACACCCGAGACGTCGATCGTGGCATTCCGCGCCCGGCCGCCTGGGTGCGGGCCGGACCGCATGGAGGCCGTCAACCACGCGCTGCCTGAGGCCGTCCAGGCGCGGGGGCGGGCGTTCGTGACCGGCACGGTCTACGAGGGACGCGAAACCATGCGCGCCTGCATCCTGCACCCGGGCAGCACCGAGACCGACCTGGCCACCCTCGTCGCAGAGGTGGTCACCGTCGCCGCCGACCTGGCGGCGGCGGCAAGTGCCACTCAGCCGTCGTCGTAGAGCAGCCGGCGGGCGAGCGGAGCGGCCGTAAGACAGCTACCCCTGTAGCCTGATCTCCCGGCTCGATGATCGCTCCAATCTTCAAGCTGAACTCCAATGAGGCGTGGCGTCCCCAGCCGGTCGAGACCGCCGAGCGTTTCGCGACGATCAACGGCGAGCCGGTCGACCTCTCCGCGCTGCCCGAGGGCGGGCGGATGAACTTCCCGCCTGGCATGAGCGATCCGAAGGCGACGCCCGTCGTCGGCTATCACCGCGTCGTTCAGGCCGCGAATCTGTGGTGGCACCAGTTCTGGCTCTGGTACCTCTACAACCCGTGGGAGATCCTCGGGGCCGGCCGCCACGAGGGCGACTGGGAGTTCGTGCAGACCGGCTGCGTCGACAAGGCGGGCGACAAGCCCGTGCTGATGACGGCCTCGCAGCACAAGAACGGCGAGAAGCGCGAGTTCTGGCGCTGTGAGCTCGACGCGGGACGGCCGGTCATCTACGTCGCGCTCGGATCGCACGCCAACTTCTTCACTCCGGGCAACCGCGGCGAGGACGTTGCCAACGGCAAGGGCAAGCTGCTCGACGACATCGATTGGCGCCCGTTCGGCGAGTGGGCAACATGGCCCGGCACGTGGGGCAACTCCACCGGCGCCGGGCGCTCGCCCGACTCGCCCGGTAGGCAGCGCGAGCGCTGGGAGCTGCCGCACACCTTCCACGCCCGGGCGAGCTAGGTCTCGGCGACACCCCAGCCGTGCCGCTTCAGAACCGTGTCACTCCGCTGAGCGAGCTCGTGGCGGATCCGGGCCGCGGCCTCGTCTATGGAAACCGCGGTTGCCTGCACGACAGCGGCGGCAGGATTCGCAGGCGCTTCGCGGGCAGGCGGTAGATCGCCTGCCGTCTGCGATTTCGCGGCCGGCGCCGTGAGCCGCTGCTGCAGCCCGGCCGCTACACGGAGCTGTTCTTCCTCGACGAGGCGACCGCCTTCGCGGCCGGCCATCGCCCATGCGCCGAGTGCCGGCGCGCGGACTACGAGAGCCTGGGCGCGATCTGGCGCGAGCTCCACCCAGGCCACGCCGGCGCCGACGCCATCGACGCGCGGCTGCACGCGGAGCGCGTCGATGCCGCGACGCGGTCGCAACGGCGCCACGAGGCCGAGATGGCCACGTTGCCCGACGGCTCGTTCGTCCTGCACGACCGCGAACCGTGGCTGGTCCTCGGCTCAGACCTGTTCCGATGGAGCCCCGGCGCCTACACCCAACGCACGCCACGCCCGTCCCGCGGTCCGGCAGAGCTGCTCACCCCGCCATCGCTGGTCGAGGTCCTGCGCCGTGACTGGCGGCCGCTCGTGCCGCTGCTGCATCCCTCCGCGAAGTAGCGGACGCCGTCGAACTGTGGGAGGGTGGCGCCCACACCGACCTGGAGGGGAGCCATGTCAAGCCGTCACCTCAGCGCCCTCGTGGCGCTCGTACTCGCTGCCGTGATCGCCGCCCCGGCGGCAGCCACGCCACCCGGCAAGAACGGGTTGCTCATCTGGCAACGCGAGACGCAGAACACACTCCCCCGGCTCCAGGTCGCAAATCCCGATGGGTCCGGCAAGCGAGAGGTGTTCAAGGGCGGGTCAGAGCAGGGCGAGGTGGAGGGGACGTTCTCGCCGACGGATCCCAATCTCGTTTTCTTCACGCGCTTCTCGGCCCGACCGTTCTCCGAGGACATCTTCAGCGGCAACCTGGCGACCGCCGAGGTGACTCGCGTGCGGCGCGCTCGCTCGGCGGACATCGCACCGAGCGTCTCGCCGGACGGGAACCTGATCGCATACTTCGCCGTCCCCCGCCCGGCTCGGCTCGATCCCGACGTCCCGCCGCCACCGGAGCGCATCCACGTGATGGGCGTCGACGGTGGCGCCGACCATGCGCTCACGCCGCGGGGGCAGTCGAGCATCGACCCGGACTGGTCTCCGGATGGCACCCGCATCGCGTACGCCCAGACGCGCTTCGTCGGTCCGAAGAAGGACCGCGCGCAGAACCGCCTCGCGATCATGAACGCGGACGGAAGCGACCGGCACGCGATCACCGCCTACGGCGGAGTGAGTGAGGTCAACCCCAAGTGGGCACCCGACGGGCTGAGCATCGTCTTCGAGCAACTCAGGCAGCGGGGCAACCGCTCGGACATCGCCGCAATCAGTCCCGACGGCGGTCCTGTGCGAAAGATCCTTGCGACCAAGGCTTGGGAGACGAACCCCGTTCCGTCTCCAGATGGCACGCGCATCGTGTTCACGAGCGATCGCGATCGGCGTGGCCCCGAGCGCCTGGGCCCCGGCTTCGAGGTCTACACCATGGCGATCGACGGCTCGGACATCGTCCGCGTCACGAACAACCGCAAGCTCGACATCTTCCCGGACTGGCAGCGACTGCCCTGACGATCCCCAGAGGAGCTACTCGACGGGCGCCAGGTGGCGGCAGCGCTCGTCGATCGCCTTGCGGATCTGCTTGGCCACCTCCGGCAGCTCGCGGTCGATCTGGCGAAAGGCGGAGCCCGTCATCACCACCGCGGTCAATGGCGAGCTCGCGGTGACCGACGCGTTTCGAGGCGCATTCTCGATAAGCCCCATCTCGCCAAAGAAGTCGCCGGGGCCGAGCTCCGCCAGGTGCTGCTCGCCGCGCCTGACCTCGGCTGTTCCCTCCTCGATGGCGAAGAACTCGTAGGCGAACTCCCCTTCTCGAACGAGCTGGTACCCGCTCTCGACGTCCACCTCGTCGGCTCGCTGGGCCACCGCGCGGCGCTCCTTGCGCGAGAGGCCGGCGAACAACGGGACCGACGCCAGTCGTGCTTCGTCCATGCCGTCACCTCCGTCGGATTCAGGAGCGATCCTAACCCGTGCGCGCTACTTGCCGAGCGAGATCTCGCCCTCCACAACGATCTCGTCAATCCCCTCGATTCGGACCACGGCGCGGGCGGGAAGCCGCTCGTCGCCCTCCAGCGAGCCCGCTTCGATGCGGTCTCGAACGCCCCCCTCGATCTCGCGCTGGGCGGTGATGCCGAGCTTCTTGAGGAACTTACGGGTGGATAGGTTGAAAGCGTCTTCGTCCATGGTCCGCTCAGTCCGGGATCAGGCCGTCGCCCGTGAACTCGCCCTTGGCCTCCGCGAAGCTGATGTCGCGCGGCGGGAGGATCACGTCGGACTCCACGAGCTCCTCGTCGTTCAGCGAGTTGCCGTCGCTGGCGACGATCTCGAGCATCTGGGACCAGAGCTCGCGAAAGCCGGTCTCGTCACCCTGCTCCACCGCCGACACGGCGCGGTTGTCAAGCTCGTTCAGGCGGCCCTCGTCCTCGTCGGGCAGGCGAAACTGACCCTCTCCGGAGATACGGACGATCATCAGGCCGAGCCTTCCTTCTCCGGGGTCTCGCCCGGCTCGAGCTCCGGCGCCTCGCTCCCGCCACCCGTGCCCAGCTCGGCCTTCATCTTGGCCAGCTCGTCGTCGACCTCCGCACCGCTTGTGAGCTCCTGCAGCTGGCGCTCGATGTCGTCCTGCCCACCGCCGAGCTGAGTGATGTCCTCGAAGGTCCCGGCGGCCTCGAGCTCCTCGACCGCGGACGCGCGAGCGCGCATCGACTCGGTCTTGTCCTCGGCGCGCTGCATCGCGAGACCGAGATCGGCCATCTCCTCCCCCACGCCGCTGGCGGCCTCGCCGATCCGGACCTGGGCCTCCGCGGCCGAGTACTGCGCCTTGATGACCTCCTTCTTGGTCCGGAACTGCTCGATCTTCTGGCGCAGCTTCAGCTCGTTGGCCGTCAGCTGCTCCTGCTGGCTCTCCAGCTCCTTGATCTGGGTGTCGAGCGTCTGCAGCTCGGTCTGGGCGAGCGTCTTGCGCTCGAGCGCCATGCGTGCGAGGTCCTCGCGGCCCTGGGAGAGTGCCTGGCGGGCCTGGGTGTCGAGCTTGACCACGCTCTGCTCGAGCTTGGTGGACTGCATCTGCAGCCGCTTCTTGGCCGTGACGACGTCGGCGATGCCCTTCTTGACGTTCTGGAGCATCTCGACTTGCTTCTGGTAGCCGTAGTCGAGCGTCTCCGCCGGATCCTCGGCCCGGTCGAGCATCCTCGAGATCTTTGACTTGATGACGGTGGACATCCGTCCGCCGAGGCCTGGCATCCCGCCTCCTTCGAACGTCGGGTGAGTAGCGGCACCTAGACTAGCCGCCGTGGAGCCGCGCCCGCCCTCCCAATCGCGCTCGGAGCTCAGCCGCTGGATGGGCATCGCCGACGCCAACATTGCGGGCAATGTCCACGGCGGCATCATCCTCCACCTCTGCGACGAGGTCGCCGGGATCGCCGCGGTGCGCCACTCGGGCGCGCGCGTCGTGACGGCCGCAATGGACCGCATGACGTTCCTCAACCCGGTCTATGTGGGCGACCTGGTCACCGTCAAGTCGACCGTCAACGCGAGCTGGCGCAGCTCGATGGAGGTCGGTGTCCGTGTGGAGGCCGAGAACGTGCGAACGGGCCAGGTAACGCATACCTCGACCGCCTACCTCACGATGGTCGCGCTCGACGACGAGGGCAGCCCGGTGCGCATACCGCCGACGCGCGCCGAGACGCCCGAGGAGCAGCGCCGCGGACGAGAGGCGCAGCTTCGCCGCGACAACCGCCTCGAGGAGCGGCGGCGGATCGAGGCCGATCGCCGCGATTCCTGACGCTCCGGCGCGGTGCTCTTAGACGACCGGGCCGGACGGCTCGGGCGCCTGGGGCAGCTGGCGCCACTCCGTGAAGCGGCCGTTCTCGATCGCCACGCGCACCCTCGCGCTGCCCTCGCACGGGCCGCCCGGGCCTGCCCGCAGGCGAAACGAGGCGAGCGCGCGCGGCCCGGGCTCGTCCTCGACGTCGACCAGATCCGCCCGGCAGGGCAGCGTGGCGTTGAAGATGCGGGCGGCCGCGCGGTTGCGCAGCCGGATCGGCCGGCCCTGGTCGACGATTGCCCCGCGCGCGAAGAAGCCGGCGGCCCGCTCGTAGTCGCCGTCGTTGAGCGCGCGCACCCAGTCCCCCACCACTCGCGAAGCCGCCAGTTCGGACGTGTCGTCGGGAGGCTGGACGGGCTCGTTGCCGCCGCCGGAATCACAGCCCGCCAGCGCCAGCGTCACGAGCACAACCGGCGCCATGCGGTGGAGGACCACACTCGAAGCCTACGCCGCCTCCCGCGAAGCGGATCAGACGTCTACGCTTGACGAGCTTGGAGCTTGGTCTGGCGCGCCCCCGGAAGGCACACGGATCCGAAACCAATGACCTAGGCCGCGTCGAGCGCCTTCGAGGCGGCGCCCACCACGCTGCCCGTCGAGTTGCCCGGCGCCTGCTCCAGGACCTCGGTGTCGTGCTCGGTCAGCTTGTTCTGGTACTCGGCGCGCTGCAGGCGCGCGATCACGAGCCGCTGCACCTGAGCCGTGCCCTCGAAGATCTGGTAGATCTTGGCGTCCCGGAAGAACTTCTCCAGGGGGCAGTCGGTGGTCTGGGCGTAGGGGCCGACCAGGTCCATGAGCGTGGTAGTCGCCCACATCGCCGTATCGCCGGCCTTCAGCTTGGACATCGAGCCCTGGCCCCCGGTCATCGGCACGCCGTTGCGTCCCATCCAAGCGGCCCGCCAGACGAGCAGGCGCGAAGCCTCGATCTCGGTGGCCACCTCGGCCATCACCTGCTGGATGCGCTGCTGCTCGAGCATCGGTCCACCCTCGTCCTGCCTTCCCTCTAGGTACTCGAGCGTCCACTCGTAGGCCGCCTGCGCGATCCCGAGCGCGGAGGCGCCGACCAGCGGCCGTGTCAGCTCGAAGGTCGCGAGCGCGCCCGACGAGCGGCCGCTCGACTCACCCGAGCGTGCGCGCTCGAGCTTGCGCTGGAGCTTCTCGTAGCCCCCGAGCAGCTGGTCCATGGGAACGCGGCAGTCCTCGAGGATGACCTCCGAGGTCTGGGAGGCGCGGATTCCGAGCTTCGACTCCTTCTTGCCCATCGACAGTCCGGGCGTGCCCTTGGGCACGACGAAGGATGCCTGGCCGCGGTGGCCGAGGTCGGGGTCGACGGTCGCTACGACCACGGTCACGTCGGCGATCCCGCCGTTCGTGATGAAGACCTTCGTGCCGTCGAGGATCCACTCGTCGCCGTCCTGTCGAGCGGTCGTCTTGAGCGAACGCACGTCCGACCCGGCGCCCGGCTCGGTGACGGCATAGGCACCGAGCTTGATCTCGTCACCCATCCCAAAGCACTCGGGCACCCAGCGCCCGATCTGCTCGGGGGTGCCGGAAGAAGCGATTCCCGCCGCGGCCAGCGAGCCGCCCTGGATCGCGAGCGCGATGCCCGCGCAGCCCCAGTGGAGCTCCTCGGCGTAGAGACAGCCGTACAGGCCCTCCGGATCGCTGCCCAGGAGGTGGATGTGGTCGATGCCGTGCAGCCCCCACTCGCGAGCCGCCCGGATGGCTTCCCACGGCACGCTCTCGTCGCGGTCGTGCTGTTCGGCCACGGGGCGGATGACCTCGCGGGCGAACCGGCGGCACTTGTCCCGGTACTCGAGCTGGTCGTCGTTGAGCTTGAAATCCACGGTCGCCTCCGCTCCGCATTGACTGACCAGTCAATCATACGATACCCGGGCCCTTTCCGCTCGGGGCGCAGCTAACCTGCGCTCGGATGCGCCGCCTCGCCGCCTCCCTCGTGCTCGTCGTGTTCGCGGCGGGGGGTTGCAGTCTCGGCGACGAGGAAGCGCCGCCGCCGCAGCTTGCAGCCGAAGGGGACGACGAAGCGGCGGCCGAGGCGCTCGAATTCCCGTCGACGGCTACGCGCAACACGATCCGCGTCGACGGCGCCGACGCCGCGACCGTGGCGGCGGGGGTGGCCAGCGCGGTGTTCCCCGCAACGGGCGCGAGCGACCGTCCGACGGCGGTGGCGCTCGTCGACCAAGACGATTGGCAGTCGGCGGTCGCCGCGGCGGTGCTGGCGGGACCGCCGATCGGCGCTCCGCTGCTGCTCTCGGACGGCGACAAGCTGCCGGCCGTGACCGCGGAGACGCTCGAGCGGCTCGCGCCCACAGGCTCCGATCTCTCAGAGGATGCCCAGGTGATCCGCATCGGTCCCGACGTGGCGCGCCCCGACGGCTTCAAGACCGCCGTGGTAGAAGGCAACGACCCGTATGCAAGAGCGGCGGCCATCGACCGCTTCTTCTCAGCCGCGCGCGGCAAGCCGTCCAGCAATGTGGTGCTCTACTCAGGCGAGCAGCCCGAATGGGCGATGCCCGCCGCGTCGTGGGCGGCCCGCTCTGGCGACGCCGCGCTCCCGGTCAAGGCCGGCTCGATCCCCGCCCCGGTTGCCAAGGCGCTGCAGGACCACGAGCGGCCCAACGTGTACCTGCTCGGTCCCGAGGAGGTGATCGGCAAGGAGGTCACCGACCAACTCGAGAAGCGCAAGCTCGCGCGCTCGGTCGAGCGCATCGAGGGAGCCACCCCGGTGGACAACGCGATCTCATTCGCCCGCTACGAGAAAGGCGACTTCGGCTGGGGAGTGGTGGTACCGGGCTACAACTTCGCGGTCGCGAGCACCACCCGCCCCTCCGACGTGGCGGGCGCGGCCTCGCTCGCCAGCAACGGGGTGTTCGCCCCGCTCTTGCTGACCGACGAGGCCGCGCAGCTGCCCGAGCCGCTCGAGAGCTATCTGCTCAGTGTTCAGCCCGGCTACGAGGACGACCCGGGCCAGGCGGTCTACAACCGGGCCTGGGTGCTCGGGGACGAGGAGGCGATCTCGGTCCGCGAGCAGGCGCAGATCGACCAGATCACCGAGCTGATCCCGGTGCAGGCGAACGCGCCGTAGGATTGCGCCCATGAGCGAGTACGAGCGATCGGACCGCAGCGGGCGCGAGCCGACCGTCGAGGACGTGCGCCAGCTCACCGGCGCGTCGACCCCGCACTTCGCGCTCCAGCTGCGCAACCGCATCCGCAACCTGATCGCCGGGCTGCCGGCCGACCACCCGGCGCGGGTCGAGGGCGATCGCGAGATCGCCCGTCTCGACTCGATCGCGCTCGGCTCCGAGCGCCGCGGTCCGATCCAGGAGCACGAGCACGGCATGCCGAGCCTCCGCGACCTCGGTTAGCGATAAGCTCGTAGCGCACGTCACGAGCACCGCGAGGGGACCCCATGGCTTTCGAGTTTCACGTCTTGGTCGTCGCCAATCTGACGGCGACTTCCGAAGAGCTGCTAGCCGCACTCAAGCAGCGTGCCGAGGCTGGGACATGCCGCTTCACCCTGTTGACGCCGCGCAGCGGCCCGGAGTCAGAGCAGCTCTTGGCGGCGGCGCTGGAGGCGATGCGCGCGGCGGGGCTCAGGAAGGTCGAGGGCCAGCTGGGCGACCCGGATCCCGTCGTCGCGGTGATGGAGATCTGGGACCCGACGGCGTTCGACGAGATCGTTGTATCGACGCTGCCGACCGGCGTGTCGCGCTGGCTCGGGCTCGACCTGCCGCGCCGGCTTGCGCGCCTGACCTCGGTCTCCGTGCGCCACGTCGAGACCCGGCCGCATCCCGAGGTCCATTGGGAGCGCCCGCAAGAGCACGACGACTACGGCGTGCTCTCGCCGCTTGCCGCGGCGCTCAACCGACGCTGAGCGGCTCGGCGACTGCCGACAGGTCCGCGACGGCGTCTCGGTGCTCGCGCGCGGAGCCGTAGAGGATCCCGTCGACCTTGGCCCGCTTCAGGAAGAAGTGCAGGTCGTGCTCCCAGGTGAAGCCGATCCCGCCGTGCACCTGCAGCGACGACGTGCACACCCGCCAGCCGGCGTCTGAGGCGTAGGCCTTCGCCATGCAGCCCGCGAGCGCGAGCGACTCCGGCTCGGCGTCCGCGGTCCACGCGCCGTAGTAGGTCGCCGAGCGGGCGCCCTCGACCTCCATCAGCATCTGAGCGCAGCGGTGCGATACGGCCTGGTAGGCCCCGATCGCCCGGCCGAACTGCTTGCGGTCGCGCGCGTATTCGACTGCCATCTCCATCGCCCGCTGCGAGACGCCGGTGAGCTCCGCGGCCAGGGCAAGGGCGGCGCACGAGAGTCCCGGCAGGTGGTCGCCCTCGAGCGGCCGGCCGGCGCCGTTCGCGCCGACGCGCGCGAAGGCGCGAGTGGGATCCATGGTCCTGACCGGGTCGATCTGCGCGTCGGAACGCTCGACCACCTCGGTCCCTTCGTGACCACAGAGGACGATCACCTCCGCCGTTGCGGCGTCCGGCACGAGCTTGGCCTCGCCGTCTGTCACCAGCCCGACCGTCCCGCGCAGCTCGCCCGAGGCGATGCCGGGCAGCCAGCGCTCCTTCTGCTCGTCCGAGCCGGCCGCCTGCAGAACCAGCCCGGCCGCGGCGTTGGAAAGGAAGGGCAACGGAGCCAGCGCGTAGCCGAGCTCCTCCATCAGGATGATCAGCTCGACGATTCCGAGCCCCTGGCCGCCGTACTTCTCGTCGATGAAGATGCCGGCCCAGCCCAGCTCACAGAGCTCATTCCAGACGCCCTCGTCGTACTCGCCCGCCTCAGCGAGCTCCCGGACCCGCTCCATCTTGAAGCGGTCGGCGAGCAGGTCCTTGGCCGTGCGCTTGATCGCGTGCTGGTCGTCTGAGAAATCGAAGTTCACGTCGTGCTCCTAGCGCAGCTTCGGCAGGCCGAGCACGCGCTCGGCGATGATGTTCTTGAGGATCTCGGTGGTGCCGCCCTCGATCGAGTTCGCGCGCGAGCGAAGCAGGCGGTAGGTCCACGGCGAGTCCCAGTAGGCGCCCTCCTCGCCGAGGATCTCCACCGCGACCTCGGTCAGCGATTGGTTGATCTCGCCCCACTGCCACTTCGGCAGCGACCCCTCCGGGCCGGGAACGCCGCGCTTCATGATCATCGTGAGGCCGCGCCAGGAGTTCAGGCGCAGCAGCTCCGCCTCGATCGTCAGCTGCGCGAGCTTCTGGCGGATCACCGGGTCCTCGTCGGCGCCGCGCTCGCGGGCGAGCTGCTTGAGCTCGTCGAGCGCGATCTTGACGCCCGCGGCCGATGCGGCCCCGAGGCCGGCGCGCTCGTTCATGAGGGTCGTGATTGCCACCGCCCACCCGTTCCCGACGCCCCCGATCACGTTCTCGTCGGGGATCCGGGCCTCCTCCATGAACAGCTCGTTGAACTCCGGCTCGTTGGTGATCTGGTGCAGCGGGCGGACCTGCACGGCTTCCTGTTCCATGTCCATGAGGAAGTAGGTCAGGCCCTGGTGCTTGGGCACGTCCTGGTCGGTGCGCGCGACGAGCATGCACCACTTCGCCTTGTGGGCGAAGGTGGTCCAGACCTTCTGACCGGTCACGATCCACTCGCCGTTCGACTTGACCGCCTTGGTCTTGAGCGAGGCGAGGTCGGAGCCCGACTCGGGCTCCGAGAAGCCCTGGCACCAGATCTCCTCGCCGGTGAGGATCGGTCGCAGCCAGCGGCCCTTCTGGTCGTCGGTCCCGTGGGTGATGACCACCGGGCCGCCCATGACCATTCCGAGGATGTTGGCCGGCGAGGGCGCCTTGGCGCGCGCCATCTCCTCACCGAACAGCGCTTGCTCGACCAGGGTCGCGCCGCGGCCGCCGTACTCCTTTGGCCACGAGAAGCCCGCGTAGCCGGCATCGAAGAGCACCTTCTGCCAGGTCCGCCGGTGGTCGAACGCGGCGTCGTCGCCGGGCGGTTCCTCGCCTGGGTGGTTGTCGGCCAGCCAGGCGCGCAACTCGTCGCTGAAAGCCTGCTCGGAAGGCGAGAGCGTCAGATCCATGCCGTGTAATGTACCAGGGAGTACACAATGGCCGCCCAGCCTTCCGACATACCCAGGCGACTGCCGCGCGGCTCTCATGGGCTCGCCCGCGGGGTCGTGGCCGCGTCGCAGCGGGCGCGCCTGCTGGAGGCCGTCGGGCGCGCTGTGGCCGACAAGGGCTTCGCCGCGGCGACCATCGACGACATCGTGCGCGGTGCCGGTGTTTCGAAGATGACGTTCTACGAGCACTTCTCCGACAAGGAGGACTGCTTCCTGGCCGCCTACGAGGCTGCCGCCGAGGAGCTCTTCCTACGCGTGCGCGACGCGCACGGAACGGGCGAGGACTGGCTCGAGCGAACCCGGGCGGGGATCGCCGCCTACCTGCGCTGGCTCGCGGCCGAGCCCGCGCTGGCGCGCGTGTTCTTGATCGAGGTCGCCGCGGCCGGCCCGCGCGCCGCGGTCGCGCGCGAGCGGCTGCGCGACCGCTACGCGCTGCTGATGCGCGACCTGCAGGAGGAGGCTCGCGCGGAGATCCCCGCCCTGCCCCAGCTGCCGGTCGAGATCTTCCACGCCGTCGTGGCGGCGGTGGACTCGCTCGTGGTGCGCCGCCTTCGCGAGGGCGCCGGGTCGGAGCTGCCCGAGCTGGAGCCGATCCTGCTGTATCTGCAGGTCGCCCTGCTTGCCGGTCCGCAGCTGGCTGCCGAGTCGACCGAGCTCTAGTCGACCGTGAGGACGGCCTTGCCGCGCACGCGCCGCTCGATGAGCGCCTCGAGCGCCGTGCCGGCGTCGCGCCAGCTCGCGGTGACGCTGATCTGCGGGTCGAGCCGGCCCGCGGCCACGGCTTCGGCCAGGAACGTCAGGTCGCGCACCCCGGAGTCGAGGCGATCGAGCTCGTCGAACACGCGCATGCCGTAGAGCGTCGCTCCCGGCAGCGAGTAGAACGGACTCACGTCGAAGGTCGTCTTCTCGCCCGAGGAGTTGCCGAAGCAGACAACGGTTCCCCACGCGGCCACCCGCATCAGAGCGGCGCCGAGGCTGGCACCGCCCACCGATTCGAGGATGGCGTCGAACGAGTCGCCCTCTGGCGCCAGCTCGCCGATCACATCGTCGGCTCCCAGCGCGGCCAGTCCCTCGGCGCGCTCCGGGCCCGAGGCCACACCGGTCACGTGCGCGCCGCCGGCCTTGGCGAGCTGGATCGCGAAGCGCCCCACGCCGCCGGCCGCGCCGGTCACGAGCACCCGCCTGCCCGCCGGCGGACCCGCGGCTTCGAGCGCGCGCACAGCCGTCATCCCGGCCACCGGCAGCGTCGCCGCGGCCTCGAAGCCGACGCCGTCGGGTAGCGCGGCCAGGCGCCTCGTGGGAACGGCGGCAAGCTCGGCCCACGCGCCTTCGTTCACGAGGCCGACCACGCGCTCGCCCTCCCCGGGACCGCTGCCGTCGGCCGCTTGGCGCTCGACCACGCCCGCCACGTCCCAGCCGTGGACCGTTCCCTCCTCGCGGCGGGGCAGGTAGCGGACCTCGCCTCGGTTCAGCGAGAAGGCGCGGACCGCCACGAGGGCCTCGGCGCTCCCGGGAGCGGGGTCCTCCACCTCCGATAGCTCCACTCCGTGTGGGGCAGCCGGCCTTGCCACTAACGCGCGCATTCCGCTCCCACGCTACCGGCGTGGGCCTGTCCGGTGCCCTCCGCGTATTTGTGAGACGCGGGCGTTGCATATATCGGTGGGATGTGCTTGAATACCAATACGCAATCGTTTCGTATCGAATACTTCAAGCAAGGAGCTCGATCCCAATGGCACCGACAACCGGCAAGGCATACGACCGCAGGTGGTGGACGCTCGCCGTCCTCGCCATGTCCCTGCTGGTCATCTCGCTGGACAACACGATCCTCAACGTTGCTCTGCCGACGATCGAGCGCGAGCTCGACGCCTCGGCGGGCGCCCTGCAGTGGATCGTCGACTCATACACGCTCGTATTCGCGGGTCTGCTGCTGACCATGGGCAGCCTCGGCGACCGCTTCGGTCGCCGGCTGTCGCTCGTCATCGGGTTGGCCGTATTCGGCGCTGCCTCGCTCCTGTCGGCGCTTGCCACGAGCGCCGACATGCTGATCGCCAGCCGTGCCCTCATGGGTATCGGCGGCGCGCTCATCATGCCCTCCACCCTGTCGATCCTCACAAACGTCTTCCCCGCCGAGGAGCGGCCGAAGGCGATCGGGATCTGGGCAGCGGTGGCGGGTCTCGGCATCGCGATCGGACCGGTTGCGGGCGGCTGGCTCATCGAGCACTTCAGCTGGGGCTCGGTGTTCCTCGTCAACCTCCCGATCGTGGCGGTCGCGCTCGCTGCGGCGCCGGCGCTCGTGCCCGAGTCGCGCGACCCGAAGGCCTCGCGGCTCGACCCGGTGGGTGCCATGCTCTCGACGGCCGGGCTCGGTGTGCTCACGTGGGCGATCATCGAGGCGGGTGGCGAGCGTGGCTGGACCGACGGGGCTGTGCTGGGCGGGTTTGGCGTGGCGCTTGCGGCGCTCGTGGCCTTCGTGGCCTGGGAGCTGCGCAGCTCCGCCCCGATGCTGGACGTTCGCCTGTTCGCCGTTCGTCGGTTCAGCGGGGCGAGCGTGTCGATCGCGCTGGTGTTCTTCGCGCTCTTCGGCGCGATCTTCTTCCTGACCATGTACCTGCAGGAGGTCCTGGACTACGGCGCGCTCGAAGCCGGCCTGCGGGTCACACCGATCGCGGCTGGGCTGGTGCTCGGCGGTCCGGTCTCCGCGAAGCTCGTCGGGCGGCTCGGGACGCGCAACGTGGTGGCCGCCGGGCTGACGATCGTGGCAGGTGCGATGCTGCTGCTGGGCACGGCCGACGTTCACACGGGCTATGGCCTGATCGGCGCGTCGCTGGTGCTGATGGGAATCGGCATGGGGGCCACGATGGCGCCCGCCACCGAGTCGATCATGAGCTCGCTGCCGCTCGCGCATGCGGGAGTCGGATCGGCCATGAACGACACGGTGAGGATGGTCGGCGGCACGCTGGGGGTCGCCATCCTCGGAAGCCTCCTGTCCAGCAGCTACGGTGCGGACATGGAACGCGCGGTCCAGGGCCTTCCGCCGGAGGCGCAGGCGGCGGCAGAGGGCTCGATCGGCGGCGCCGGCGCGGTGGCCGAGCAGATCGGCGGCGGGGCCGGAGCCACCCTCAATCGCGTGGCGGAGACGGCGTTCAGCTCCGCCATGAGCAGCACGCTGACCGTGGCCGCCGCGGTGGCCATGGCCGGTGCGCTGGTGGCGCTGGTCGTGCTACCCGGCCGCGAGCGCGAGCGCGTCGAGAAGAGGACCGTGCACGCGGAAGCGGCGGCGGCAGCGGCGTGAGCATCAAGCACGCAAAGACAAAGCAGGACCGGGCCGGCGCCGAGGGGGCGCCGGCCCGCGGCCGTGGGCGCCCGCGCAGTGAGCAGGCGCATCGGGCGATCGTGGAGGCGACGCTCACGCTCCTGGACGAGGGTGGCTACACAGCGCTCACCATCGAGGCCGTCGCCGAACGGGCCAGCGTCGGCAAGACCACCATCTACAGGCGCTGGCCGTCAAAGCTGGAGCTCGTGGTCGAGGCGATTTCGGAACTTCGGCCGCCGGGCCCGCCGGAGGACACCGGATCGCTGGCGGGAGATTTCGCGGCCTTCGCGCGCGGTCAGGTGTCGCGCGTCGCGCGGACCGCCCTTCCCCGCATCGCGCCGAGGCTGATCAGCGAAGCGGTCAGCGACCCGGAGTTGCACGCCGCCGTCATGAGCGACGTGATCGAGCCGGTGCGCGACGCCCTGCGCACGGTGCTGCGGCGGGGGGTGGAGCGAGGCGAGCTCCGGCCCGACCTCGACCTCGAGCTCGCCACCGACCTCGTCCACGGCACCGTCATCTACCGCATCCTGCTCACCCAGGGCGACCTGATCGCCGCCACGAGCGTCGTGCCGCGCATCCTCGCCCTGCTGCGCGTGCCGAGTAGCTAGATGACTGATCCCAAATCCCTGCACCTTCGGGGGCGCGCCATACCGGCGCTGGATCGCCACCCGCGTCCTCGCCGATAGTGCTTTCACTATCCGGATCCGCGCGCACTCGGCCGAGCCGAGTGCTTGCGGCTGGGCATTCGTCCGCGTTCGGCGCCCAGCTTGGTCTGGCGCGGCCCCCGAAGGCACACGGATCGGAACCAATCATCTAGCGCAGCTCGACTCTGAACAGCTCCTCGAGCTGACCGAGCGTGCCCTCGGAGCCGCGATGTAGCACGGCGGTCATGCCGACCGCCTCGGCGCCGGCGCAGTTCTCGCGTAGGTCGTCCACGAACACGCACTCCTCCGGCGCCGCGCCCGCCCGCTCGGCGCCGAGCACGAAGATCTCCGGCTGCGGCTTGTGCATGCCGACGTCGCCCGAGATCACGACTCCGTCGAAGAGTTCCGGGAACGTCGAGCGGTCATAGCGCCCGGCGCCCATCGAGTTCGAGACAAGGCCCGTCCGGATGCCCTGCGCACGCGCGCGCCGGAGTGCCGCATGCATCGCCTCGTCTGGCTGGATGTGCTCGAACATGCGCTCGACGAGACCCGGCCGCCGCGAGGGCTCGAGCTCGAGCAGCTTCCCGAAGCGCTCGCCGAACTCGTCCTCGGAAAGTTCGCCCTTCTCTAGCGCGCGCACCGCGGCGAGCGCGCCGGGATCGTCTCGAAAGACGCGCTTGATCATGTCGCGATCGAGGCCCTCGTCCACGCAGAAGGCCCGAAATGAATCGAACACATTGGTGGTGAGAACGCCGCCGTAGTCGACGAGCAGCGCCTTCATCGCGCCAGCGCCGTCTCGCGCGCCTTCTCCGCGAGCATCGGGACGCCCTCGTCGAAGAGCGCGAGGTACTCGTCGTCGGACGCGCCCATCGTGAAGCGCTTGTAGTTGCCCTCCATGAACACCGCCGCCTTCCAGAGCGCGAGCGCCTGGTACCAGTTGAGGGCCGACATCGGGCGCCCGCTCTTGTCCTCATAGCGCCCGATCAGCTCGTCGCGGGTCATGAACCCCTGCCGCCGCGTGGCCGCCGACAGGCTGGCAAACGAGCTGTCGTCGGGATCGCCGGCCTGCGCCCACGTGACCGTGAAGTAGCCGAGGTCGGCGAGCGGGTCGCCGATCGTGGAGAGCTCCCAGTCGAAGATCGCCACGACGGTTGCCGGCGCGGCGTCGGCGACCATGACGTTGCCGAGCCGGTAGTCGCCGTGCACCACCGTCGAGTCCGGCGACTCCGGCATGTTCGCCGCAAGCCAGTCGCGAACCTCCTCCACGACCGGCAGCTCGCGCGTCCTGTTGTGCTCCCAGAGCCCGGTGAAGCGCCGCAGCTGACGTTCGAGGTAGCCGCTCGGCTTGCCGTAGCCCTCGAGCCCGCAGGCCCGCCAGTCGACCGCGTGCACCTCGACCAGGCGGTCGACAAGCTCCTCGCAGATCCCGCGTCGCTCGTCCGGGTTGTCGAGTGCCTCCGGCACGGCGCTCGTGACCACCGTCCCATGCATCTCCTCCATCACGTAGAACGGGACGCCGAGGATCGAGTCGTCGTCGCAGCTCGCGAGCACCGGGGGCACGCGCACAGGCGTGCCGCGCAGGGCTCGCAGCAGCCGAGCCTCGCGCAGAACATCGTGGGCGGAGGGCGGCAGAGGCGGGCGCGGCGGGCGGCGCAGCACGACGCGAGCAGCGCCGCGGCGGATCAGGAAGGTCAGGTTCGAGTGGCCCTCGCCGATGCGCTCGGCCTCGAGGCGGCCCTCGCCGATCCCATGCGCGTCGAGGAAGGCCTCGAGCGGCTCGCGCACCACCAGCGGCGCAAGCTCGAGCTCCGCGGCCTCCTGCGGGGTGTCGACCACGTCGGGCGAGCCCATCGAGGGCGAGATCCTACGCGCCCGGATTCGAACCACCGCGACGCGGGCTGCGTACCACGACCGAATCGTGCCCCGATCCGCCGTGTCTAGGGTGTCGACAATGCGCCTTCGCCTCGTGCTTCCCCTGACTCTCGCCCTCAGCCTCGGCTCGGCAACTCCGGCGATGGCCTTCGACTGGTCGGTCTCGGTGGAGGACTTCCTGTTCAACCCATCGGCCCGCAAGGTTGCCGTGGGCGACAAGGTGATCTGGACCTTCACCGACGGTGGTCACACGACCACGTCGAATGCCGGCCAGCCCGATTCCTGGGACTCGACCAAGCCCGACGGCGACTTCAACGGCCCCGGCGAGGCGTTCGAGCACGTCTTCACCAAACCCGGCCGCTTCCAGTTCTATTGCGTGCCGCACGCCTCCACCATGAAGGGCACGATTCAGGTCGGCGAGGACGCCGAGACGGACACTGTCGACAACTTCAGAGCGGTCCGAGCCGGCAGCCGGGTGACCATCAAGTTCAAGCTCAACGAGGCCGCGAAGGTCACCTACAAGCTCCGGGGCCCGAGCCCCCGCACGTATGAGCGCAAGCGGCTGTCCGCCGGCCGCCAGTCGTTCACTCTGAGGGGGCTCAAGCCGGGCGCCTACCGCGGCACGCTCACGCTCGTTGACGACTTCGACAAGCGGGCCAAGCCCAAGAACGGCTTCGTGATCCGCGGAGACTAGCCTGAGCCGGTGCTCCGGGCGCTGCGAGGCCGCGACTTCCGGCTGCTCTGGATCGGGCAGTCGGTTTCGCTGATCGGCGACGGCATCTATCTGGTCGCGATCGCGTGGCTGGTCTATGACATCTCCAACGAGCCCGGCGCGCTCGCGCTGGTGGGCCTGGCCTGGACGCTGCCGCAGGTGGGCGTGCTGCTGCTGGCGGGGGTGGGGAGCGATCGCTTCGAGCGGCGGCTGCT
>JBEVKF010000093.1:0-19636 GCA_040509755.1 Thermoleophilaceae bacterium | reverse complement strand
CGCATCCTCGCCCTGCTGCGTGGGCCGAGTAGCTAGATGACTGATCCCAAATCCCTGCACCTCCGGATGGCGCGCCATAACGGCGCTGGCTCGCCCCCCGCGTCCTCGCCGAGAGTTACGTAACTATCCGGATCCGCGCGCACTCGGCCGAGCCGAGTGCTTGCGGCTGGGCATTCGTCCGCGTGCGGCGCCCAGCTTGGTCTGGCGCGCCCCCCAAAGGCACACGGATCCGGAACCAATCATCTAGCCGGCGTTGCGGCGCGCGTCGTCCAGCTCTGCCTGGACCTTGTCGGTCTGGTTGTCCCAGGTGAGGCGCTTCTCCAGATAGGGGATCGCCTCGGCGGCCCGCCCAGAGCGGTTGAGGGCTTGCCCGAGGTTGAAGAGCGCGTACGCGTAGGTGAGCTCGCGGCTGTCTTCGGGCCACGATGCCACCGCCTCCTGCAAGACCGGGACCGCGCCCGCGAAATCGCCCTGCTGGATCAGGGCGAACCCCTGGTCGTTGAGCTCTGCGCCGCGCGCCGGGCCGACGGTCGTGGGCTCCTCCGCCGGCTCCTCTGACGGCTCGTCCGCCGGCTCCTCCGCCGGCTCCTCCGGCGTGGCCTCGGGCTCGGCGGCCGGGGCCTGCGCGCCCGACTGCCCCGTGTCGGAATTCTTCTTGTTCGTCTTCTTCTTGGCCTTTGCGCCGCCGCTCTCCTGCGCCTGTTCACCGGCGGCCTGGCGGCCCTCGTCCCCGCCATCGTCTGACGAGAGAGCGGCGCCGATCACGGCCGCCGCCGCGACGGCGACGAGGACGAGCGCGAGCACCACGGCCGCGGCCGGACGCCGGGAACCACGCGCCGGACGTCGCGGACCACTCGCGGGGCGCCCGGGCAGGGCGGGGGGCGGCGTGGCGGGAGGCGGCTTGGCGGGAGGCGGCTTGGCGGGAGGCGGAGCCGCCCGCTCCTCCTGCACGAACCGAGTGGCAGCAGTCGGGGGGCCGTCGGCGGCCGCGGAGCGCGCGTCGAGAGCGTGAGCGACCTCGCGGGCGAGCTCACCCGCCGATCCGGGCCGGCCGGCGGGCTCGCGCGACATGCCGCGCTTGAGCGCTTCGGCTGCCTCCCCCGGAGCCCTGGGCAGGACGTCACGGATGTCCGGAGGCTCCTCAGTGGCGATCCGGTGGGCGATCTCGAGCGGTGTTCGCCCGGGCCGGGGACGCCGCCCGGCAAGCGCCTCGTAGAGAACGGCGGCGAGCCCGTAGATGTCCGTGTAGGGGCCGATCTCCCCGCCCCCGAGCTGCTCGGGCGCCATGTACGCGGCCGTTCCGAGAACCGTTCCCCTGTGCGTGATGCGCGTCTGATCGACGGCCGTGGCGATGCCCAGGTCGACGAGCTTCGTGGTGCCGCCCGCTCCCAGCAACACGTTCCCCGGCTTGACGTCGCGGTGCACCACACCGCTGTCATGAGCATGGTCGAGCGCGGAACCGAGGTCGCGCGCGATGGCGGCGACCCTGCGCTCGTCGAGCGGCCCGCGCTTCAAGGCGCTCGAAAGGGCCTCGCCTTCCACGTACTCCATGACGATCAGGACGCCCTCGTCATCGCTGAGGGTGTCGAACACCGACACGATGTTGGGATGGTTGAGCGAGGCCCCGAGCTTGGCCTCGCGGACGAAGCGGCGTACGGACTCGGACGGGCTGTCGGAGTGAAGGCGCTTGACGGCGACCTTGCGGCCCAGATGCTCGTCTTCGCAGAGGAGCACCGACGCCATGCCGCCGGAGCCGAGGTGCCCCTTCACCCGATAGCGCCCGCCGAGAAGAGATCCCTGCGTGGTAACCGGCACTCCGCGGTTTGTACCCACGCCGGAGCGTGGATAACCGCCGTCCTCAGGTGCGGAAGGTCACCAATCGCCCGCGGCGCTGCAGTCGCCCTGGCTTACGGGCGTGCAGGTCCGCGTGATCGTCCCGCCTGTGCGTGACCAGTTGAAGTTGCTGCTGTGCTTGGAGATCGCCCGCACCTGGAAGTTGTTGGTCGACGCGGACACCACGGACACCTGGCCGGCGCCTGGCCCGTACGGCAGCCCTGCGATCTCGAGCTCCGCCGCCGAGTCGCAGTCCGCGTAGGTGGTGGTGCCGGTGTAGCAAGCCTCGACCGCGCTGACCAGCGAGCGCACGTTGGACTTCGCAGAGGCGTCGTCGCCCTTCTGGGTTTGGTGCAGGAAGATCGGCAGCACGATCGCGGTCAGGATCCCGATCACGATGATCACAATCAAGATCTCGATCAGCGTGAAGCCGCGCTCGTCGCGCGAGCGTTGGGTCTGGGTGCCCATGCCCCAGATGTCGGCACCCCAGTCCGGATCATGAGCGCCGTCCGCGCGGTCTGAGCTACAGGCGCTGAATCAGCGTGCCGGTACCCAACCCACCGCCGCAGCACATCGTCACGAGGCCGGTCTCCTTGTCAGAGCGCTCGAGCTCGTGGAGCAGCGTGGTGATCAGGCGCGCGCCCGTCGAGCCGAGCGGATGGCCGAGCGCGATCGCGCCGCCGTTGACGTTCACGCGGTCCATGTCCGGCTCGAGCTCGCGGCGCCAGGCGGCGAGCACCGAGGCGAACGCCTCGTTGACCTCGAACAGGTCGATGTCGCCGATCTTCATGTCGTTGCGGTCGAGCAGCTTGTGCGTGGCGGGGATCGGGCCGGTGAGCATCATCACGGGGTCCACCCCGACCGTAGTCTGGTCCACGATCCGGGCACGCGGCTTGAGCCCCAGCGCATCCGCCTTCTCGCGAGCCATGAGCAGCACCGCGGCCGCGCCATCGGAGATCTGAGATGAGTTGCCGGCGGTGATCTTGCCGTCCTCCTTGAAAACGGTCTTGAGCTGCGAGAGCGCTTCGAGGTTTGTGTCCGGGCGGATCCCCTGGTCGGTCACGTACGTGTTCCCATTGACCTGAAATGGGACGATCTCGCGCTCGAAGCGGCCCTCCTCGGTCACTTCGTGGGCGCGCTGGTGCGAGCGAACGCCGATCTCGTCGAGCTCGGAGCGGGGGATCTCCCACTTGTCGGCGATCATCTCCGCCGAGATGCCCTGCGGCACGAGGTTGTAGCGCTCCAGCAGCTCCTGCGGCCAGGGCGAGCCCACGTCGTCCACCCACTTGAAGCCGACTCCCAACGGGATGTGGCCCATGTGCTCGACGCCTGAGCCGATCGCGATGTCGTGCACGCCGGAGGCGATCAGCGCCGCGGCGAAGTTGACCGCCTGCTGGGCCGATCCGCACTGGCGGTCGACCGTGGTGGCGGGGGTCTCGACAGGCAGGCCGGCCTGGAGCCACGCGTTGCGGCCCACGTTGAACATCTGCTCGCCGTACTGCTGGACGCAGCCGGTGATGACATCCTCGACGTCGGAGGCCTCGATGCCGGCCCGGTCGATCACCTCGGTGTAGGTCTTTCCGAGGAGCTCGTTCGGATGGGTGTCCTTGTAGTAGCCCTTCTCCGGATGGCCGCGCCCGATCGGCGTCCGCACTGCCTCGACTATCACTACCTCGCGTCCATTGGCGTTCCGCATGCGGCTAGGGTACTCCATTGACTGACCAGTCAACCAATGGCTCAGAGGCTCGGAATAGCAGGCAGTGGAGCAATCGCGTGCGGGCTCGCCCGAGCCGCCGCGGAGGCGTATGACGTGGTCCTCTGGGCCCGCAGCGAGGCGTCGGCCGATCGTGCTTGCGCGAGTGTCGAGCAGACCGCGCGGGTGGTTACGGACCTGGCGGAGCTGAGTGCCTGCACGATCGTCATCGAGGCCATTGCCGAGGATCCCCAGGCCAAGCGCGAGCTCTACAGGCGCCTCGCGGGGGTCCTCTCAGGCGACGCCGTCCTTGCCACCACAACCTCGTCGCTGTCGGTGTCGGAGCTCGCGACAGCGAGCGGCCGGCCCGACCGCTTCGGTGCCTTGCACGTGTTCAACCCGGTGCACAGGATGGAACTGGTCGAGCTGTCCTTCCCCGACGCCGCCGCCGAGTCCACTCGCGCGCGGCTGCTCGAGCTCTGCGCAATGCTCGGAAAGACGGCGGTCGAGGTGCCCGACTCCGCCGGCTTTGTCGTCAACAAGCTGCTTTTTCCCTACCTCTTCGACGCCGTTCGCCTGCTCGAGCGAAACGGCCTCGACGCAAAGTCGATCGACACCTGCATGACGCTCGGCGCCGGCCACCCAATGGGACCGCTCGCGCTCCTCGACCTGGTCGGCCTGGACGTGGCGGCGTCAATCGGCCAAGCGATCGGGTGCGAGGTGCCGCCGCGCCTGCGCGAGCTGATCGCGGACGGAAAACTCGGCCGCAAGGCGGGCGAGGGGTTCTACGAGTACGACTAGTTAAAGGGTCAGACCCCTTGACAATCGGGGAGTCAGGCGGCTCGGCTGCCGGCGGTGAGATCCCACACGACGTCGGCCTCGCCACACCCTTGTCTCGAGGCCAGCTCCGAGACCCGCTCCCAGGGAAGCGTGGCCTCGGGCAGGTCGTCCCAGCGAGCGAGATCCAGCGCCTCGAGCGCGGCCACCAGCGCCGGCCCGGCCTCGGGCTGTGCCTTGATCAGCGCGCGCATGGCATCGCGCTGCGAGTCGCTCAGCTTGGCGCACCACATCCCTGCGAGACCTCCTCCTACGAGAAGCACTGCAAAGCGAACGTAGACCTCGCTACGGACGGAACCGCCTGGTTCGGCCTGCCTCAGGACCTCTGTTCGCGCTCGCGGCGGCGCGGCGTGGAAGCGGCCTCTTCCACCGGGCGCGGGGCCAGCGGGACGGTGGCGTCGTCCTCCTCGTCGGCGTGGTGGTCGCGAATGCGCACCGCCTCGACTCGGTTCTCGCGCACCGCCTCGACACGCAGGGAATAGCCGTTCACGCGCACCATGTCGCCGCGCTTCGGCAGCCGCCCGAGCTCGCCGAACACAAAGCCGCCGACCGAGTTGTAGGCCTCGGAGTCCACCGGCAGCTCGAGTCCGTAGTCGGAGAGATCGGTGATCGGCACGTGGCCGCGCACCCACCAGTCGCCGTTGGCGAGCCTCCTGATGCCTGCGATCGCCGGATCGGTCTCGTCGGCGATCTCCCCCACGACCTCCTCGATGATGTCCTCGACCGTGACGATGCCCGCCGTTCGGCCGTACTCGTCCACCACCACTGCCATCGACGCGCGCTCGCGCTGAAGGTCGGCCAGCAGGTCGTCCAACGGCTTTGTCTCGGGGACGATCAGCGCGTCCTTGACGCTGTCGGCGATCGAGGCGTCGGGCCCGTCCGACATGAGCCGCCGCGCCAGGGAGTTGGAATGCACGATGCCCTTGATGCGGTCGGTGTTGTCCTCCTCGGTGACCACGAGGCGTGTGTGGCCGGAGTCCACGCAGCGGCGTAGCGCGGTCTCCGCGCTCTCGGACACGTCCGTCGTGACCACTGCCGGGATCGGCGTCATGACCTGGCGCGCCTGCTGCTCGTGCAGGTGGAAGACGCCCGAGAGCATGCCCGCCTCGCCGGCGTCGATCTTGCCGCCGTGGGCGCTGCGGACGATCAGCAGCTTGAGGTCCTCCGAGGAGGAAACCTCCTCGAACTCCGCCTTGGCGTCGACCCCGAGCACCCGCAGCATGGCGTTGGACGCGGTGTTCAACAGCCAGATCAGCGGGCTGAAGGCGACCCGGAACCAGTGGAGCGGGCGCGCGACACGCAGCGCCGTGGGCTCCGCGTGCACGATCGCATAGATCTTCGGCACCTGCTCGCCCACGCTGATGTGGAGCGCCGTGGTGATCAGGTAGGCGATCGTGAGGGAGATCGCAAGCGACAGGTTGTGGGAGATCGAGTCTCCGAACATGTCCTCGAGCAGGCTCGCGATGGCGGGCTCGCCCAGGAAGCCGATCCCCAGCGAGGCCATGGTGATCCCGAGCTGACATGCGGAGAGGTACTCGTCGATCGCGTCGATCTGGCGCAGCACGAGCGTCGCGCCGCGCTTGCCTTCGTCGCGCATCTGCTCGATCCGGCCCTCGCGCGTACGCACCAGGGCGAATTCGCCCGCGACGAAAAAAGCGTTGGCTGCCACGAGCACAGCAACGCCGAACAGGAGGAGCAGCTCGGTCATCTCAGACCAAGCTGCCCTGCGGGGGTGCTACTTCGAGGATCGTCGTCGTCGCTCATCGGCGGACCGGGCGAGAGTAGCAATTGATCACGCGAGCGCGCTGATCCTGCCGGCGAGCTCGAAGTCGTTCTCGGTGAGCCCGCCTTCGGAATGCGTGCTGAGCGCAACGGTCACCTTGTTCAGCTCGAACTCCCGCTTCGTGCCATCCTCATCTCCGTGCGAATCGCTTCACTGGTGCCCTCCGCGACCGAGATGCTCTTCTCTCTCGGCCTCGGCGACCGCGTCGTCGCGGTCACGCACGAGTGTGACTACCCGCCCGGCGCAGAACAACTCCCCCACCTCACGCGCAGCGTCATTGGCGACGGGCTGTCAGCTGCAGAGATCGACGTCGCGGTCCGCGAGCGCACGAGCCGCGGAGAGGCCCTCTACGAGCTTGACGAGGGTCTGCTCGAGCAGCTCGATGTAGACCTGATCGTCACCCAGGCCGTATGCGAGGTCTGCGCGGTGTCCTTCGACGACGTGCAGAGGGTGGCCGAGCGGCTGCCGACGCAGCCGCAGCTGATCTCCCTCGATCCCTCGACGCTCGGGGAAGTGCTGGCCGATATTCCGCGCCTGGCGGACGCCGCGGGCGTCGCCGAAGCGGGCGAGCGGCTGGCGGCGGAGGCGGGCGCGCGGATCGAGGCGGTTACGCAGGCAGTGGCCGGAGCCGAGCGTCCGCGCGTAGCCGCGCTCGAGTGGCTAGACCCGGTGTACGTCGGCGGCCACTGGGTGCCGCAGATGATCGAGCTGGCCGGAGGCGAGGACATGCTCGGGGCGCCCGGTGAGAGGTCACGCACGGCGGAGTGGTCTGAGCTCGAGGCCGTGGCGCCCGACGTGGTGGTCTCGATGCCATGCGGCTACTACGCCGAGCGCGCCGCGGCTGAGACCGTTCGGTGGCGCGGCCACCTCAACCTCGTCGGCGCGCGCGTCTTTGCCGTCGACGCGGCCGCATACTTCTCGCGCCCGGGGCCGCGCCTCGTGGACGGCATAGAGCTCCTCGGCCACCTCCTGCACCCGGAGCTGGTGCCGGCGCCGCCCTCACGCCGCTCGATCGAGATCGACCTGCGTCAGGCCGCGCCCGCGTCGTCCTGAGCCGCGAGCGCGGTCCGCGGTCTGCCGGGCTACAGGCCCAAGCGGGAAGAACTGCAGCAGCAAAGGGGTCGGCCCGATCGCGTCGCCAGGCACAGCTCGGGTGTCTGACGTTGTTGTTGTATAGCCCCCACAACCTCAGGCACCCAAGCGAGCACCGGGGGCGTGGCGGACCGACTAGGCCGTCTCGAAGCGCTCGGTCATCCGCGCTTCACGGCCGCGCCCAGCGCCTCGGCGAACGCCTCGGGCTGCTCGACCGGGGGGTCGTCCGCACAGTCCTCGATCACGTGAAGGGGCCATCCGTAGCGGGCGCTCGCCGCCTCGGCAGCGGCGAGCGGCGTGGCGAGGTCGTGCCGCCCCCAGATCAGGCTGGTCGGGACGGCGATCCGCTCGAGCACCGCGGGTTCGATGGCGGGAGCGCCGAACTGCTCCATCAGGGCGCCGAGGGCGGCCATGACGCGGGGCCGGCCCGCGTTCTCGACGTTGTAGGCCCGGAACGGCACCCAGCGCTCGCCCAACCGCGCTCGCAGGCCGTCGAGGTCGAGCTCTTCGACGGCGTTGACCATGGGTTCCGGCCACTCGGCCGGGATTCCAGTCTAAGCCGCTACGACAATCGAGCCCGCCACCGCCGCCACGCCGATCAGCCCCGCGAGGACGTTCGCCAGCATCGGCGAGACCCTCACGGTGTCGCCGAGGTCGAACAGCACGAAGGCCACCAGCGCGCCCCCGATCAGGCCGCCGATATGGCCACCGATCGAGATGTTCGAGACGGTGAAGGTGAGCAGCAGGTTCAGGCCGATCCACAGCCCAAGACCGCTCTCCATAAGTGGGATGCCGCGCTTTCGCAGCACGATCACCGCCGCGCCCATCAGTCCGAAGATCGCGCCGGAGGCTCCAACGGTGAGCGAATCCGGCTCGACCAGCAGCGCGCCGAACGAACCGGTCAGCAGCGACACGAAGAAGATCAGCGCGAAGCGCATGCGCCCGACCGCGGGCTCGAGCATGGTGCCCAGGATGTAGAGCGAGAACATGTTGAATACGAGGTGGAAGAAGCCCGCGTGCAGAAAGCCCGCGGTGAGCAGGCGCCAGTACTCGCCGTCGGCGACCGCGGGGCCCGCCACCGCGCCCTCGACCAGCAGCTTGCTACCGCCAAAGCCCCCGCCGGTGGCGCTGGCGCCGCCGGCGATCTCACCGATGAAGGCCACCACGCAGATCCCCATCAGCACGTAGGTGAGCAGCGGTTCGTCGCTGCCTGAGCGCATCGTTCGCACCTGTTGCTTCTGGTTCGCGCACTCGGGACAGCGCATCCCGACCGAAGTCGTGGTCATGCAGTCCGGGCAGATCGGGCGGCCGCAGTTCGAGCAGCTGACTCCGGTCTCGCGCTTGGGATGGCGGTAACAAACCTCCACCCGAACAAACCTAGCTACAGGCTGGCCACCAGGATGGGCTCCTCGCTCGGAGCGCGCGAGCCGCCGCGCGGCTCGCGGGTGACCATGACCGCCTTCGCGCCGGAGACGTCATCGGGAATGGCCACCGCGCCGCCGCCGTCCGCGCCAACCTCGAAGGTCGGCTGTGGGACGATCGTGCCGTCGCGCTGCACCCATGCCTGGTAGACCTGATCGGTCTCGAGCGCCGGCATTCCCTGCACGCGTAGGATCGCGCCGTCGTCGCCGTCGCCCTGGATCTGGAGGCGAGCGCTTGCCGACGGCACGCGGGCCTGGTCGACGGCCGCCGTCACCGTGCGCGAGTCCTCGGTGCCGCCCAGCTGCGCCACGCCGAATCCGGCGACCACGCCGAGCGCGAGCGCGCCGGCGACAAGGACCGGGCGCATCGGGAACAGGCCGCGGCGCAGGCGCTCGCCCAGCGATGGTCCCGGCGCACGCGCGGGCGCTGGGACGGGAGCGTCCGAGCGCTCGCCGGCCTCGCTCTCCACGACCTCCATCAGCGCGGCCTTCAGCGCAGGCGGCGGCTCGATCTGCTCGACGGAACGCGGGAGAGCATCCGCGGCGGGACGAAGCTGCTCGATCTCGTCGCGACACTCCGCGCAGCCGGCCATGTGGCGCTCGAAGGCCTGGCGCTCCAGGTCGCTGAGGGCGCCGAGCATGTAGGCGCCGATCTCGTCCTGGTAGTCGCTGTGGTCGCGCGCGTTCACGCGAACCCTCCTGTCGCGAAGCCCTCGGAGAGCTGGCGTCTGAGCTTGTCGAGTCCGAGCCGCATTCGTCCCTTCACTGTGCCAATCGGCTCGTCGAGCAGCTCCGCGATCTGGCTGTGGCTGAAGCCGCCGAAGTAGGCGAGCTCGATCGTCCGGCGCTGCTCCTGCGGCAGGGTGTCGAGCGCGCTGCGGACGCTACGAGCCTCCTCGCGGCGGGCGGCCTCGACGTCGGTGCGCTCGCGCGCCTCGAAGCGCTCTTCCACGCCGTCCAGCGTCTCGCGGCGGCGATCGTGCACCGCACCGCGGCGGAGCGCGTCGATGGCGCGGTTGTGGACGATGCCGAGCACCCACGTGCGCACGCTGCCGCGAGCCTGGTCATAGCGCAGGCGGCTGCGCCAGATCGAGAGGAAGGCCTCCTGGGTGATGTCCTCAGCGGTCACCCGGTTTCCCACCATCCGGTAGGCGAGCGAGAACGCCGCGCCGCCATGGCGGTCGTAGAGGAGCTCGAACGCTCGTGGGCTCCCGTCGCCGACGAGCTGCATGATCTCCTCATCGGCGAGGTTGCGGATGTCAGATGTCACCACCGCGCATTCTTACGCCACGCAGGGACAAACGGATCAGGCGTCGAACCAACATCTCGGATGGAGGAACGCTCGCCGGCACAGGTCTACGCGCTTGTCATCGGGGGCACGCTCGTGCTCGCCGGAATCCTCGGCTTCTTCTACAACGCGAGCTTCGGCACCGGTGACGGCACCGAGCGCGACGCCGTGCTCGGCATCCTCGATGTAAACGGCTGGCACAACGTCGTGCACATCGCGACCGGCGCGCTCGGCCTGGCCGTCGCCGGCTACTACGGCACCGCGCGCGGCTATGCGATCGGCCTCGGCGGGTTCTACCTGCTCGTCGCCGGGCTCGGCTTCATCGCCGGCAACGGTGACGAGATCTTCAACCTGATCCCGGTCAACACCGAGGACAACCTGCTGCACGTGCTGCTGGGCATCGCCGGCCTGGGCGCGGGCCTCGCAACACCGGCCACGGTGGCGCCCAGCACGGCGAATTGACCACGCTGACCCGCCGGGCGCTAAACCGCGCCCTGCTCGCGCGCCAAGGCCTTCTCGAGCGAACGAGGATGCCGGTCGGTCAGGCGATCGAGCACCTGGTCGGGATGCAGGCCCAGGAGCCTCACGCTCCGTATGTAGGTCTCTGGTCGCGAATCGCCGGCTTTCGTCCCGAGGAGCTCTCGTCAATGATCGCCGGGCGTCAGGCCGTGCGCATGGGGATCATGCGCGCGACCATCCATCTCGTGAGCGCGCGCGACTGCATGCGCCTCTACCCGCTGATGTGGCCCGTGCTCGAGCGGGGCTTCAGGGGCAGCCCGTTTAGCAAGCACATCGCCGGTGTCGACCTGGACGAGCTGCTCGCGGCCGGGCGCGAGCTGCTGGCTGCCCAGCCCCGAACCCGAGCCGAACTGAGTCCCCTGCTCGCAGAGCGCTGGCCGGGCGCCGACCCGGCCTCGCTGGCATACGCGGTCACCTTTCTGACCCCGCTGGTCCAGGTGCCTCCGCGCGGACTCTGGCGCCAGAGCGCCCAGCCGCGCCTGACGACCGCCCAGGCATGGCTCGGGCGAGAGCTCGAGGAACATCCCTCGCTCGCCGACGCGATCTTGCGTTACCTGGCTGCCTTCGGACCGGCGACGGTCAAGGACATCCAGGCCTGGTGCGGACTTACCCGGCTGGCGGCCGTGGTCGACCAGATCGGCGATCACCTGCGCGTCTTGGCCGACGAGCAAGGCAACCAGCTTCTGGACGTCCTCGACGGCCCGCTGCCCGATCCCACGACCCCCGCGCCGCCCCGATTCCTCCCGCCCTTCGACAACGCGATCCTCTCCCATTCCGACCGCGGCCGGATTATCGGCACCGAAGACCGCGACACCGTCTACAGGGACAGGCTGATGCGGACCTTCCTCGTCGACGGCTTCGTCGCCGGGACCTGGCACCTCGACGGGTCCACCATCGATCTCCGGCCATTCACGCCGCTGACCGAGGCAGATCGCTCCGGGCTCACCGACGAGGCCCGGCGACTGCTCGAGTTTCTCCTAGCCGATCCCGCGCCCGGGAACGTTCGGATCGGCGAGCCTTCCCACCCGCGGCGCTCTTGAACGGCGGCATGAGGAGATGCAGCCGTTCCTGGGCGGAGGGCGTTCTGTCACACATTTGTCGAGGACGTAGGCATGGCTGCCGGTAGGCATGGCCGCCGGCCGAAGTATGGGGGGCGGCGGCGGGTGCACGAGGCACCGGACTATGAAAGGACTCGGACATGCCCCACGGCCCTGGGAATGCCAGAAAAGCAGCCAGCCTGGCCGCCTGTGCCGTGCTGCTCGCAGCCGTGATGGCGGCCGTCGCGATCCCAGCGGTGGCGGACGCGGCGTCGGTCGCTTACGTCGACAAGGGGGAGGTCTGGCTCGCGTCGCTGGACGGAGCGAAGAAGACGCGCCTGGCGACGCCCGTGGTGAACGGCGACGGCGACACGGAGGAATGGCTCGACATCGCGCAGTCGGACAGCGGGCGGATCGTGGCGGTGCGCAACCAGCCGGGGCGGATGTCGAACTTCTCGTGGTTCAAGATCTGGGAACCCGACGGGAGCTCCACCGTCGAGGGGCCGCTCAACGCCCCGAGTGGCTGGAGCGTGTACGTGTATCCGCTCGGCTTCGACATCACCGCGGACGGGTCGCACCTCGTGTACGGGTACTCGAACTCGAGCGCCTGCTGCCCGATCGAGTTCGGTCGTGGGACGTACGTGCGGCCGGCAACCAACAGCGCGCTCGATCCGATCGACACCGATGGCCAGACGAGCCCCTCGCTCTTCGGCGCGCGGATCGTCTCGCTCGAGGAAGCCTCCTCCCCGGCGGTCATCAACGTCCAGAATGCGGGCGCCGGCAACCCCTACACCAACGCCTTCACCCCGTGGTTCGAAACCTCGGGCGTGGGACTCGACCTCGAAGGCGTCGACGTTGCGGCCAACGGGCACTTGGCGGCGCTCGGCTTCGAGGCGTACACCGACGGCACGCAGACGGTCGGCAAGATCGCCGTGCTCGCGATCCAGGGAGTGGATCAAGCGCCCGCGTTCCCCGCCGCCGTGGACTGCCAACTGCCCGCGGCCGGCATCGCGCGAGACGCATCGCTCGCGCAGGACGCCAGTGCGATGGCGTGGGAGGACGACGGCGGCGTAAAGGTCGCCGGCAGCCCCTCCAGCGCGGCCGATCCCTGCGTGATGGGAAGCACGCCGATCGTGCTCTCCCCGACCGCCACTCACCCCTCGATCGGAGGCGCCGACGTGGCGGCATTCCTGCCCAAGCCGCCGTCGCCGCCCGCTGTCCCCCCGGGCCCGGCGGCACCGGTCGCGACCGTGCCCCACACCCTGGTCGTGAAGCTCCCGGCGAAGCTGACCACGAAGGCGCTGGTCGCCTCGCGCGGCGTTGCGGTCAAGGTCAGGGTCGGTGGCCCAGGCAAGGTCTCCATCAGGGGCACCGTCGCGGCGAGGCGCCTCGGGCGCCGCGGCAAGCCGGTCCTCGTGGCGACCGGGAACCGCGTCGCGCGAGCCGCCGGCTCGGTGACGGTCCGGCTGCGACTCACCACAGTCGGCCGCAAGCACGTCCACCGGCTCACGGGCGCGCGGCTCACCCTGCGGATCACGCAGGGCTCCGGGAGTGCGGCGAAAGTGGTCAGGCTGCGATAACGCGGCTTCAGCGGCGTGCGAGCCGATCGCCAACGCCGTCGTCGACGTCTGGCACTGCGACGCGGCCGGCGGCTACAGGCTTCGGGGCGAGGATGGTGAGACCTACCTGCGCGGCGCCCAGGTCACGAACCGGGACGGCATCGTCGGGTTCACGACGGTCTATCCCGGCTGGTATCCCGCGCGGACCGTGCACCATGCCAAGGTTCACCTGAACCGGCAGACCGTGCTAACGACCCAGTTTTACTTCGACGACGACTTCAACGCCAAGGTCTTCGAGGGCGACGCCTACGCGTCCGCCACCGGCCGTGATTCGTTCAACGACAGCGACGGCATCTACGACCGCAATCTGGAGCTCACACTCTCAGACGAGGAAACGGCTACCTCGGCCTCATCACGCTCGACGTCGCGAGCGCGTAGCTGCGGCCGGCGATATCCGGCTTGGGGCGACGGGTACGATCCTGAGCACAGAGGACGCGAGAGGAGGAGAGCGTGGCGAACGGCGATGGCCACCTGACCGAAGCGTTCGTCGAGCAGTGGCGCACCAACGCGTACGGGTGCTTCTCGTCCGGGCATAAGTTCTGCCGCGAGGTCTGCCCCGTAATGCAGGTCACGCGCAACGAGAACCACACCCCGACGGCGTTCCACGCGAACATCGTCGCGATGGAGAAGGGCCTTATCGGCGTGGAGGATGTCGCCGACGACTACGTGCACTGCACGCAATGCGGCGCGTGCGAGCTGCGTTGCCCAAACACGCTCTTCACCGGCGACTTCTACCGGCACCGCACGCGCACGGTGGACGTCGTCAAGGCGATGCGCGCACTGATGGTCGAGACGGGCAACGAGCGCGAGGGCTGGAAGCTGTGGAACGAGCGCCTCGCCGAGCGCCACAACGAGCCCGTCCTGGGCGAGGTGCCGGTCAGCCAGGAACACGTTGCCGACTGGGCGGAAGGCCTCGACATCCCGGTGGGCGGCGAGACGATCCTCTTCGTCGACTGCGAGGCCGCGTTCTACCGGACGTCTTATACGCGCGCGTTCGCCCAGCTGCTGCAGAGGGCGGGCGTCGAGTTCGGCCTCATGGGGGAGCAGTGGTGCTGCGGCGGGCCAGCCGCCGAGATGGGCTACGTCGAGCTCGCCCGCCGGCACGCCGACCACAATGTCGCCGACTGGCGCGCCGTGGGAGCGAAGCGGATCATCGCTCCCGACCCGCACGACTACATCGCCTTCACCGAGGACTATCCGGGCTACTTCAGAGAGGAGTACGAGTTCGAGATCGTGCTGGGCGTCGAGCTGATCAACGACCTCGTCAAGGAGGGCCGCATCCAGCTCACCCAGCCTGTGGAGCGGACCGTGACCTACCACGACCCGTGCCGCCTGAACAAGCGCAAGGGCGTCCACGAGGCCCCGCGCGAGCTGCTGCGGGCTGTCCCAGGCATCACGTTCAACGACGTGGACCACGTGACGCAGTGGTCCTACTGCTCGGGCGGCGGCGGCGGCCTGCCGGTCGAGAAGCCCGCGATCACCGAGGAGATCAGCCGCCGGCGGGTGGCTCGTGCGCAGGAGCTCGAGGTCGACACGCTGGTCAGCGCCTGCCCGTGGTCCGAGCGGCCCCTGTCGCAGGCAGGGGCAGCGGCCGAGCAGCCGCTCGAGGTCATGGACCTTTTCGAGCTCGTCGCGCGCTCGGCGGGGATCGAGGTCGGCGGACACGCGCAGGCGCCGCCGGCGGAGGTCGGGGCATGAGCGTGGCCTTCAAGAGCGCCGTCGACGACAGCGTCGTCGATGAGCTGCGGGCGATCATCGGCGACGACGTCCGCGTTCTGCCCAACCTCAGCTCGCGCGTGAACCGCACCCGCGTCCCGGCGCCGTTCCCGGTTCACCGGTGGGCGGAGTTCATGCCCGACGTGGCAGTCCTGCCCCGCACCGCGCAGGAGGTCTCCGAGGTCGTCAAGCTCGCCAACCGGCTGCTCATTCCCGTCGTGCCGCGAGCCGGGGGCACCGGGCTCTCGGACGGAGCGGTACCGCTTCGCGGAGGGATCCTCGTCGACGTCAAGCTGATGAACGGGATCCACGAGGTCGACCTCGTGGATCGAAGCGTCACGGTGGGACCGGGCATCAACATGCTCAAGCTGAACGAGGAGCTGAAGCGGCACGGCGTCTTCTATCCCGACGATCCCGCCTCCTATCCGTGCTCACTGGTCGGCGGACGGATCGGCACCGGCGGATGGTCGCTGCTGGGCTCGCGCTTCGGCCATACCCGCGACAACGTCATCTCGATGGAGATCGTGCTGCCCACAGGCGACATCGTGGAGATCGGCGAAGGCGGCGGCCGCAAGCTGCGCAAGTCGTCCACCGCGTTCAACCTCAAGCAGCTCTTCACCGGGCACCAGGGGACGCTCGGCATCTGCACCGAAGCGACGCTGGAGCTTGCGCCCCGCCCGGAGGTCGAGTTCGCCGCGTTCTTCGCCTTCGACGACTACATGAAGGCCTGGGAGACCGTGGGCGTCCTGACGAAGGCGGGGCTGGCGACGCTTGCCGGCGTCGTGCTCTTCGACGAGTGGAAGATCGCCTACCTGCGGCGCGACGATGAGGCCTACATCCCACAGCCGGACTCGGTCCGCGCGGTCGTGGCCGTCGCGATGTACGGCAGCCGCGCGGAGGTCGAACCGGCGTCCAGGGTCGTCATGCAGCTCGGGCACAGTCGCGGCGGCAAGTACCTCGGCGACGAGATCTCGTCCGGCGACTGGGCGTCACGGCACGACCGCTACGCGACGCCGCTCCACGGCCGCTCCAAGGAGGGGCAGGCGGTGATCATGTCCTGGCACTGCGAGGACGCCGCGCTCAACTACTCGGTGCTCCCGCAGGTGCGCGAGGAGTGGCACGCGATCGTCGCGCGCTACCGCGAGCGCTACGGCATCTTCGATGACTGGGGGATGTTCGCCTACACGAGCGGGCCGAACAAGCCCTGGGGCGACTACCTCGTGGAGATCGACGTCGGGATCTGGGAGGAGCGACTCGACGACGAGACCTGGGCGGGTTGGGTCAACTGCAAGCGCGAGATCTCAGAGGTGACCCTGAAGTACGGCGGATCGATCACAGCGTGCCACGGCGCCACCCGCGAGGGCGACGCCGAGCTCGTGCCGACCGAAATGGGCAGCGCGTGGGAGGTCGTCAAGGCGATCAAGCGCGCGCTTGACCCCAACAACATCATGAACCCGGGCAAGCAATCGCTCGACGAGGCATACGAGGAGAGCCTGACGTGAGCATCTTCCGACTGGGGGACCAGAGGCCGCCCGAGCCGCAACGGATCACCGACGGGGTGGTGATGCGCTTCGAGCACGTGTACGAGGTTGATCCCGCGCTGATGGAGCTGACCGGCCAGCAGGACGTGCCCGCATGGGACACGAAGCGCATCGTGGACGCCCGGTGGGACCACCTGGACTGGATGCACGACCATTTCGCCGACGACGTGCTGCTCGCGGGTGAAGAATCCGAAACGATGCCGGAGGAGGGCCACTAATGCGCTTCAGCTACTGCATGCTGCCGGACTACCCGCTCGACGACGCCATCGACATGATCCGAACGGCGGACGAGCTCGGCTTCTACGCGTGCTACTCGGTCGACGAAACGTGGCATAAGGATCCGTACGTCGTGTTCGCTGCCGCCGCCGACAAGACCGAGCGCATCCGGTTCGGGCCGAACGTCACGCACGTCTTCCTGCGCGAGCCGACGCTGATCTGCCAGCAGATCGCCACGCTTGACGAGCTGACAGGCGGGCGCATGGAGCTGCTCGTATCGACCGGCAACTTTGGGCTGCTCGCGCAGTACGGGATCGACTGGCAGGGCCAGAAGCCGCTCTCGCGCCTGAAGGAGGCGATCCACGTCATGCGCACGTTCCTCGACGACGGCGCGATCACATTCGAGGGCGACTTCTTCCGCTACAACGGGCTCTACACCTTCGCCCGCCCGGTGCAGGAGCGGATCCCAATCAAGATGGGCGCGATGAAGGGCCCGCGCTCCTTCCAAACCGCCGGCGAGCTGACCGACGGCGTCCATCACGCGCTGTCCTACTCGCGCGAGGCCTATGACTACATGGCCGAGAACGTCCGCGTGGGCGCTGAGCGGGCGGGACGCGACTGGCATGAGCTCGACCTCGGCGCCTGGGTCGTGACCGTCGTGTCGGAGGACTCGGCGGCGGCCAAGCACGCGGCCCGCATCCTGGTCGCCTTCTACATCTCCTCGATGCCGGCGGAGCAGCTCGCCCGCCACGGCATCGACGCGGGCGAGTTGGCGCCGGTCGTGGAGGCGCTCGGAGCGGGTGAGATCGCCAAGGCCGTGGAGCTGTTCAAGCCGGAGTACGCTGAGAAGCTCTCGCTCGCGGGCACCCCCGAGGAGGTCGTGGAGAAGATCAAGACGGACATCCAGCCGGCCGGGGTCAATCACATGATCCTCGCCCTCTCCGACGCGGGGCTCGTCAAGCTGTTCTCCGGCGAGGAGGTCCCGGGCGTGCCGGACATCAACGGACAGCTGCGCCTCGTCGCCGAGCGCGTGATGCCGGCGTTCGAGCCCGCCCTTCGCTAGCCGTCGGGGGGCGATCCACACCAGGCAGCCGGCCTCTCGCCGAAGTCGGCCGGGCGGCCCAGCCGAAGCGCATCCGTCCCACGCGGCCGATGTGCGGCCCGAACACGATCAGCCCGGCGTCGCGCTCGCTGGCCACCTCGAGCAGCGCCTTCACCAGGTGCGTGGTGCGCACGCCCAGCTCGGCCGCGCGCGCGGCCGTGGCGCGCACGGCGTCGAGATCCTCCTCGTGCGGAAGCGTCATGTGCTCTGGACCCATGAGGATCATCGTCTTCGCGTACGGCGGCAGCCTGATCAGGTTCACCAGCAGCAGGGGCACCCCGGCCTCGCCTACCAGGTCGTTGGGGAGGGTCCGATCGACCTCGTCTTCGTCCCACCCTTCACCTCTCATTGCAAGCTGGTCTGGGAAATCCCCGAGGCCGCACGAATGTTGCGTCGGCTCGCGTCGTTTCGCGTCTGATCCTGTTCGACAAGCAGGGCACTGGCCTCTCTGACCCGGTGCCACGTCCCCCGACTCACGAGGATCCCGCCCGCGAGGTCGAGGCAGTGATGTACGCGGTCGGCTCTAAGCGGGCGGCACTCTTTGGTGCTTCAGAGGGCGGCCCGGTGGCGATCGAGTTCGCAACGAGACACCCGGAGCGAACGCGCGCACTGGTCCTCTACGCCCAGCAATGGCGAAGGCCACCTTCGGAGCCCTGAAAGAGACCGACGTCCGAACCCTGCTGCCGAAGATCGAGGCCCCGACACTCGTTCTCCACCGGCGCGACGAGTTGCACCCAATCGAGTTCGCGCGCTGTATGGCCGAACACGTTCCCGGCGCCACGCTTGTCGAGCTGGACGGGCGTGACTATCTGCCATGGAGCGGCGACTCCGACGCGGTGCTCGGGGAGATCGAGGAGTTTCTGACAGGGACGCGCGCAGGGCACGAGCCGGACCGCATCGTCGCGACGGTGCTGTTTACCGACATCGTCGGCTCGAGCGAGCGCGCCTTGCTGCTTGGCGACGAACGATGGCGGCGGCTGCTGGAACGCCACGACTCCCTCGCCGGCAACCAGGTCACGCGTTTTGGCGGCCGCGTGGTCAAGTCGACCGGCGACGGCCTGCTGGCGACCTTCGCCCACCTCGCCGACGCCATCCGCGCCGCGAAGGGCGTTGTGGCCGCGGCCGGCGAGCTGGCCTCCAAGTGACCGCGGGCGTACACACCGGCCAATGTGAGCTAATCGGCGCGGACGTCGCGGTATGGCCATCCACAAGCGAGCGAGTCCACCAGCATTCGAGACACGCTCGCTCGGGACGACGAGCAGGAGTTGCGGGTGACACGCGCGTCGCGACCGCTCGCGCGTGAAAAGCGAGAGCCGCGACCCACGAATGCTTGCTACTCCATCGTACGTTGCCGCGACCTAAGCTTCACGGGACAATGAGCACGCCGCACCCTCGCTGGCCGCCCGTGGCCTTTGTCCCGCCCGCGCGGCACCTGTTGCGTGGGAAGGACCTGGCCGACGCCCGATATTCGGAGCACATCGACGTCGACGACATGGCCGGCGCTGCCGGACTTTCCCGCGCCCACTTCAGCCGCGAGTTCCGCCGCGCCTTCGGCGAGTCGCCCCGCGCGTACCTGCTCACCCGCCGCCTGGAGCGCGCCGCGGCGCTGCTGCGCAACACCGACCGCTCGGTCGCCGACGTCTGCTTCTCGGTCGGGCTCCAGAGCGTCGGCTCCTTCACAACCAGAAACGTCGACCGGGAGGTCGGCCAGCTGCTCGATGAGGTACTTGCCCAGCAGGCCGGCGATGTAGGCGGTGCCGCAGGCGACGATCTGGATCCGGCCGAGGGTCTTGAAGTCGATCCCGCCCGGGATGGCGGTGGTGGCGGTCAGCGCGTCCACGTAGGCCGCGATGGTGCGCTGGCATCCCTCGGGCTGGGCGTGGATCTCCTTCTCCATGAAGTGGCGGTAGTTGCCCTTCTCCACGAGGGCGGCCGAGGC
>JBEVKF010000092.1:0-7254 GCA_040509755.1 Thermoleophilaceae bacterium | reverse complement strand
CGCAGCGGCTCCGTGTACGGCGTGCTCGGCCCCAACGGGGCCGGCAAGACGACGACGATCCGGATGCTCGCGACCCTGATCCGCCCGGATGCGGGCAGCGCCACGGTCCTCGGCCACGACATCATCAAGGACGGCCACGCCGTTCGCCGCTCGGTCAGCCTCACCGGCCAGCTCGCGTCGGTCGACGAGGACCTCACGGGCCGCGAGAACCTGATCCTGATCGGCCGGCTGCTGGGGCTGAAGCGCCCGGCGGCCAAGGAGCGCTCGGGGGAGCTGCTCGAGGCCTTCGGGCTCTCCGAGGCGTCGGGCCGCCTCGTGAAGAACTACTCGGGCGGGATGCGGCGCCGGCTCGACATCGCCGCGAGCATCGTCGTCACCCCCGAGCTCATGTTCCTGGACGAGCCGACCACGGGCCTCGACCCGCGCTCTCGCAACCAGGTCTGGGACATCATTCGCGTGCTGGTGGCCGAGGGCACCACGATCCTGCTCTGCACCCAGTACCTCGAGGAAGCGGACCAGCTCGCCGACGGGATCGCCGTGATCGACCACGGCAAGGTGATCGCCGAGGGGACGCCGGGCCAGCTCAAGGCCTCGGTCGGCTCCGGCGCCCTGCACGTGCGGCTGCTCGATCCAGAGCAGCGGCCCGAGGCCGAGCAGGTGCTCGGCCGCAAGCTCGGCGCGGTCACACTCGAGGCGGACTCCGCCGCCCTCTCGGCTGCGTGCGCGCAGGCCGATGACGCCGCCGAGGCCGTGGCGGAACTCAGTCGCTCGGGCGTGCGGATAGCCGACTTCTCGCTCGGCCAGCCAAGCCTGGACGAGGTCTTCCTTGCCCTGACCGGCCATCCGGCGGAGGACGAGTCGGGCGACGAGTCCAACGCGATCGAGGAGGAGCAGGCGGTATGAGCGCCACACCAAGGACACCCGCCGCCACAAGCTCCGCCGCCGATGAGAGCGCCGTACGCAAGGCGATCTCCGCGACCTCGCGCCCGCCCACTGCGAGCCCGATGTCGGCCGCGCTGACGTTCGGGTGGCGAGGGATGCTCAAGGTCAAGCACGTTCCCGAGCAGCTCCTCGACGTGACGATCACGCCGGTGATGTTCGTCGTGATGTTCACCTACATATTCGGTGGCGCCATCGAGGGCTCCACCAGCGCGTACCTCGACTACATCCTCCCGGGGATCCTCGTGATGTCGGTGCTCTTCACGACCGTGTACTCCGGCGTCGCGCTCAACACCGACAAGACCAAGGGCGTCGTGGACCGCTTCCGGTCGCTGCCGATCTGGTCGCCGGCTCCGCTCGTCGGGTCCCTGCTCGGCGACAGTGTGCGCTATGTCCTTGCCGGCATCGTGATCATCGTGGTCGGCATGATCCTCGGCTACCGTCCCGAGGCCGGGGTCGGCGGCGCGGTCGCGGCGCTTGCCTTGGTGGTGCTGTTCTCCTTCGGCCTTTCCTGGGTCTTCACGACCCTCGGACTGTTGCTGCGCTCGCCCAACGCCGTATTGAACGCGGGCTTCTTAGCGATCTTTCCGCTGACGTTCCTCTCCAACGTCTTCGTGGTCCCGGACACCCTGCCGGCGGGCCTCGAGGCCTTCGTCGAGGTCAACCCGATCTCCATCCTGGCGACCGCCTCGCGCGGGTTGATGGAGGGCAACGCCGACACCGGCGACATCGCGATCGTGCTGGCGGTGGCCGCGGCGCTGACCGCCGTGTTCGCGCCGCTGACCGTGCGCCTGTATCGCAGAGGCTGAGAGCTCACCGCGCCCGCCCCGCGAGTAAGGGCACCAGAGCGCCGGCGATCCACACGACCGCGACCGCCGGCTGGCCCAGCTCGAGGAGATCGCGCGCGAGGAAGCCGAAGCCGCACCCGCACAGCAGCGCTACCCAGACGGCGGTTGCCCACTCGTGCACGCGCGCGAGCACCGCTACCCGATCCCCAGGAACCCGAGCGGGTTGAAGCAGGAGTCGGCGATCTCCACGACCTCGTCGAGCGGCATCGCTTCGTTCGGCGCCCTCGGGTGATCGCGCTCGTAGACCAACCGGCCCCAGCCGACGCACAGGATCCATAGCCGCTTGCCGGCATTGGCCAGTCCTCGCAGCCGTTCGCGCGGAAGCCGCCGAGCGGAGGCGGGAGCCCGGGCCCGGCCCCGCGCCGGCGCAACCGCTGCGAGCGGTCCAGAAACACGCGTCCGCGCAGCCGTCCGCTCCGCCGCGCCGGCACACCCTCCCCGGGCCGCGCACGTGATCCGCTGCGCCACCGCCGTTCCCAGCCCGCGGTCCGCGACCGGCACCGCGAACGCCGCCAGGCCACCGAGAACGAGCGCGGCCAGCAGCACCAGGCCCACCCACTCCAACGTCGCTTGTCCGGCCTGCGAGCGCACAGTCCGGCGACCGTACGAGGCCGCGGCGCGCGCGTGGGTTCGCTATGTGACAAGTGTGAATTGTTGAGATGAGTTTTTCCTTAGCCCGAACGTAATATGCGCAAACCGGCCCTGTATTACTCCGAGGCTTGACAGAACTCCCCGCGGCTGAGAGGGTCAGCCGTCGATGGCAACGGGCTCCGGCTCCCTCAGTTCACTTCGCGAGCTCAACCGCCTGAAGATCGTGGATTTCCTGCGAATCAACGGCACGGCAAGCCGGGCAGACCTGGCCCGCCGTACAGGGTTGTCGCGCTCCACGGTCTCCAGCCTGGTTGCGGACCTCCAGCGGCGCGGTCTCGTGACCGAGCGCGAAAGCGATACCCCGGGCAACGGCAAGCCCGGCCGTCCGGCCACTCTGCTCGCCCTCGATCCGTCCGCCGGCGCGGCGGTCGGCGTGGACTTCGACCACGACCGTGTGGGCGTCGCGGTGTCCGACCTCTCGCGCGAGGTGCTGGCGGAGGCCTGGGCATCCTGGGACGTCGACCACGACTCCTCCGGCGCGCTCGACCTCGCCGCCGCGAACATCGACCACATCCTCGCCGAGGCGAACATCGGCCGCGACCGCGTGCTCGGAGCCGGCATGGCGCTAGCCGGTCCGATCGACCACGAGCGCGGCGCGCTCTACCCCTCCGCCGTGCTGCCCGGCTGGGCCGGCGTCGACGCCGCCAAGGAGCTCGAGGATCGCCTCCAGGTGCCCACCTACGTCGACAACGACGCGAACTGCGGCGCGCTCGCCGAGGTCACCTTGGGCGCCGGGCGAAACGCCCGCTTCGCGACCTACGTCTCGATCTCGTCGGGGATCGGCGCGGGCATGGTCGTGGACGGCCGTCCGTACCGCGGCTACGCCGGCACCGCCGGCGAGATCGGCCACGTAGTCGTCGACCCGCAGGGACCGATCTGCCGCTGCGGCAACCGCGGCTGCCTGGAAACGCTCGCCTCGAGCCAGGCGCTCGTGGAGCTGGTACAGGCGAGCCGCGAGGACGAGATCAGCATCCGGCAGATCATCGACTTTGCCAGGGACGGCGACCCCGGCTGCCGGCGGGCGATCGCCGACGCCGGGCAGGTGGTGGGCAGCGTGGTGGCGGGGCTTGTGAATCTGTTCAGTCCGGAGATGGTGGTCGTCGGAGGCGACCTGGGAGAGGCGGGCGACCTGCTGCTCGACCCGCTGCGGGAGGCCGTCATGCGCGACGCGCTCCCCGCTGCGGCGGGCGGGCTGCGGATCGTCGCAGGAGAGCTGGGTGAGCGGGCCAATTTGCTTGGCGCGCTCGCTCTCGTGCTCATGCAGTCCGAGCACGAGGTGGCCGCGCGCGTGGCCGGGAGCGCCGCGGCATGACTTGGAACGAAGGAACCCAAACCAGGAGGAGACACACGTGAGGAAGAGGAACACTTTTTGGGCGCTGGCTGCGGCCGGCGTCCTGGCCATGAGCGGATTTGCCGCCTGTGGCGATGACGATGACGACGGCGGAGGCGACAGCGGCGGCGGCGACAGCGGCGGCGAGACTCCTAAGGTCGCGGTGCTGCTGCCGGACTCGCAGTCCTCGGTCCGCTGGGAGACGGTCGATCGGCCGGCCTTGAAGAAGGCGTTCGACGACGCCGGCGTTGACTCGGACATCCAAAACGCCGAGGGCGACAAGGCGACCCAGACCCAGCAGGCCGAGCAGGCCATTACCAACGGCGCGAGCGTGATCCTGCTGGTGAACCTCGACTCCGGCTCGGGCGCCGCGATTGCCGCCAACGCCAAGTCGCAGGGCGTGAAGGTGATCGACTACGACCGCCTGACACTCGACACCGACGCGACGGACTACTACGTCTCGTTCGACAACGAGAAGGTCGGAGAGCTGCAGGGCCAGGGCCTCGTGGACTGCCTGGGCAACAAGGCGGACGCCCAAGTGGCCGTCCTGAACGGTTCGCCCACCGACAACAACGCGACCCTGTTCAAGAACGGCTACGACTCGGTCATCAACCCGAAGTTCGACTCGGGTGACTGGACCGAGGTCGACGATCAGTCCGTGCCCGACTGGGACAACCAGCAGGCACTGACGATCTTCGAGCAGATGTTGCAGAAGGCGGACAACAAGATCGACGGCGTGCTCGCGGCCAACGACGGCCTCGGCAACGCCGCCATCTCGGCGATCAAGCAGCGCAAGCTGCCGCAGATCCCGGTGACGGGTCAGGATGCCACGCTCGAGGGCATCCAGAACATCGTCAACGGCGATCAGTGCATGACCGTCTACAAGGCGATCGAGAAGGAGGCCCAGGCCGCCGCTGACCTGGCCATCGCGCTCGCCAACGGCAAGACGCCCGATGCGGACACAGTGCCGATCGACAACGGGACCAAGGAGGTCCCGAGCGTCCTGCTCGAGCCGGTCCCCGTGACCAAGGACAACATCGGCGAGTACATCGGCAACCCCGACTACCCGACCAAGGAGGACATCTGCGCCGGGAAGCTCGCGCAGAAGTGCGAGGAGCTGGGGGTCTAATAGGTTCAGCCGTCGCGTGCCCCGGGGCGTCTCCGACGCCCCGGGGCCACTCGGCGTAGAGTGCGGGCCCGATTCTGGAGAGAGGACTGGATGAGCGAGACACCGCTTCTCGAGCTGCGCGGCGTGAGCAAGCACTTCGGTGCCGTCGTGGCCCTGCACGAGGTCGATTTCAAAGTGCCGCCTGGGTGCGTGACCGCGCTCGTCGGCGACAACGGCGCAGGCAAGTCAACGCTGATCAAGTGCGTGGCCGGCATCTACCGCATCGACGGTGGTGAGATCTTCTACGACGGCAAGCCCGTGCACATCACCCACCCGCGCGAGGCCGCGAAACTCGGCATCGAGGTCGTCTACCAGGACCTCGCCCTCGCCGACAACCTCGACGTGGTCCAGAACATGTTCCTCGGCCGCGAGGAGCTCGAGGCACTACACACGCTCGACGAGACCAAGATGGAGGCTCGCGCGCGCGACACGCTCAAGACGCTCTCGGTAACGACTATCCGAAGCGTGCGCCAGACCGTTGCCGGACTCTCGGGCGGCCAGCGCCAGTCGGTGGCCGTGGCCAAGGCGGTCATGTGGAACTCCAAGCTGGTCATCCTCGACGAGCCCACTGCGGCGCTCGGCGTGGCCCAGACGCGCCAGGTCCTCGACCTGGTCAAGCGGCTCTCCGAACAGGGGCTGGGCGTGGTCATCATCTCCCACAACCTGCACGACATCTTCGAGGTGGCAGACCACATCATGGTGCTGCGCCTGGGTCAGAACGTGGCCGAGTTCAAGCGCACCGAGACGACCGAACAGGAGGTGGTCCACGCCATCACCGCCGGGACGCTCTCCAAGGTGCCCGGCCTCGACACCGGGGCCGAGGAGGTGGTGGCATGAGCACCGCGGCGCCCACCGCGCCCTCGGGCGCGCCCGCGCCGTCGTCCACCGAGAGCGGCGGCCTGGCCGGAGCGGCGCGCGAATGGTGGACCGACGTCCGCTCGGGCCAGCTCGGATCGCTGCCGATCATCCTCGGCCTGGTCATCATCGCGATCGTCTTCCAGAGCCAGAACGACCGCTTCCTCACCGCCGGCAACTTCGTCAACCTGATCGTGCAGTCGGCGGCCTACACGACGATCGCGATGGGGATCGTGTTCGTGCTGCTGCTCGGCGAGATCGACCTGTCGGTGGGCTATGTCTCGGGCGTGGCGGGCGTGATCGCAGCCGTCCTGCTGATTCCCGACGGCAACGAGGTCGCCACGCCGATCGCGATCGCGCTTGCGCTCGGCTCGGGCATTGCGATCGGCACCTTCCACGGGCTGATCATCACGAAGATCGGGATTCCCTCGTTCGTCGTCACGCTCGCCGGGCTGATCGCCTGGAACGGCGTGGTGCTGCTGTTGATAGGCAGCCGCGGGACGATCGTGCTCCAGGACGACTTCATGATCGGCCTGGCCAACGACTTCCTGCCCGAGGCCACTTCGTGGATCCTCTGGGTGGTGGCGGTGGTGATCTACGCCGCGATCCAGCTGAACGAGGTACGCGTGCGCCGCCGCGCCGAGCTGGACCACGACCCGCTCAGCCTGATCGGGCTGCGGATCGGGTTCCTGGCGCTCACGCTCGGCATCGTGGTCTGGGTGGCCAACGAGGACCGCGGCATTCCCTACGTATTCCTGCTCGTCGGCTTCTTCCTGCTCTTCTGGGGGTTCGTGCTGGGGCGCACGCGCTTCGGGCGCTACGTGTATGCGGTCGGCGGCAGCGCCGAGGCCGCGCGTCGGGCCGGCGTCAACGTGGACCGCATCAAGATCATGTGCTTCGCGATCTGCTCGTTCATGGCGGCGGTCGGCGGCCTGGTACTCGCCTCGCGGCTGCGCTCGGTCGACACCGGCGCAGGCGGCGGCGAGATCCTGCTCTACTCGATCGCCGCGGCGGTGATCGGGGGCACCTCGCTGTTCGGCGGCATCGGGCACATCAAGAGCGCGCTCCTCGGAGCGCTCGTGATCGCCTCGATCGACAACGGGCTGGGCCTGCTCGGGCTCGGCTCGGGCGAGAAGTTCGTGATCACCGGAGGCGTGCTGCTGCTCGCCGTCACGGTCGACTCCCTGTCCCGGAGGCGGCAGACCCAGTCCGGTAGAGCGTGAGGCTGGGCCTTCTCTCCACCGCGCGCATCAACGAGAAGCTCGCGGCGGGGGCGCAGCTGGTCGACGAGGTCGAGCTCTCGGCGGTCGCATCGCGCGATCTTGCGCGGGCCCAGGCCCAGGCCGCCGAGCTCGGAATCGAGCGGGCGCACGGCTCCTACGAGGACCTACTCGCCGATCCCGAGGTCGACGCGGTCTACATCTCGCTGCCGAACTCGCTGCATGTGGAGTGGTCGATCCGCG
>JBEVKF010000091.1:0-13447 GCA_040509755.1 Thermoleophilaceae bacterium | reverse complement strand
CGTCGAGCTCGTAGCGGATCATCCCGGCGAGGTCCGCGCCGAGCAGGCCGCCGGCCTCCCGAGCAACCGCCGCGAACAGCTCGTCCGGCGGCACGTCGCGCGCCACGAGCGTCGCCACGCGCCGCAGTGCGGCCTGCTCCTCCGCGAGGACTGCCGGGATGTTGTGCTCGTCGTCCTGCGGTGCGATCAAGAGGATCACAGGTCCGTCTGTCGTGGTCATGGCGTATTCGCCTGGCCTACCAACCGTTCAACGGTAATCGGCAACGATCTGATGCGTCGGCCCGTGGCGTGGCGTTCTTTTCGCCACGTTGCCGAAACCGGCGAAGACCACCCGGACGGCAGCGGTTATCCGGGCCACGAAGTCCTCGCGGGACTCCACTCGGGCGGTGGACAGGTATTTCGCGCCCTGGGTCACCGTATGCAGCGCCCCGGCGATCTCCTCCGGTGTCACGCCCACCCGCCTGCGGTCGTTCTCGGACATCGCGGCTGCGATCGCCGCGGCGAGCCGGGCGTCGAACTCGGCGACGGCCGGGTCGACGATGTCGCCCAGCTGCTTGGCGGGGGTCTGGAGCATGTTCCCGATATCGGGCGCCAGCATCGACCCGACGTAACGCCCGAGCCAAGCGTCCAGCGCGGCGACGACCCGTTGCTCCAGCCCGACGCCTTCCTCGTTCAAGGAGCGAGAAACATCGCCGAGCGCGGTGTCGAGCTCCTGGCGGACCGCGGCCCGGAACAACGCGTCCTTGTTTGCGAAGTGCAGGTAGAGGCCCTGCCGGGAAATGTCCGCGGACCGTGCAATCTCGTCCATCGAGGCCTTGCGGAACCCGTACCGCCCGAACACCTCCAGGGCCACGGCGAGAAGTCGCTCACGTCGCCCGCTGTCCGGAGTAGATGCCATTGACGCCATGGCGTGAGTTTACATTCTTCGTACAGTATGTCAAGCACGGTGCCAGGTAGCGTCTTCTGATGAACGGGCCACTGGCGGCGTATCGGCGGGCGGGCGCCGATCCTCCCTACACCGATCCGGCGCGCAACCACGGCGCCGCCATGGAGGGGTACTACTGGCGCCTGGTCCATCCCGAGGCCGGATGGGTGATCGTCTGGCTCTGCGGCGTTTGTCAGGGATCCGGCGGGTCCTGGGCGACCGTCGCACTCGCCGCCCACCCTGGAGGCTTCCTCCGTCACGGGACGGTGGCGCCGGCGGCCGGCGACTTCGAGCGGTTCGGCGCCCGAGCCGGGGATGTCTTCCGGGGATCGCTCGACAGCCTGCACGCACGGATGGATGGCGACGCGTGGGTGGAGGCGTGGTTCCGCCGACAGGTCACCTGGCCGCGGCGCGCGCTCGGCGGCCTCGGGCCGGCCCAGCTCGTTCCCGGACTGGCGCAGTACTGGCATCCGGTGCTGCTCGCGGCGGAGGTGGAGGGCGAGGCCTGTATCGGCGGCCGAACGCTGCGGCTGGACGGCGCTCGCGCTTATGCGGAGAAGAACTGGGGCCCGGGCTTTGCCGGCCGCTGGTGGTGGGGACAGGCCAACGCCTTCCCCCACCCGGACGTGGGCGTGGCCTTCGCCGGCGGACGGCTGCCGCTACTCGGTGTGAGCGTCGCCCCGACGGCCGTCGTGGTGCGGCTGGGCAAGCGGGTGCTGCGCTTCGCTCCTCCGGTTGCCCGAGCTCAGGTACGCGTCGACGCGCACCGCTGGCACGTGCACGTGCGATCCATGCGCTATCGGCTCGAGCTCGAGGGCGAGGCCGGCGAGGCAGGGGCGCACCGGCTGCCGGTGCCCGACGTGCGGGAGCGACGTGTGGAGATGCGCTCGCAGCAGGTGCTGGCGGGCCGGCTGCGCCTGAGCATCCATCGCGGAAGGCACACCCTCATCGACGAGGTGTCGCCTTTCGCCGGCCTCGAGCTGGGGGAGCCGTCCTCACAGCGCCGTTTCCCTCCGCCTGGCGAACGGCCGTCGTGAGCGCCTCGGCACCCACGAGCCGATCGAACGGGCCGACCATTCTCCACAGCACGCGCAGGCGAAGCTCCGCGGCGCGATCGACCGGCTGCACGCGAGCCTCCGAGGCCAACTCCGTTCGGCCATCGGGGCACGGCGCGGTCCAGTGCGCGAAGGCCACGCGCACCGTCCCGGCCTCGTGCCAATCGCGGAAGCCGGCGGCCCCGGCGAGCGCGGGGTAGTCGCGCGCCATGGTCCAGATCCGCCCGCAGAGCCCGGAGATGAGCAGGTTCGTGTCCTCCTCGAGGATCGTGAAGGGATACGCTCGAAGGAGTTCACCGAACGACTGGTCAGTGGCCGTCCCCGGGATCCGCCAACGAATGAGCCGACCGAGTGCGCGCGTGTCCGAGAGACGCAGGCCCTGCGCCGCCTGCCACAGCTCGTCGGCGGCAGCGGTCGACGCGCGGCGATGAGACGTGCGGACGGCTGCTCGCGGTAGCCAGGGATCAAGGCGGGAGGAGGACATCACAAATGGGTCTGATCCAGCATAAGAAGGAGGCGTACTGGTTCTACCGCTTCGTCTCCCCCGTGTACGACCGCTGGGTGAACCCGCTGTTCTGGACTCCCGAGCAGCGCGGCGCAGCTCTGCGACTCGCACAGCTCGGCGACCGCCGCCTGCGCACGCTCGATGTGGGCGCGGGGACCGGGTTCTCCACCGCCGGAATCGTCGAGCATGTCGACGCGGACGCCGTCACGATGCTCGACCAGAGCGACGATCAGCTGCGCCGTGCGGACGCCAAGCTGGAGCTTGCCGACTGCCGCAAGCTCGTGGGCGACGCCGAAGCGTTGCCGTTCGCTGACGACTCCTTCGATCGGTACGTCTCCTGCGGCAGCATCGAGTACTGGCCCGACCCCGCTCGCGCGATCGCGGAGGCACACCGAGTGGTACGGCCCGGCGGAAGGGTCCTGGTCGTAGGTCCCCTCCCGCCGCGGCGCCGCGTGGCGCGCCTCGTGGCCGACGCCTGGATGCTGTTCCCCACGGAGGCGCAGTACCGCTACTGGTTCGAGGCAGCGGGCCTCGAAGAGATCGAGGAGCTCCGGCTCGCATCGCCGTGGGGACACGAATCCGCTGAGCCCGCGTACGCCCTCGCGATCGCCGGCCGCGCCACCGAGGCCGGACCGCCTCAGAAGCCCGCGAGTGCCATCGAGGACAGGCACGAGCCATGGACGATCCGCCGGTTGCTGCGCTTCGCTGCCGGCTCGCTCGCGGGCGCCGCCTTCGTGCCGGTCGGCCTTGTCCTTCACCTCCGCGCCCGACGCCTCGACCGGGACTGATGTCATGGCTCGCCGGTCCCGTCACGCTGTGGCGCTTCTCCCGGCCGCACACGCTCGTAGGGACGACGACAAGCATCCTCGGGATCTATGCGATCGCTGCCGAAGAACTGCCCGGCGTGGCTCTCGGCGACGGCGTCGCGGACCTGGCACTGACCGTGCTCGCGGGTGCCGCGGTCAACGTCTACATCGTCGGCCTCAACCAGTGCGAAGACGTCGAGATCGACCGGATCAACAAGCCGTGGCTGCCCATCCCTGCCGGCCGCCTCGGCCTTCGCGCCGCCTGGCGGATCGTGATCGCCAGCGGCTTGCTCGCCGTCGGCCTGGCCATCACGCAGGGCTGGGTCGAGATCGCCGCCGTGGCCGCGGCACTCGCGATCGGCACGGCCTATTCCGCCCCGCCTCTGCGCCTCAAGCGCTTCCCCGCGGCGGCGGCCGCCAGCATCTCCCTGGTACGCGCCTGCGTGGTGAACATAGGCGTCTACCTGCACTTCGCCAGCTCGCTCGGAGGACTTGGTGAGCTGAGCCCGCTTCCCGGGCCGATCATCGCCCTCACGCTCTTCGTGCTCCCCTTCTCCTTCGCCATCGCGGTCCTCAAGGATGTGCCCGACGCCGAGGGTGACCGGCGCTTTCGCATCGCGACCTTCACCGTCCGACTGGGGCCGAGCGCCGCCTTCAACATCGGTATGGCCGCCCTCACCGCCGGCTACCTCGGCATGGCGGTACTCGGGCCGCTTTTTCTCGACTCGGCCTCGGCATGGGTCCTCGCAGTCGGCCACCTCGCCTGCCTCGCCGTTCTCTGGCGCCTCGCGCTGCAGGTCGATCCAGCCGACGCTCCGTCGTTCGGCCGCTTCTACATGCGCGTGTGGGCCCTGTTCTTCGTCGAGTACCTGCTCATGCCCCTGGCGGTGCTCATCGGGTCTGGATGAGTGCCGCGGCGGAGATGAACTCGAGCAGCGCTTCGTTGACCTCGTCAGGGTGGGTCCAGCCGATGTTGTGAGGGCCGCCTTCGACTGCGACGAGCTTGAGGTCGTCGATCAGCGCGGGCAGGCGCTGGGCTGTGGCCTCGAACGGCAGGATCCGGTCCTCGGTGCCGTGCACGACCAGGGTGGGGACGTCGATCTTGGGCAGGTCGGCGCGGAAGTCGGTCAGCCAGGTGTCCACGCAGGCGTAGCTGGCGTAGGGCGAGGCGCCCGCGGCCACGTTGAAGCTCGCCTGCCAGGCCTGTTCGCTGATCCTGGTGGGGCCGAGCTTGTCGACGTTGTAGAAGTTGTCGAGGAAGTCCTTGAAGTAGGCGTAGCGGTCGCTGACGATCGCGGCCTTGATGTTCTCGAAGACCTGGCCGTCCACGCCTTCCGGGTTGTCCTCGGTCTTGAGCAGGAACGGCGGGATCGCGCCGATCAGGGTCGCCGAGCGAACTCGGCGCGAGCCGTAGGTGCCGAGATACCGGACCACCTCCCCCGTGCCCATCGAGAAGCCGGCGAGGAGGACATCCTCGAGCTCCAGGTGCTCGAGCAGCGCGTTCAGGTCGGCGGCGAAGGTGTCGTAGTCGTAGCCAATAGTCGGCTGGCTGGAGCGGCCGAAGCCGCGCCGGTCGTAGCTGATCACGCGATAGCCCTCGGCGAGGAGGACGCGCTCCTGGCGTTCCCACGAGTTGCCGTCCAGCGGGTAGCCGTGGATCAGGACGATCGGCTCGCCGGAGCCGTGGTCCTCGTAGTGGATCTCGACCGGTGCGGTGTTCTCGGTTCCAACGGTCACTCGGGGCATTTGGATCTCCTTGGGTCCGAGTCGGTTGGCCTTTAGGCCACCGTGCCGAGCGCAGCGAGGCGAAGGCCCCGGACGGGGTTTCCGGGGCCCTCGCAGCTGCCCCGGCAAGGTGACCCGGGGGTGACGCGCGGCGGGAGGGAAGGTTGGCGCCGGCGCGGTCAGGTCATGGTTGCCGACCGGTTAGCGCCTGTCGTCGTCCACCCGACGTATCTTCGCGTACTCCACCGGGAGTACGCGGCTCGCGGCGAGGAAGACGATCAGGAAGAGCGTGGCGGCGATCTCCGCCACCATCGCAAGCACGATCGCCGTTCGATACCCGTTCTCCACGAAGCCGAAGAGGCCGGATCCCTCTGAGATGAACAGGGCGACGAGCGAGAGAACGCCCAGCCCGATGCCGCCGATGGCGAAGACGGAGCGGATGGCATCCGCGTTACGCGGGGTAAAGCGTCCAAGCGGAGCGATCAACCCGACGGCGATGACGACCGCCGCGACGAAGTTGAGAAAGAACAGCGTGCCGATGGTCGGGATGGTCGAGTAGTCCTGCACGTAGTACTGCTGGATGTGGACGACGCCGGTAGCCAGTACAGACAGCGCACCGAGGTACAGCGCTGCCTGGGCGATGGCCGACCGGTGTCGCGTCGTGAAGGCGCGCGGTGGCGAGGCGGTCGTTGGATTGGCGCTCATAGAGGTCTCCTTTTTTCAGGTTCCGAAGCTCGAAACGGCTCGCCGCAACGTGGCGGCCTGGCGGTTCCAGAGCTCGACTGGGGCTGCGGCGACTACCACCGCAGGTGACGTTCGGCCGGTCACGAGGCATGCGATCTCGCGGTAGCTGGCCTTCGAGGTCGTGTAGATGTCGATCACACATGAGCCGCGCCCGCCGCGAAACGTCAAGTCGCGGCCGGATGCGACGAGGCGCACGTCTCTGTCGCCTTCCTCACGGTTGTGCGCAGGGCGGAAGCGGCTCCAGTTCGCAAGCGTCTCTTTTCCCTGCTTCGGCGTCGCGTTGAGGTAACCGTCGATCCGTCCGCCGGGGCCGAGAAGCGCCGCCGACGCCGTACCGGGGTCGGTCTTGATCTGTTTCCATCCCGGCGGGTAGGCGAGTGTCCCTCCGCGCGCCGTGCGGGCCACGGTCCAGCCCGCCGGCACCGGCGCCGGGTGCAGCCACGCGAACGGCTCGGAGGCGTGGCGGTGGCCCGACTGGCCACCGCCCACGCCTACGAACAGAACCAGCGCGGCCGCGGCGAGAGCAACCAGGGCTACTGTCGCGCGCGTCCGGGTCATGGCCTAGACGCCACCATCGCCGTCGTCCGGACCGCCGTTGTTGTCGGCGTCACCGTCACCGCCGCCGTTCTGGGGGATGCCGTTGTTGCTCGGCGGCGACGCCTTCGGAGCGGGCGGGGCCGGAGCGGGCGACGCCTTCGGGGCGGGCGCCGGCTTCGGAGCGGGAGCGCTGCCGGCGCCGGCCTTCGATGGCGGCGACACGCGGTTCCCGGCGGGGGACACCGCGAACCAGCTGCCGCCGAACGCCGTCACGCCCTCGCCGTTCACGTCGCCGGGCTTCGTGTCCTTCACGAAGCGGTACAGCGGGTGTCCGTTGTAGGTGACCTGGGAGCCTCCGGTGGTCCCGATCAGCGAGGCATTCGCCCCGCTGCCGGCCGTCGGCGTGCCATTCGCCACCAGCGGCGGCCAAGCGGCGGCGCACGCGCCGGTGCACGCGCTCGTGGTCCCCGAATCCTTCGAGAACATGTAGAGCGTGCGGCCCTGAGCGTCGACCAGGACCTTCCCCAGCTTGGTGTCGGCGACCTTCACCGATGCGGGCTGTGCACTGGTTGTCCCGATGCCTGCTGCCTGGCAGGCTGCCTGGAACGCGCTCGTGCAGATCTGCGCCGGGGTCCAGAAATGGTCCTTGATGACGGTGCTTTCAACGTTGCCCTTGGTCAGCGCGACCGGGGTCAGGAGGACGGAGGGCACGTTCTTCTTGCCGTTGTTCTGGCTTCCGGTCACGAGCCCAGCGGGCGGCTTGTTCCCCTTGGCGACCGGGACGGCGATCTCGGCCGCGATCTGGGCCTCCTTGGTGACGGCCTTGTACACCGACATGTACTGCTGGCCGGCGAGGATCCGCTGGATGCCGGCGACCGAGGCGTCCTGACCGGTGGTCGGGCGCGTGGCGGGGTTGATGCCGGCCGCCTTCATTGCCGAGATTGCACCGCCGGCGATGTCGTCGTTGGCGCCGTAGACGCCCGCGAAGCCGTTGTTGCCGAGGGCGGTGATCGCCTGCTGCGTCTCGTTCTGGGCGTTGGCACCGGTGTAGCCGGGGGTGTCGTACTGCTTGGCGATCTTGACGCCATTCGCCTTGAAGGCGCTCAGCGCGCCCTTCTTGAACTGGGCGGCGTTGCTGTCCGCCGGGTCGCCGTTCAGCATGATGATCGGCCCGTTGGGCTTGCCGTTCGACTTCAGCTTGGCCGAGAGGCTCTGGCCCTGCAGCCTGCCCACGCGAGTGTTGTCGAACGAGATGTAGTAGTCGATGTCCGAGTTCGTGATCAGCCGGTCGTAGCTGATGACCGGCACGTTCTGGGCGTTCGCCTTGGCCACGATGGAGGCGGCCGAAGCCGCATCGACGGGGTCGAGCACGAGCACCTTCGCGCCCTGCGCGAGCGCCGCGTCGGCATCGTTCTGCTGGGACGTCGCGTCGCCCGCGGCGTTGCTGTAGAGGATCTTGCAGTTGCTGCAGAGCTCCTTGACCTTCTTCTCGAAGTCAGGCCTGTCGTGCGTCTCGTAGCGGGCCGTCTGGTTCTCAGGGAGCAGCAGCGAGATCGTCGGGCCACCGCCGCCGCCGCCGCCGCTACCGCCTCCGCCTCCGCAGCCGGCGGCCACGAGAGCGACGAAGACGAGCAGCGATGCCATCGAAATCGCTCGTGTCCTTCTTGGTGTGGTGGTCATGGATTCCTCTTGACGCTTCGGGGACCCACGAAATGCTGGACGAGCCCAACCGCCCTGTCGTCTGCCCGGAGGCAACTCTTCGGTGTACCGCGCACGGCGCAGCTGGCCGGCCACGGGATTGGACTGGCCACCCACACTGGTCACTCGCCGATGCGAAGCCGCCGCGGTCGCGCAACACTCGCTCCATGGCAACAGCAGCGGCTTCTGTGCTCAGGGCAGCCGACGATCTCGAGGAGCCCGACTCCGAACTGCGGGTGGTGATCGCCGATGGCGAGTCGCTTCTACGGGCCGCCTACCGGGCGCTGCTCGAGAGCGACGAGCGCATCAGGGTGGTCGGCGAGGCCGCCACCGGCGAGGAGGCGGTCGCTCTGGCCCGCCAGACGCGGCCGGACGTGGTCGTGATGGACACGGTGCTGCCGGGGCTCGACAGCGTCGAGGCCACGGGCCGGATGTTCACCGACACCGGTGTGCCCGTGATACTGCTGACGGCCTCCGACGACGACGATCGCATCTTCGCCGCGCTGCGGGCCGGGGCCGGCGGGCTGCTGCTCAAGGACACCGAGCCGGCTGAGCTGGTGCGCGCGGTCGAGGCGGTCGCGCACGGCGACGCGGTACTCCCCCCAGGACTGACGCGCAGGCTGATCGCCGAGCTCGGGTTGCGGCCGGAGCGCGCGTGTCCGGGCATCGAGCTGCTCGACGAGCTGACGGCCCGCGAGCGCGAGGTTGTGACGCTCGTAGGCCATGGACTCGACAACGACGAGATCGCCGAGCGGCTCGTCGTCACCCCGGGCACCGCGAAGACCCACGTCAGCCGAGCGATGGTCAAGCTCCAGGCCCGCGACCGGGCGAAGCTCGTGGTGTTCGCCTACGAGGCGGGGCTCGTGATCCCGAGCGCCGAAGCTCCGCCTCCCCCACGTCCGCCGCTCGCGCTCGCGACATAACCGCACAGGCGCGGTGCGTCTACGCCCCGCGCCGTACGGAAAAGAGTCGCCTCCTAGGCGACGACACGCGCGCGCGCACGAGCGAGTATTGCTCGCATGCCGATGCTGCTCGGCCGGCGGAGCGAATGCGAGACGCTCGACCAAGTGCTCGACGCGGTTCGTGCGGGTCAGAGTCGGGCGCTGGTCATGCTCGGGGAGCCGGGCGTTGGTAAGACAGCGCTGCTGGACTACGCGAGCGAGCAGGCGACGGACTGCCGTGTGGTGCGCGCCGCGGGTATTCAGTCCGAGATGGAGCTCGCGTTCGCCGCCTTCCACCAGCTGTGCGCGCCGATGCTCGATCGGCTCGAGAGCCTGCCCGGCCCTCAGCGTGATGCACTGTCCGTGGCGTTCGGGCTGAGCGCAGGGAACGCGCCCGACCGCTTTCTGGTCGGGCTGGCCGCACTCAGCCTGCTGTCGGAGGCCGCGGAGGAGCAGCCACTGGTGTGCGTCGTCGATGATGCGCAGTGGCTCGATCGGGCCTCGGCGCAGACGCTCGCGTTCGTGGCGCGCCGGCTGTCGGCCGAGTCGATCGCCGTCGTGTTCGCCACGCGCGAGCCGAGCGCCGACTTCACCGGGCTGCCGCGGCTGACCCTCGAGGGCCTGTCCGACGCCGAGGCGCGCGAGCTGCTCGACTCCGTGATCAAGGCGCCGATGGACGAGCGGGTGCGCGACCGGTTCGTGGCTGAGACGCGCGGAAACCCGCTCGCGCTTCTCGAGCTTCCGCCTGGGAAGACGGCGGAGTGGCTGACCGGCGGGTTCGCGTGTCCGGACGTGCGGCCTCTCACCGGGCGGATCGAGGAGAGCTTCCGGCGGCGGATCGACGCGCTTCCGGCCGAGACCCAGCGGCTGTTGCTGGTCGCAGCTTCCGAGCCGCTCGGCGAGCCTGTCCTGATGTGGCGAGCGGCCGAGCGGCTTGCGATCGGGGCCGAAGCAGCGACGCCCGCGACAGCGTCGGGTTTGGTCGAGTTCGGCGCGCGCGTGATGTTCCGCCATCCGCTGGTGCGCTCGGCGGTCTACCACGCGGCATCGTTGGAGGAGCGCCGGTCCGCGCACGGCGCGCTGGCGGACGCGACCGATCCGGAGGTCGATCCCGATCGCCGCGCCTGGCACCGCGCGCACGCAACGCCGGGACTCGACGAGGACGTGGCCGCGGAGCTCGAGCGCTCCGCCGGTCGCGCGCAGGCGCGCGGCGGCCTTGTTGCGGCGGCCGCCTTCCTGGCGCGGGCGACGGAGCTGACGCCGGAACCGGCGCGCCGCGCGCAGCGGGCGCTGGCGGCGGCGCAGGCCAAGCACCAGGCCGGCGCGCACGACGCGGCGCGGGGACTCTTGGCAACGGCGGAGGCCGGACCGCTCGAGGAGTCCCAGCGAGCACGCGTGCAACTCGTGCGCGCCCAGATCGCATTCGCCGCCAGCTGCGGGCGCGACGCGGCGCCGCAGCTGTTCGAGGCCGCCGAGCGGCTCGGGCCGCTCGACGGCACGCTCGCACGCGAGACCTACCTCGACGCGTTGTGGGCCGCGATCTTCGTCGGTCCGCCGGCCGGCGGGGGCGGTGTGCTGGAAATTGCCAAGTCGGCGCGCGCGGTGCCCCCCGCCCCGAAGCCGCCGCGGGCCGCAGATCTCTTCTTGGACGGCCTGGCCGTGCTGATCACCGAGGGGCACGCTGCGGGGGCCCCAATGCTCAAGCGGGCGCTGAACGAGTTCGGCGGCGACCACATCTCCAGGGATGAAGCTCTCCGCTGGAGCTGGCTCGCCTGCCACGTGGCCAGATTCATGTGGAGCGATGAGAGCTGGCAGGCGCTCACCATCCGCCACCTCCAGCTCGCCCGTGATGCCGGGGCACACACCGCGCTTCACGTGGCCCTCAACCAGCGTGCCGGCATGCACCTGCACGCCGGCGAGCTCGCCCCCGCCGCTTCGCTGCTCGAGGAAGCCGAGGCGGCCGCCGAGCTGACCGGGAGCGAGCTCGCACCCTACGGTGCACTCGCGCTCGCCGCCTGGCGGGGCCGCGAAGCCGACCTTTCGGAGCTGATGGAGACCCGCATGAAGGAGGCGGTGACCCACGGCCAGGGAGCGGGACTGGCCATGATCCGGTGGGCGGGCGCACTGCTTTACAACGGCCTCGGGCGCTACGACGAGGCACTGCCCACGGCGCAGAAGGCCGGCGAGAACCCGGATGAGTTGCTGTTCTCCACATGGGCGCTGGTGGAGCTGATCGAGGCCGCAGTCCGGAGCGGGACACCCGAGCCGGCCGCGGACGCCGTCCAGCGGCTGTCCGAGACGACCCGCGCCAGCGGCAGCGACTGGGCGCTGGGCATCGAGGCGCGCTCGCTCGCGCTGCTCAGCGAGAGCGAGGGCGCCGAGCTCCTCTACCGCGAGGCCATCGAGCGGCTGTCCCGCACCCGCATCCGTGCGGAGCTCGCGCGTGCTCATCTTCTCTACGGCGAATGGCTGCGCCGAGAGCGCCGCCGGCGGGACGCCCGCGAGCAGCTGCGCATCGCCCACGACATGTTCACGAAGATGGGTATCGAGGCGTTCGCCGAGCGCGCTGCTCGCGAGCTCCTCGCGACCGGCGAGACGGCCCGCAAACGCACCGTCGCGACCAGCGGCGTCCTCACGGCCCAGGAGGCCCAGATCGCGCGGCTCGCACGCGACGGCCTCTCAAATCCCGAAATCGGCAACCAACTGTTCATCAGCCCGCGCACGGTCCAGTACCACCTCCACAAGGTCTTCGGGAAGCTCCAGATCAGCTCGCGGACCCAGCTCGACCGCGTGGGGGGTATTGAACCGGCCTGACTACCGCGCCTGGGTGAGCTCGAAGAGTTGTCGTGCGCGAGACGACAAACGGGAGCGAGCTGAGGACCCTTGAAGGGACCTAGATCCCGTCTCCACAGGAGCCAGCATGATCTCCAGCAAACCCGTCTCCCTGCTCACGACCGCGGCGGTGGTCGGGCTCGCCGCCGTGGCGCTCGCAAGCTGCGGCGGGAGCAGCAACAGCAAGCCGATTGCGAGCGCGCCGCCAAGGACGGCGAGCGGGCAGCCGGCCACCCTCGGCGTCGAGAACAGCAACCTCGGCAAGATCCTCGTCGACAGCCAGGGCCGGACGCTGTACCTGTTCCAGGGCGATACCGGCACCAAGAGCAACTGCTCCGGAGCGTGCGCGAGCAACTGGCCGCCGCTCACGAGCGCGAATCCGAAGGTCGGCAAGGGCGCGAGCGCCTCGATGACCGGGACCACCAAGCGCTCTGACGGCACGACGCAGGTGACGTACAACGGCCACCCGCTCTACACGTTCTCCGGCGACAGCAGCCCGGGCCAGACGAGCGGCCAGGGCGTTAACGCCTTCGGCGCACTGTGGTACGTGGTCTCTCCGGCCGGCCAGCAGGTGACCGCATCAGCACCGAGCAACAGCGGAAGCAGCACCAACCCGTACTAGGTCCAACGTCGGGCGAGGCCCCGATGCGAGGGGCCTCGCCCGGACGCCTACGCCTTGCGCTCGCTCTCGGCTGGAACCTCGTCGTGGTCTTCCAGGACGAGCGATCCCTTGAACTCGCGGATCCCCTTGCCCATCGACTTGCCGAGCTCGGGCAGGCGCTTCGGCCCGAAGACGACCAGGGCGACAACCAGGATTACGGCGATCTCGAGTGGTCCGATGCTGGGCATCATCGCCCCGCTCGGGCAGCGTCAGCGGCCTTTGCCAGCTCTCTGATGACGGCAAAGAACTCCGGCCGCTGCCCGATGAACAGCCCGTCGCGCGTGAGCGCTTGGGCCGCCGCCGTCGCCGCGCCCTTGGTCTCGGTCGGGCGGATGATCGAGACGGCCGGGAACTTCCGCTTCAGGAACTTGGTCGGCTCGGGCAGGATCAGGTTGGTCTGGGTCGACTCGCCGTCGGCGTTGAGGTCCGGGAAGACCAGATCGCCGTCGGTTAGCGGGGGCGCGTTGCCGGCCTTGTCGTGCCAGGTCTGGAAGTGCATGATCTCGCTGCCCCCGATGCTGAGCAGGATTCGTAGTACCTCCTTGCTGGTGACCCGCTGCGCCAGGGAGGCGTAGAGGCTCGTGCCACCCGCCTCGATGAAGGCGAAGTGGAAGCCGGCCGTGTTGGCGATGGCCTGCAGGTGGTTGGCATCGCCCAGGTCATTGTTGTCGCGCGGTATCGCCGGATGCTGGCCGACGGCGAGCGTCGGGACCGCCTGCGGCAGGGTGTCGCCGAGGTCCGGGTTGAGCCTGTCGCTGCGGTACCGCGTCCAGAAGCTGGTGTCGACGCGCAGCTGCATCAGGTTGGTCAGCCGGCGGACATTCTTCTGAGCGCCGTCCGCCTGGCTGCTCGGCAGAGTCCGGAACTTGTCGAGGTTGACCGTCTTCTCGCCGTGCGCCTTCAGGTAGGCGTTGATGAAGGCGACGTGGCTGAACTCGTCGTCGGTGTTGTCGTGGATGTACTGGTTCATGTCCTCGTCCAGCACCTCGACGGCCTCGGTATAGGCGTCGTTCCCGCT
>JBEVKF010000090.1:0-29499 GCA_040509755.1 Thermoleophilaceae bacterium | reverse complement strand
GCGCCCCGCCGCCGCCCCGCGCGAGCGCCGGACGGCCGATGTCCTCGACCTGGGCGCCGCCTCCCGCGGCGCCGTGCTCAAGCGCGCCGTGCCCGTCGCGGTGGCCGCCGCGGCGGCGCTCGGCGCCGTCATCGCCGGGAGGAGGAGGAGCGCATGAGCGTGCCGCTGGAGTACACGGGGACGGGCGGGCAGCGCATCGTCGACCTCTCGATGCCGGTCAACCCGGACATGATGACCTTCCCGCGCGTCCCGCCGCCGATGCTGCTCGTCAACGAGACGCACGCGGAGTTCGCGGAGCGGATCGGCGCGGCGGCGCACGGCGTCGACACGCTCACCGCGCACTACATGGTCATCCAGGACGACCACGTCGGCACCCACTGCGACTCGCGCAAGCACATCGTCCCCGACGCGGGCGGGCCGGAGACGATCCCGCTCGACTACTGCTTCGCCGACGGCGTGCTGCTCGACTTCACCGCGCTCGAGCCCGGGCACGGGATCACCGCCGCCGAGGTCGAGGCGGAGCTCGCCCGCATCGGGTACGAGCTCAAGCCGCGCGACATCGTCCTCATCCACACCGGCGCCGGCGCCTACAACGCCGAGGAGCGCTACAAGACCGACCACCCGGGGATGACCGCCGAGGCCACGCGCGGGCTGATCGAGCGCGGCGTCCGGATGATGGGCATCGACGCGATCACGTTCGACCCGCCCGTCTGGGCCATGTTCGAGCGCAAGCAGTTCTGGGAGGCGCACCGGGTCATGTGGGATGAGGAGTACTGGCACCTCGAGAACCTGACGAACCTCGACCAGATCGGCCGCTCGCACGGATTCCAGCTCGTGGTGCTGCCCGTCAAGTGGGTGGGCTCGACGGCCGCGCCGGTGCGCGCCATCGCAATCGTGGAGGACGAATGACGGTCCTGGGGTTCGCCGACGCGGCCTGTCTCGAGGTCGACGCGGCCGGAGGCAAGGGCGCCTCGCTGGCGCGTATGGCGGCGCTCGGGCTGCCGGTCCCGCCCGGCTTCGTCGTGCATGCGGACACGCTCGCCCAAGCGCTCGGCCCGCGGGTCGAGGAGCTCCGCGAGGCGCTCGCCGCCGACAAGGCAGGCGTGCACGACATGGTCGCCGGCTGCGACATCCCCGGCGAGCTTGCCGAAGCCGTGGAGGCGGCCTACGACGAGCTTGGCGACGAGCCCGCCGTCGCGGTGCGCTCCAGCGCCTGCGCCGAGGACTCGCAGGAGGCGAGCTTCGCCGGCCAGCAGGAGACCTATCTCCACGTGCGCGGAGTGGGCGACGTGCTCGAGCGGATCCGCGAGTGCTGGGCGTCATTCTTCAGCGAGCGGGCGCTTTTCTACCGCGAGCAGAAGGGCTCGCTCGGCGATCTGGGCATGGCCGTGGTGGTGCAGCGGATGGTGGACGCGGAGGTTGCGGGCGTGCTGTTCACCAACGATCCGGTTCAGCGGCGCCGCGATCGTATGGTCGTCGAGGCGGTCTTCGGGCTCGGTGAGGCCTGCGTCTCCGGTCTGGTCACCCCCGACCACTACGTCCTCGCACGCGACGGCACGGTGAAGAAGGAGCGCCTGTCGGTGCAGCCGCTCGCCGTGGTCAGCGGGCCGGAGGGCGGAACCATCGAGCGGGAGCTGAGTGCCGAGGAGGGCGGGGCGTCCACCCTCGGCCAGGAGGAGCTGAGCGAGCTGGCGAGCCTCGGAGACGATCTCGAGAAGAGCTTGGGCGGCCCGCAGGACATCGAGTGGGCCTTCGAGGGCGGCGAGCTGTACGTACTGCAGGCGCGGCCCGTAACGGCATGACCGAGCTGCTCGACAGGGCCACGGCCTGGATGGCGGAGGTGCACCCCCACTTCCCGCACATGCAGCGGACGCTCGACTGGGCCGTCGAGCTCGACCCCGGTGCGAGCGAGGCCGTGCGGATCGCGGCGGTCACCCACGACGCCGAGCGCGCCTATCCCGACAACTCCCCCGGCTGGGACTCCGCCGTCTCGTGGGCCGATCCCGAGTACAACCGCTGGCACCAGGAGCGCTGCGCGCGGATCGTGGGCGAGTGGCTGCGCGAGCAGGGCAGCGCGCCGGAGCTCACCGAACAGGTCGAGCGCCTCGTACTCGTCCACGAGGAGGGCGGCTGGCCGGAGGCCGACATCGTCCAGGCGGCCGACTCGCTCTCGTTCCTCGAGACCATGGTCCACCTGGTGGCCGAGTGGGTTCAGTCCGGGCGCACCACGCGCGAAAGCGCGGAGGGCAAGGCGCGCCACTCGCTGGAGCGGATCGCTCCCGGACTCACCCGCGCGCGTGAGGAGGCCGCGCCGATGGTTCATGCGGCACTCCAGCGGCTGGCCGCGGTGTCGACCCCGGGGGACGTGCTGGCGGCCATGACGCTCGTGAAGCAGGGCCGCATCCTCAGCCTCGCCCGCGACCGCTTCCCGCGCATGCCGGTCTTCCCCGGGCACCCCAGCTTCGAGGTGCTGTCCTATCGCACGCCGCAGGGCATTCGGGCGGCGGGCGACACACCCTGGGGCCCGGGCAACGACGCAGGGCTCGGCTACATGAGCGAGATGGTGATCGGCACGACACACAGCGGCGCTCACATCGACGCCCACGCCCATATGACCGTCGGCGACGACGATCACTGGAACGGCGGCTCGGCGCAGCGCCACCTGGGCGACTTTGGGCCGCTGCGCGGCGACGCCACGGAGATCCCGCCGCTCTGGCGTCGCGGCGTCTTATACGACGTACCGGGCCACCGCGCGGTCAAGCACCTGGGTCGCGGCGACGTTGTGAGCGCGGACGAGATCGAAGCGATCGAGGCGGCCGGCGGAGTGGCGGCGGGCGAGGGCGACGTGGCGCTGGTCCGCACCGGCTACATGCGCCACTGGCCCGATCCGGAGCGCATGGCAGAGCACCGCGGCCCCGGCCCCGACGAGTCGGCCGCACGCCTGCTGGCCGACCGCGGCGTGATCGCGACGGGTTCGGACACCGAGACCTTCGAGGTGCAGCCCGCGCCCGATCCGGGCGAGCCGGCCAATCCCCAGCCGGTGCACACCCTGCTCCTCATCGAGCGCGGCATCTACATCATGGAGAGCCTCGACCTGGAGGGGCTCGCCAAGAGCGGCGCGCGCGAGTTCCTGTTCGTGGCGCTGCCGCTCAAGATCCGCGGCGCCACGGCCTCCATGATCGACCCCGTCGCGGTGATCTAGACCAATGAAGGCATTGGTCGTCCACGAGCCCAACCGCTTCTCGGTCGAGGACGTAGCCCGGCCCGAGCCCGGGCCGAACGAGGTGCTCTGCCGCGTGAATGCGCTCGCGATCTGCGGCACCGACCCGCACATCATCGGGGGCGACTTTCCGGGCTTCTGGCCGAAGGAGTTCCCCTTCATCCCCGGACATGAGTGGTCGGGGGAGGTGGTCGAGCTCGGTCCGGGCGCGGCTGAGCTGGGCTGGGAGGTCGGCACGCGGGTGGCGGGCACCTCGCACGCGGGGTGCGGCTTCTGCCGGCTGTGCGTCGAGGGTCGCTACAACCTCTGCGAGAACTACGGCGACGAGCGCCTGCACCGCCAGTACGGCCACTACACCCAGGGCGCGTACGCCGACTATGTCGTGCACTCGGTCAAGTCGGTCTTCGCCGTGCCCGACGAGCTGAGCGACGAGGAGGCGGCGATGCTCGACCCCACCTCGATCGCGCTGCACACGGTCAAGCGCGGCGGTCAGGCGCCGGGCGACAGCGTCGCCGTCATTGGCCCGGGTGTGATGGGCCTGCTCGTGGCCGAGTGCGCCCGCGCGCTCGGCGCCGGCCGGGTGCTCGTGGTCGGGCGTGGCGCACGCCTCGCGAAGGCGGCCGAGCTGGGACACGAGCCGGTCGACTTCACGGCAGAGGACCCCGTGGAGGCGATCCGCGAGCGCACGGGCGGACGCGGCGCCGACGTCGCGCTCGAGTGCTCGGGCGACCCGGCGGCCGTCGGCCGCTGCGTCGAGATGGTGCGCAAGGGCGGCCGCGTGGCGGTGATCGGCATCCCGCTCGAGCCCGCGCCGATCCCGCTGCGGCGCCTCGTCCTGGACGAGATCGAGGTCACCGGCGTGCGCGCCGCCGCGGGTGAGATGCCGGAGGCGATCGCGCTGGTGGCCGCCGGGCGCATCCCGCTCCGCGATCTGATCACCCATCGCTTTGCGCTCGACGACTTCGCCGAGGCGTACCGCGTCTTCACCGAGAGGGTGGACGGCGCGCTCAAGGTGATCGTCCGCCCGTGAAGGCGTGGGCCGTTCTCGCCGCGCTCTTTCTGGGCGCGCTCGCTCTGCGCCCGCAACTGGTCGGGGTCGGCCCGCTCCTGCCCGAGATCGACGAGGACCTGGGGATCTCGCACGCCGTGGCCGGCCTGCTGGCGACGATCCCGGTGCTGTGCATGGGCCTCTTCGCCCCGCCGGCCGCCTACGTCGCCGGGCGCCTGGGCACCCGTGCCGCGATCGGCGCCTGCCTGGCGGGCATCGCGATCTTCGGCCTGCTCCGCGCCGCGGCCCCCGGCGCGCCGCTCGTGCTGACGCTGACCGTCCCCATCGGCATCGGGATGGGCGTGGCCGGCGCGCTGCTGCCCGTGGCGGTCAAGGAGCGGTTTGCTCACCGGCCCGCCTTCGCGAGCGGGGTTTACACCACGGGCATCAACATGGGCTCGGCCCTGTCGTCGGCCCTGGCCGTGCCGATCGCGGCTGCGTTCGGCGGCTGGCGCGCCTCGCTGGCGGTCTTCTCGGCGGCCACGATCCTCTGCTTCATCGGCTGGATGCTGCTGACCCCTCCGGCGGGCGAGCGCGCCACCACCACGCCGCCGCGCCTCCCGCTCGGCCGCCGGATCGTCTGGGCGCTCGTGGCGGTCTTCGCGCTGCAGTCGATCGTCTACTACGGGCTGATTTCCTGGATGCCGGACTCCTTCCAGGAGCGCGGCTGGAGCGACCAGGCCGCGGGTGCGCTGGTCGGGGTGATGAGCATCGCCGCGCTTCCCAGCGGCCTGCTCCTGCCCTTCTTCGCGGACCGCCTGGGATCGCGGCGGCAGTGGCTCGGGCTCTCGGCCGGCGCGATCCTGGTGGCCACGATCGGGATAGCGTCGGTGCCCGGCGGCGGCTGGGCCTGGGCGGCGCTCGCCGGGCTCGGCATCGGCGCGACATTCCCGCTCACGCTCACCCTGCCGCTGGACGTGGCGAACGAGCCCGCCGAGACCGGCGCGGTGGTCGGTCTCATGCTGGGGGCCGGCTACACGATCGCCGCCTTGGGCCCGCTGGGCCTGGGCGCGGTGCGCGACATCACGGGCTCGTTCTCGACGAGCCTCTGGGTGCTGGTTGGGGTTGCGGCCTGCCTCGTCGCGGCGATCATGCCCCTGTCGCCGGCACGGCTGCGCCCACCGGTGCGGCTCGGGCGGGGGGTGGTGCCGACGTGAGCCTCGACCCGGTCTTCCTCTCGTGCGCTGTCACGGGCGGCATGAGCGTGCCGGGCCAGAGCGCTGCGATCCCGGTCACCCCGGAGGAGATCGTCGAGTCGGCCGCCGGCGCCCACGGGGCCGGGGCGGCGATCGTCCACCTGCACGTGCGCGAGCCCGAGACCGGCAAGCCGATCGCCGATCTCGGGCTGTTCCGCGAGGTGCTCGCCGGCATCGGCGAGCGCTGCGACGCGATCGCGCAGCCCACCAGCGGCGGCGGCGTGGGCATGACCATCGAGGAGCGCGCGCGGGTCGTGACCGAGTGCCGGCCGGAGATGGCCACATTCAACTGCGGCTCGTTCAACTTCGGGATCTTCGGCGTCCGCCACCGCCCCGAGATGGCGGAGTGGGAGACCGAGTACCTCGAGTCCACCCGCGACTACGTGTTTCGCAACACCTTCCGCGACGTCTACCGCCTGTCCGAGCTGTTTCGCGAGGCGGGCACCAAGCCCGAGTACGAGGTCTACGACGTCGGCCACCTCTACAACCTCCACCACCTGGCCGAGCAGGAGCTCGTCGACTTCCCGTTCCACGTCCAGTTCGTGCTCGGCGTGCTGGGGGCCAACGCCGCCACGATCGAGCAGCTCGTGCACATGCGCCGCACCGCGATCGAGCTGTTCGGGGCCGAGAGCTTCACCTGGTCGGCGGCCGGGGTCGGCTACCCGGCCCAGTTCCACCTCGCCGCGACCGCGCTGATGCTGGGCGGGCACATGCGAGTCGGGCTCGAGGACAACCTCCGTGTGACGGCGAGCGAAAGAGCGGAGTCGAACGCCGCTCTCGTGTCAAAGGCCATGACGCTCGCGCCGCTGCTGGACCGCGAACCCGCAAGCGCGAGCGACGCGCGCCGCCTGCTGGGCCTGCCCGTACCGTGACTGTTCGTGTCAGTGGCGCTGCGGTGCGCCTGTACCGGCTGAGCCCATCGCGCTACGATTCATGTGTCGATCAGCACGAGCCTCGATCCATGCGGCTACACAACCTCGGGCATCTGTTCTGGGCGTTCTGCGCCGTCGTTGTGATGACGTTCATCCTCGTCGCGGCTCTCGGGGCGCTCGAGCCGGGCGACGCCCTCCCGCTGACCGTCGCGGTACTCGCGCTGGCCGTGTTGTGGCTCGCGCACGCCTGGCGCGATCTCTGGCGCAACGAGCAACGCTCGCGCTAGCGCCTTCGGCTCAGGCCGCCGCGGGCTCGAGCGAGCGACGCCGCTTGGCGGGGGCCGCGCCGGCGGCCACGAACTCGGGCGGAGCGATCGCCAGGTAGTGCCCGAAGGACCAGTCCACGAATGCCTTTGCCCCCATCGCGCCCATTGCGCGAGACAGCACGCGCGGAGGGACCCTGGGGACGAATCTCTGGGTGTTCAGCATCCAGCGGAACTTCCACTCGTGCGCGGCGGAGAAGTCGCCGTAGCGCGCCAGCGCCTGGGCGATCGTCTGGCGCTCCTCGACGACCGCTCGCAACTCGCGCCCGCAGGCCAGGCCGAAATAGAAGGCGGTGCGGATTCCCTCCGCCGTCAGCGGCAGGCAGTGCCCGGCTGAGTCGCCCACGAAGAAGACGCCGTCCTCGGTGGCGGCGCGCAGCTTGTGCGGGATCCAGTTGCCCTGGTAGCCGGCAGGGTCGCGCCCCAGATCCTCGGCCAGCAGGACGGTCGTGTCCTTGACGTGGAAGCGCGGATCGAACGAGCCGACGCCGATGCGGAGCTCGTCGCCGGCGGGGAAGCTCCAGCTGTAGCCGGCCGGCACGTAGCGGCGGTCGATCCAGATCTCCAGCTCGTCACCGTCCCCCCACGGGTGCACCTCGAGCCCACGCGACAGCGGCGCGTCCGGGGGCTGATACCGACTCCCGAGCACGCGCCGCCAGCCGAGCGCGTCGACCACTACGGGCGCGGTCAGGTCGCCGCGATCGGTGTGCACGGTGTCACCGCTGCGACCCTCGACCTTGGCGGTCTCGAACTCGGCGTCTGATTGCTCCCAGAGCAGCGAGCAGAGCTCGCGATAGTCGAAGGTCGAGAAGGTCCAGGGCAGCTTCATCCGCGCGGTCCCATGTGCCGTGTGCACGAGCAAGTCCGGGAAGGTCTGCCGGTGCGAGCCCATCAGGTCCATCGCCTGCAGCCACTCGGTCGGGATGCCGCAGGCCGAGGTCTGGCGCTCGCCGATCTCGTAGCGGTCGATCACGAGCACGCGTGCGCCGCTGCCCGAGAGCTCGCGCGCGACGGCCAACCCGGCGAAGCTGGCGCCGCAGATCAGGACGTCGCAATCCCCGGTCAGAGGGGTGCGAGCACTCCCGCGTTTGGTGGCGCGAGTCGGCATGCGGGGCAGATTAGCCGTCCGCACGGGCCTGGATGCGCCGATTGCCCGTGGCTTAGCTACCCTTGCAGCCTCAGTGCCGGATACAGAGACGCTTACGGAACCACGGACGGTCGAAGGATCGGGCGGCATGCTGCTCGAGATCGACGGCCAGATTGTCCCCAACTACGACGCCACGATCGTTCCCTTCGAGGAGGGTGACGTCGTGTCCGGGAAGGTCGTCCAGATCGATCAGGACGAGGTCCTGGTCGACATCGGGTACAAGAGCGAGGGGGTCATCCTCCTCAACGAGCTCTCCATTCGCAAGTCCGTCGATCCGCACGACGAGGTCGAGCTGGGCGAGGAGGTCGACGCTCTCGTCCTGACCAAGGAAGACCAGGACGGCCGCCTGCTGCTCTCGAAGAAGCGCGCCCGCTTCGAGAAGGCATGGCGCAAGATCGAGGCCGCCGCCGAATCCGGTGAGCCGGTCGAGGGCAGCGTGATCGAAGTGGTCAAGGGCGGGCTGATCATCGACCTCGGCGTACGCGGCTTCCTGCCTGCCTCACTGGTCGACATCCGGCGCGTCCAGAACCTCGATGAGTTCCTCGGTACCAAGATCGAGTGCAAGGTGATCGAGCTCAACCGCTCGCGCAACAATGTGGTGCTCTCGCGCCGCGCGGTGCTCGAGGAGGAGCGCAAGGAGGTCCGCCAGCAGATCTTGGACCGTCTCGAGCCGGGCATGATCGTCGAGGGCGCGATCTCCAACATCGTCGACTTCGGGGCCTTCGTGGACCTGGACGGCATCGACGGCCTGATCCACATCTCCGAGCTGTCCTGGTCACACGTCAACCACCCATCGGAGATCCTCGCCATCGGCGACGTGGTCCCGGTCAAGGTGCTCGACATCGACCGTGACCGCCAGCGCATCTCGCTCGGCCTCAAGCAGACCCAGGAGGACCCGTGGCAGCGGGTCATCGACACCTACCGGGTCGGGGACGAGCTCGAGGGCAAGGTCACCAAGGTCGTCACCTTCGGATCCTTCGTGGAGATCATGGACGGAGTCGAGGGGCTCGTTCACATCTCCGAGCTCGCTCACCATCACGTCGAGAACCCCCGCGAGATCCTCGAGCCGGGCCAGGACGTGCGCGTGAAGATCCTCGAGATCGACTCCGAGCGCCGCCGCCTCTCGCTCAGCGTCAAGCGCGTGGCCGAGCAGCTTGCGCACATCAAGTCGGCCGCGGCCGCCGGCGCGGCCGCCGCCGCCGTTGCCGAGGGCGAGCTCGGCGACGTGCCCGACCTCGGCCTGTCCGAGGACGTCTTCGCCGGGCCGAGCGTCAGCGGGATCGACGACCTGCGCGCCGCCGTGGCCGATTTCGGTAGCCCCGATGACGCGGAGGAGGCGCCGCCGCTGGAGCGCCCGGCCGAGGCGCCGGCGGCGCAAGCGCCCGAGCCCGCCCCTGCCGCTGAGCCCGCGGCCGAGGCGCCTGTAGCGGACGAGCCTGTCGCCGAGGAGCCTGTTGCCGAGGAGCCTGTCGTCCAGGAGCCTGTGGTCGAGGAGCCTGTCGTCGAGGAGCCTGTGGCCGAGGAGCCCGTCGTCGAGGAGCCTGTCGCCGAAGAGCCTGTGGCCGAGGAACCGGCCGCCGAGCAGGAGCCCGCCCCCGAGGACGCCGTCCCGGCGGACGAGGCCCCGCCCGAGGAGTAGCGAAATGGGGGTCCCCTTCGTGGGACTTACCGGTGGGCTGGGAGTGGGGAAGTCGGAGTCGCTTCGCCTGCTCGGGCAGTTGGGCGCTGCCACGCTCTCGACGGATGCCGTCGTCCACGAGCTGCTCCTGGGCGACGAGCTGCGCGAGCTGGTCAGCGGCCGCCTCGGCACCGATGTCGTCCGTGAGGGGACACTGGACCGGTCGGCCATAGCCGAGCGCGTGTTCGGCGACGATGCGGCGCGTTCGTGGCTTGAGGAGACGCTCTGGCCTCGCGTGGGGGAGCGGGTGGCCGCTTGGAGGCAGGAAGTCGAGGCGGTGGACCCGCCGCCGCGCGCGGCCGTCGTCGAAGTCCCGCTGCTCTTCGAGTCGCATATGGAGGCCGTCTTCGACGGCACGATCGCGGTCGTCGCCGACGAGGCCGTGCGTGAGCGCCGCGCCGCGGCGCGCGGGCATGCGGCGATCCCCGAACGATCGGTGCGCCAGCTGACTCAGGCGGAAAAGGCGCAGAGAGCGGACTTCACGGTGCGCAACGACGGCTCCCTCGACGAGCTGAGGGAGTCACTGTCCCGCGTACTTGCCAAACTCGAAGGGCAGTGAGCTCACACGCCCACCGCATCGCACGACGCCCTTCGCGCGCGCGGGTACGGCGACGCCGGCTGGCGGCGATCGCCGTCGCTGCCCTGCTCGCGGCCACGCTCCTTGCCTTCGTCACCGGGGCCGGTCCGCTCGGCGAGGCCGTGCGCGAGATCACGCTGCCGCTGCGACACGACGACATCATCCGCCAGCAGGCGCGCGACAAGAACCTCGACGCTGCTCTGATCGCCGCGGTGATCTACGAGGAATCGCGCTTCCGCGACCAGACCTCGCACGCAGGCGCGCGCGGGCTGATGCAGATCACGCCGGAGACCGCCGACTTCATCGCCGACCGAACGGGCGGCTATCGCTTCCAGCAGGAGGACCTCGCCGATCCCCAGATCAACATCGCCTACGGCGCCTACTTCCTGCGCTACCTGATCGACCACTACGAGGGCCAGGAGTCGCTGGCGGCCGCCGCCTACAACGCCGGCCAGACCAATGTCGACCGGTGGGTGGCGAAGGCCGGCGGGTCGGACGACTTCGACGCCGCGAGCGACATCCCGTTCCCGGAGACGCGCGCCTACGTGGACAACGTGCTCGAGCGCCGCAAGGAGTACCGCGACCACTACGCCGGCGACCTCGGCCTGTAGGTATGACCGAGCGCCCGGTCTTCATCGACCACATCACGATCCGGGTGGGCGACCTCGAGCGCAGCCGTGCTTTCTACCGCGCGGCGCTCGCGCCGTTCGGATCGCATGAGCTCGAGGCAGGCGACGACGTCGCCTTCGGGCCGACGGGGGCCGAGGACCTCGTGCTGTCGGGATCCGGCCCGCCGCACGCTCCCCTCCACATCGCCCTTGCGGCCTCCAGCCGCGGCCAGGTGGTTGCCTTCCACGCGGCGGCGCTGGCGGCGGGAGGAGAGGACAACGGACCGCCGGGTCTGCGGCCCGAGTACCACCCCGGCTACTACGCCGCCTACGTGCTCGATCCCGACGGGCACAACGTCGAGGCCGTCTTTCACGACCGCTCGGCCGACGCCTCCTCCCAGCGCGCGTAGGCCTCCTCGACAGCGCGCCTGGCGGCCTCGTGTCGCTTTGTGTTGCGGTCGGTGCGCGTCGGGCTGCTCCACTGCGTGGGATCGGCAAGCTCGTCTTCGAGCTTCTTGATCGCCGCCTCGGCGCGCTCGACCTCGCGTTCCAGCTCGGCGATCCGGCGCAGGGCGTTCTTCGACGGCTGCGCGCTCTTCGACGGCTGCCCATCCGGCGGGCGGCCGTTGCCGGGCCTGGCGGCGGCGCGGCGCTCGGCCTTCGCCGCGGTCACGGCGCTGGCATCGGCCTGGCGACGCTCCTCGCGCACCCGCGCGTACTCCGCCCATCCGCCTTCATAGGCGCGCAGCCGCCCGTCCTCGAAGGCGATCGTGCGCGTGCCGACCGCGTCAAGCAGCGCACGGTCATGGGACACGAGCAGCACCGCTCCCTCGAAGGCCAGGAGCGCGTCCTCGAGCGCCTCGCGCGCGTCGAGGTCGAGGTGATTCGTGGGCTCGTCCAGGATCAGGACGTTGGATCCCGAAGCCACCAGCACGGCGAGCGACAGGCGCCGGCGCTCGCCGCCCGAGAGGCCCTCGAGCGGCTTCTCCGCTTCCTCCCCGGAGAACAGAAACCGCCCGAGAAGCGCCCGCGCCTTGCCGGGTGTCAGCCCGGTAGCGCGTTGGACCGCCTCCAGGGCCGTGCCGCTCATGCCGAGCTCCTCGGCATGCTGAGACAGGTACCCGAGCTGGACGTTGTGCCCGGTGCGCGTCCGTCCTCCGTCGAGCGGGCGCCGGCCGGCGAGGGCCTGGATAAGCGTCGTCTTGCCCACCCCGTTCGGCCCGACAAGCGACACGTGCTCGCCGCGCTCGAGCCACAGCTCGCCCTCCTCGAGGAGCGTGCGCCCGGGCACCTCGAGGCGGCCGTCCTCGAGCTCGAACACCACTCGCCCGGTGCGCTCCACCGCGCCAAACTGAAAGCCGAGCGAGCGGGTGTCGCGCGGGTCGCGCTCGATCCGCTCGATCTTGTCGAGCCGCTTCACCCGCGACTGGGCCTGGCGCGCCTTCGTCGCCTTGTAGCGGAAGCGCTCGACGAAGCGCTCCATGCGCTCGATCTCGCGTTGCTGCTTCTCGATCGCCTGGCCGAGCGCGATCTCGCGCGCGGCCACCTCCTGGCGCCACGCGTGCCAGGGCCCGGGAAAGAAGCGGCCGCGCCCGGCCTCCAGCTCGAGGACCGAGGTGCCGACGGCCTCGAGAAACCAGCGGTCGTGCGCCACGAGGATCACCGCGGCGTCGAGCCCCACGAGATAGCCCTCGAGCCACTCGAGCGAGGCGATGTCGAGGTGGTTGGTCGGCTCGTCGAGCAGCAGCAGGCCGGGGTCGCCGGCCAGCGCGCGCGCGAGCGAGGCGCGCGTCAGCTCACCGCCGGAGAAGGTGTCGAGGCCGCGGTCGAGCTGGTCGTCGCGAAAGCCCAGGCCGTGCAGCGGGACGATCGCCCGCTCGCGCCAGTTCCAGCCGCCGGCGTGTTCGAGACGGCTCTGGGCGGTGGCGTAGCGGTTGAGCAGGGTCGCGTCGTCCGGGCGCTCGCCCATCTGGCCCTCGAGCGCGCGCAGCCGCTCCTCCAGGGCCACCAGCTCGGCGCAGCCGGCCAGCACGTAGTCGCGCAGCGTCAGGTCACGCTCGCGCGGCGGGCGCTGGTCGTGCAGCGCCAGGCGCGCCGCCTTGTCGAAGACGAGCTCCCCGCCGTCGACCGACGTCTGGCCCGCGAGCATGCGAAGCAGAGTGGTCTTGCCCGCCCCGTTGCGCCCGGCGAGCGTCATCCGCTCCCCGCGTTCGAGCTTGAAGGAGACGCCGCGAAACAGCGGGGAGCCCGCGATGTCCTTGTCCAGCGCCGATGCGATCACCACGGCCATGCCGCAAACGAGGCTACCGCCGGGGCGAATCGTCACACACGTCACCCACGCGCAACCGCCGAGCGACCAGGATCGACCCGTGGGCCCTTTCGATGCCGCATATGGAGACCGACGGGGCCCGCGGAGCGCACTGACGCCCGATGAACGGCTGGCGGCGCTCGCCTCGAAGCAGCTCGGCGTGGTCTCCGCGGCGCAGCTGTACGAGCTCGGCTTCACGGGGCAGGCGGTCTACCGGCGCGTGCGCAAGGGAAGGTTGCACCGCCTGCACACCGGTGTGTACGCGGTGGGGCACCTGTCGCTGAAGCCTCCGGCGGGCCAGCTGGCCGCGGTGTTGGCGTGCGGGTCCGACGCGTTGCTCAGCCATGACTCGGCCGTCGCCCTCTGGGGGCTGGTGCGCACGTACACCGGGCCGATCCACGTCACCGCCCCGCGTGCACGCAAGCCGCGCGCCGGCTTGGTGGTTCACCGGTCGCGGCTGATTCACCCTGATGACCGCGCCGTTTGCAAGTGGGTGCCCGTTACGAGCGTCGCGCGGACGCTGGTGGACTTCGCCGACGTCGCCGGCCCCGCGCGGCTCGCACGCGCGGTCGACCAGGCCGAGATCCTCCGCGTCTTCGACTTGGGCCAGATCGAGCGCACGCTCGAACGGCTCCCGAATCGTCCCGGGCGGGGCGCGCTGGCGCGCGTTCTGGCCGCCTACGTCCCGGACGCCGCGTTCACTCGAAGTCGCGGTGAGCGCGACTTCCTGCGCCTCTGTCGCGACCACGGCCTGCCTGCTCCCCAGGCGAATCTCTGGATCCATGAGCAGGAGCTGGACTTCTTCTGGGCCGACGCCGCCCTGGGAATCGAGCTCGACGGGGAACCGTGGCACCGGACGACCCGCGCCTTTCACGAAGACCGCAGTCGTGACAGGGTGCTCGCGACCTACGGGATCCAGGTCAACCGTGTGACACAGCAGGATCTGAGGCGCCCGGCGGCGCTCGCTCGCGAGCTGAAGGCAATCCGCGCACGGCGGCTTGCGATGCTGCGCTGAGTCCCGTTCGGCCCGCCCGTGGGCCCTTTCAGTGCCGCATGTGGAGACCGAGGGGGCCCGCGGGCTCACGGGTCGCGCATGACCGCCACCGTGCCGTCTGGCCGCACCGCTAACGTTGATTGGTTCGTGCCCGATTTCAAGGTCAACTCCGCCTATCAGCCGATCGCTGACCAGATCGGCGCCCGCGAGGGCCTCGCTCAGGGGATTGGCGACGGCGACCGCTTTCAGACGCTGCTCGGCGTGACCGGCTCGGGCAAGACGGCCACGATGGCGTTCACGATCGAGCAGGTCCAGCGCCCCGCGCTCGTGATCGCTCACAACAAGACGCTGGCCGCCCAGCTCTGCAACGAGTTTCGGGAGTTCTTCCCACGGAACGCGGTCGAGTACTTCGTCTCCTACTACGACTACTACCAGCCCGAGGCCTACGTCCCGTCGGCCGACCTCTACATCGAGAAGGACTCCTCGATCAACCAGGAGATCGAGCGCCTGCGCCACTCGGCGACCGCGTCGCTGTTCGGCCGCCGCGACGTGATCGTGGTGGCCAGCGTGTCGTGCATCTTCGGTCTCGGCTCACCCGAGAAGTACGACCGGCTGATGCTGATGCTCAAGAAGGGCGAGATGACCGACCGCGACGCGGTGCTGCGCAAGCTCGTCGACATCCAGTACTCGCGCAACGACTCCGTCATCTCCCGGGGCGGCTTCAGGGTGCGCGGGGAGACGCTCGAGGTGTTCCCCGCCTACGCCGAAACCGCGTATCGCGCGGTCTTCTTCGGCGACGAGATCGAAACGCTTCAGGAGTTCGACCCGCTCACCGGGGAGGTGCTCAAGGAGCTCAACTACGCGGCGGTGTGGCCCGCAACCCACTACGCCACCGACCGCCAGACCATCGAGCGCTCGGTCGGCGAGATCCGCGACGAGCTCGAGACGCGAACGAAGGAGCTCGAGGAGCAGGGCAAGCTGCTCGAGTCGCATCGCCTTCGCCAGCGCACCCAGTTCGACATGGAGATGCTGCGCGAGCTCGGCTTCTGCAACGGGATCGAGAACTACTCGCGCATCCTCGACGGCCGCGAGCCGGGCGCGCGCCCGTACTGCCTGCTCGACTTCTTCCCGGACGACTTCGTCTGCTTCATCGACGAGTCGCACCAGACGGTGCCCCAGATCGGCGGCATGTACGAGGGCGACCGCTCGCGCAAGCAGACGCTCGTCGACTACGGCTTCCGCCTGCCGAGTGCGCTCGACAACCGCCCTCAGACCTTCGACGAGTTCCTTCAGCGCACCCGCCAGATCGTGTTCGTCTCGGCGACGCCGGGCGACTTCGAGAAGAACCACTCCAGCCGCATCGTCGAGCAGATCGTGCGGCCGACCGGCGTGGTCGACCCCGAGGTCGACGTCCGCGAGACCAAGAACCAGATCGACGACCTGATGGAGGAGATCCGCAAGCGCGTGGAGACCGAGGAGCGCACGCTCGTGACCACGCTCACGAAGAAGATGTCGGAGGACCTGACCGACTACCTGCTCGAGTACGGCTTCAAGGTCCGCTACCTGCACTCAGAGATCGACACGCTCGAGCGCATTCAGATCATTCGCGAGCTGCGTCTGGGCGACTTCGACATCCTCGTCGGCGTCAACCTGCTGCGCGAGGGGCTCGACCTTCCCGAGGTGTCGCTGGTGGCCATCCTCGACGCCGACAAGGAGGGCTTCCTGCGCGGGGAGACCTCGCTGATCCAGACGATCGGCAGGGCCGCCCGGAACATCCGCGGCAAGGTGATCATGTACGCCGACAAGGAGACGGCTGCGATGCGCGCCGCGATCTCGGAGACCAACCGCCGGCGAGCGATCCAGGTGGCGTACAACGAGGAGCACGGCATCACACCGGCCACGATCCAGAAGGGCATCTCGGACATCAGCGACTTCCTGATGATGGAGTCGAAGGTGCCGGCGAGCCGCGGGCGTCACAAGCGGGCCGAGCTCGAGGGGATGTCGGCCGAGGAGATCCGGCGCACGATGGTCGAGCTCGAGGAGGAGATGCTCGCCGCCGCCGACGACCTGCGCTTCGAGTACGCGGCCAAGCTGCGCGACGAGATCAAGTCGCTGCGGCGCGAGCTTGCCGAGGCCGAGGCCGAGGCGAGCGCCTGACCGCCGAAATTTGCAGAGGGCACGCAGAATGGCGCTAGCATGAGCTCCATGCCGCTCGCCTTGCGCCGCGCCGGTTGCGCGCTGATCTCTGCCGCCATCTTGCTCGTGCTCGCGGCGCCCGCGAGCGCCGCTCCGAAGGCCGTCGGCGCCGCGGTGAAGGTCTCCGCCGGCGCGAACGGCGCCCAGCGGCTGACCTACAAGATCGGCCCGTTCGACATCGTCCCGGGCCAGAACGAGATCGGCAACGAGATCATCGCGCAGAAGCCGCAGGTCGACGGCTGGATCACGCGCATCCGGCCCGACCTGATCTACACCAGCGGCAAGGTTCCCGGCGTGGACGTCATCCACCTGCACCACGGCGTGTGGCTGAACCTGGGTGAGAGCGACAGCACCTGGCCGGGGCTCCCGGAGCGCTTCGTCGCCGCCGGAGAGGAGAAGACGATCGTTCAGTTCCCCAAGGGCTACGGCTACGCCCACCACGCGGGGGACAGGTGGCTCCTCAACCACATGATCCACAACCTCACACCGGTGCCGACGAAGGTCTACATGGTCTATGAGATCGACTTCATCCCCGCCTCGTCGCCGAAGGCGCGCGGCATCAAGCCGGTCCGGCCGATCTGGATGGACGTTCAGAACCACAGCGCCTACCCGGTGTTCAACGTGGAGAAGGGCAGCGGCAAGAAGGGGCTCTACACCTATCCGAGCGGCGAGCCGAACGCCTACGGCGCCGGCCCGCGCCGCAACGAATGGGTGGCCGACCGCGACGGCGTCCTGGTCGCGACGGCGGGCCACCTCCATCCGGGCGGCCTCTACACCGACCTTTATCTGCGCCGCAACGGTGCGCGGCTGCGCAAGGCGAGCTGCGCGAGCAAGAGCACCGCCCGGGCCCGCAAGCGCTGCAAGCGAAACGCACCGCGGGGGCGCGGCAGCAGCGCCCATTTGGCCCGGTCGAAGGCCAAGTACTTCGAGCCCGCGGGGGCTGTGTCCTGGGACGTCTCCATGACCGCCACTCGCCCGGAGTGGCGCGTGAAGGTCCGCGAGGGTGACACCCTCTGGACCGACGCGACCTACGACACAAAGCGCGCCGCCTGGTGGGAGTCGATGGGCATCATGGTCGCCTGGATGGCTGACTCCGGGCGCGGCAAGAACCCGTTCAAGACGCGGGTGAACTTCGCGGGCCGGCCGACGCACGGCCACCTTCCCGAGAACGACAACCATGGCGGCAAGACCGCCGTGCTGCCCGATCCTCGGCAGCTCGCTGACGGTTCCACGGCCACCGGGCCGGTCGACATCCTCGACTTCAAGTACACGCTCGGCGACCTCAGCCTGGCCGGGCAGGGCGGCCTGCCCCCGGTGATCCAGAAGGGCCAGACCCTGACCTTCCGAAATGCCGACAACGGGCGCCGGATCTATCACTCGCTGACCTCGTGCAAGGCGCCCTGCAACCGCTCCACCGGCATCGCCTACCCGATCGCCGACGGCCCCGTGCAGTTCGAGTCGGGAACCCTGGGCAGCGCCGTCCCGCCCGCCACGGGCGCGCTCGAGTGGACGACGCCCAACAACCTCGACGCCGGCACCTACGCGTACTTCTGCCGTATCCATCCGTTCATGCGCGGCGCCTTCAGGGTCAAGTAACCGCCGGCCGTTACGCTTCGCTTCGAGATGCCCGAAGGAGCGCCACAGTCCACGGCGAGCGCCGCGGCCGAGCAGGTGAGAACGATCGTCGCGGCGGCCGAGCAGAGCGCGGCAACGCTCGAGGCCGCGGCCCGTGCGGACGCCGACCGGATCAGGGCCGACGCCGAGCGCGATGCCGCCGCTTGGCGCGAAGCGGCCGGGCGCATCGCCGAGCGAGCGGCCGAGCTCGAGCAGCGGGTGGCGGACCTGGTCGCGGGAGTGCGCGAGGAGGTCGAGGCGATGCGCTCCGACCTGGCCGCGCTGCGGTCCCCGGAGGCCGCCCCCTCCGACGCGGTCGACGAGGAGCTGATCGCCGAGGTCGAGGAGGTCACGGCGACGGACCCCGACGTGAAGGCTCCCGACGCTGGTTCCCCCGCACCGGAGGGCGCGCGCGTGCTGGCTCTGAAGATGGCTCTGGACGGCTCCCCGCGTGCGGACACCGCGCGCTACCTGAGCGAGAACTTCGAGCTCGACGACCCGGATGGCCTGCTCGACGAGGTGTACGCCAAGGCCGGCCGCTAGCCGGCCGCCTCAGCCGGCGGGCGAGGCGATCTCAACCAGGTTTCCGTCCGGGTCGCGGACGTAGGCGACGTCCTGGCCCCAGGGCTTGGTGTGCGGCTCGTCGACCGGCGCGGCGCCCTCGTCGACGGCAAGCTCGTAGGCCGCCTGCACGTCGTCTGTGACGAAGCAGACCTCGAAGGCGGGGGAGGGCGCTCCCACCGCCGCGGGCCGCAGCACGCCCGGGAGGTTGGATCCCGCGAGCTCGTGGGAGGCGAATGCGAGCGTCGTGGCGCCCGTCTCGAGTTCGGCGTACTGGCCGCTGTCGTGGACGAACCGGCGGCGCTGGGAGAACGCGCGCTCGTAGAACTCGAGGCTCGGCACGACGTCGCGCACGTAGAGGATCGTGTAGCCGAACCGCATCGCGCGCGACACTATCGCGCCACTTCGCGGTGCGATCCCGCAAACTGCGAAGAACGAACACGCGTTCGATCCGGGCTCGGCTCTACACTCGTTATTGGTTGATTCAAGCTGGTGAAATCGTCGTCTCCGGTGCGCGGGAGCACAACCTCAGGGACCTCCATCTGAGGCTGCCGCGCAATGCCCTGATCGTCATCACGGGGCTGTCGGGATCGGGCAAGTCGAGCCTCGCCTTCGACACGATCTACGCCGAGGGACAGCGCCGCTACGTGGAGTCCCTGTCGGCTTATGCGCGGCAGTTCCTCGGTCAGATGGACAAGCCCGACGTCGACTCGATCGAGGGCCTTTCGCCGGCGATCTCGATCGACCAGAAGACCACCTCGCGCAACCCGCGTTCGACCGTCGGAACGGTCACCGAGATCTACGACTACCTGCGCCTGCTCTGGTCGCGAGTCGGGCATCCGCACTGCTACAACTGCGGCCGCCCGATCGAGGCGCAGTCGGCCGAGCAGATCATCGACCAGGTGATGATGCTGCCGGAGGGCACCAAGTTCATGGTGCTGGCTCCGGTGATCCGGGGACGCAAGGGCGAGTACGGCAAGCTCTTCGAGGAGCTGCGCGCGGAGGGCTTCACGCGCGTCAAGGTCGACGGCGAGCTGCGCCGGCTCGAGGAGGAGATCGTCCTCGACAAGAAGTACAAGCACGACATCGCGGTCGTGATCGACCGGCTCGTGATGCGCCCCGACCTGCGCAAGCGTCTCGCCGACAGCGTCGAGACCGCGGTGGCGCGTGCCGAGGGCCTCGTCGACGTCGAGCACGTGGATTCAGGCGAGGTCACCACCTACTCGGATCGCTTCATGTGCCTGCACTGCGGCACGTCGATGCCCGAGCTCGAGCCGCGCACATTCTCGTTCAACTCCCCGCACGGCGCCTGTCCGCGCTGCACGGGACTCGGCTCCCAGATGGAGATCGACCCTCAGCTGATCGTGCCGGACCCGTCGCTCAGCCTCAACGAGGGCGCCATCCTGCCCTGGTCGACGAGCGCCTCGAACTACTACGAGCAGATGACCCAGGCCATCGCCGACAAGTGGGAAGTCGACATGGAAATTCCCTGGGAGGACCTGCCCGAGGACGTGCGCGCCTGCTTCTTGCATGGCACCGAAGGCGAGAAGATCTACGTCTCCTACCGCAACCGCTACGGCCGGCGGCGCTCATACATGACGACCTTCGAGGGGATCGTCCCGAACCTCGAGCGCCGTTACCGCGAGACCGACTCCGACTGGTCTCGGGAGAAAATCGAGGAGTACATGACGCTGCGGCCCTGCCCGGAGTGCAAGGGCGCGCGGCTGCGGCCCGAGTCCCTGGCGGTCAAGGTGGGCGGCCTCGGTATCAACGAGTTCACCCACATGTCGGCGCGCCGGGCGATCGAGTGGCTCAGCGGGCTCGAGCTCACCCACACCGAGCGCCAGATCGCCCGGATGATCCTGCGCGAGATCGACGAGCGGCTGCGCTTCCTGGACAACGTGGGAGTGGGCTACCTGTCGCTGGAGCGCGCCGCCGCCACGCTGTCGGGCGGCGAGGCCCAGCGCATTCGGCTGGCGACCCAGATCGGCTCCTCGCTCGTGGGCGTGCTCTACATCCTCGATGAGCCGTCGATCGGCCTCCACCAGCGCGACAACGAGCGCCTGATCGCAACGCTCAAGCGCCTGCGCGACCTCGGCAACACGGTCATCGTCGTGGAGCACGACGAGGGCACGATGCTCGCGGCCGATCACTTGGTGGACCTCGGCCCGGGCGCCGGCGAGCACGGCGGGTACCTCGTAGCCGAGGGCACGCCCGCGCACGTGATGGGAGTAAAGGACTCGGCCACCGGTCAGTTCCTCGCGGGCGCGCGCGCGATCCCGGTGCCCGCCAAGCGGCGGCGCCCCAGCGGCTACATCCAGGTCGAGGGGGCCGCGCAGCACAATCTCCGCGGCATCGACGTGAAGGTGCCGCTCGGAGTGTTCTGTGCGGTCACCGGGGTGTCGGGCTCGGGCAAGTCAACGTTCGTCAACGAGGTGCTGTTCAAGGCGGTGGCCAACCGCCTGCACCGCGCCAAGCAGCGACCGGGTGCGCACCGGCGGATCAGCGGCCTCGACCAGGTCGACAAGATCATCAACATCGACCAATCGCCGATCGGCCGCACGCCGCGCTCCAACCCGGCCACGTACATCGGCCTGTTCGACCACATCCGCGAGCTCTACTCGCGCACGCAGGAGGCACGGGCACGCGGCTACAAGCCCGGACGCTTCTCGTTCAACGTCAAGGGCGGGCGCTGCGAGGTCTGCCGCGGCGACGGCCAGATCAAGATCGAGATGCACTTCCTCCCAGACGTCTACGTCCCCTGCGAGCAGTGCCACGGCAAGCGCTACAACCGTGAGACGCTGGAGGTGCGCTTCAAGGGCCGGACGATCGCCGACGTGCTCGACATGAACGTCGAGGAGGCGGTCGACTTCTTCCAGCACATCCCGAAGATCGCCCGCCGGCTGAGGGCGCTGCACGACGTGGGGCTCGACTACATCAAGCTCGGCCAGCCGGCCACGACGCTGTCGGGAGGCGAGGCGCAGCGGGTCAAGCTGGCGAGCGAGCTGTCGAAGATCGCCACCGGCCGCACGCTCTACATCCTCGATGAGCCCACCACCGGGCTGCACTTCGCGGACGTCCAGCGGCTGCTCGAGATGCTGAACCGCCTGGTCGAGCAGGGCAATACCGTGGTGGTGATCGAGCATAACCTCGACGTGATCAAGACCGCCGATCGCATCATCGACCTCGGCCCCGAGGGCGGGGAGGAGGGCGGCCTGCTCGTGGCGCAGGGCACGCCGGAGCAGGTGGCCGCGGCCAAGGGCTCGTACACCGGGGGTTTCCTCACCAAGATCGTGAAGCCGGCGGCCCGAAAGCAGGTGCGGCGAGGGCGGGCGAAGGTCGCCGCCGCGGCGTAGGGCCGCCAGTCCCCAAGGCCGTGCCGCTTGCGGGTCGCCGAGGTTCTGCCAGGCCCGGGTGTCTTACTTTCTCGCTGTATAGCCCCCAAGTCCTAAGACACCCTCGGCGTGAGACCGCCCCCCGATCGGGGCCGACCCCTTATTGGTGCTGTTTTCCGAGCCCGCAGGCCGACTACGACCCGCTCGTCCGGCGCAACTTCCGCACCGACTGCACGATCTCCATGCGCCGACGCGCCTTGGCCGCCACCTCGAGGAGCGTCAGGCCCTCTTCGGTATCGGCGATCCCGAACGAGCACGTCACCGGCGTGGCGGGGTGGTCACGCGTCGCCGCATCGAGCGCATCCTCAAACCGGCCGGCCCAGAGGTTCGCGCTGCGGGCGTCGGTGGCGTGTAGCAGGGCAGAGAACTCGTCGAGGCCCGTGCGTGCGAGCTGGTCGATTCCGCGCAGCGTGGTTTTCAGGACGTTTGCGCAGACGCACAACAACTCGGTTCCGGAAGCCGCGCCGTGGCGAGCGTTGACCTCGCGCAGACCGTCCAGGTCGATGATGGCGATCGACAGCATCTCGCCCGTGCGCGCGCGGCGCATCGCCTCGCGTGCGAGGAGGGCATCGAAGGCATCGGCGCCCGGGAGGTGTGACAGTGCGTCCATCTACCTTGTTCATCGGCCATTAGACCGCAGCCTTTGACAAGCTGCCGCCGTGTCCAACGCGCGGCTGTGGTGGCAGAAGTGGCTTTGGTACGAAGTCAACTCGATGCCCTGGAACCGGGCGCGCATCCACCGCGAGTTCGCGCGGCGGCGTGCGTTCGCGCGCTGGCCGGTTCACGGCAACGTCCTGGAGGCCTTCAAGGAGGGGCGGCTCGAGGTGGGCGAGCACGCCCTGCTCGAGCCCGATGTCTGGCTCACCGCGCCGGGCAAGGCGCGCATCCGGATCGGGTCGGGGACGTTCCTCAACATCGGCGTGATGGTCGCCTCCGTCGAGCTCGTGGAGATCGGTGATCACTGCATGTTCGCCAACGGCTGCTTTGTCACAGACGGCAACCACCGCTTCGACGCGCCGGACAAACCGGTTCCCTGGCAGGGCTTCAGCAGCAAGGGACCGACCCGCGTGGGCGACAACGTCTGGTGCGGCGCGCACGTGGTCGTCACGAGCGGCGTGACCGTGGGCGAGCGCTGCGTCATCGGCGCCAACAGCGTGGTCACCGTAGATCTGCCGCCCTTCTCCGTCGCGGCAGGGGCGCCTGCGAAGGTGCTGCGCAGGATCGAGTACCCCGAGCGCTCGGACGCGGTCTGAGACCGGTCCAAGCGCCCGAGGAGGCTCTCAGCAGGTGACGGCCAGGTGGAATCCCCTGTCGGCGGCGGCGCCGGTGTCGTTCTCGGTGCGCACGCGCACGGCCGCGACGTTGGAGGGATGCGAGGCCACACTGATCTGCCCGGAGGGCGGACCGCCGGTGCTCGGGTGGCCGAGCGTGGCCACGTAGCCGCAGGCACGCACGTCGCGGTTGAAGACCACGTTGTAGACGCCATCCGCGGCGTGGGATGCCGGGTCGCCTCCCGCGAAGCCCTTGCCGCGCACCAGGACGCCGTCGGCATTGACCACGGCCCAGGTGTCGAGCCCGGCGGCGCTGCCGGCGTTGACCGCAGCCGGCACGAGCCCGAGCGACGACTCCTTGATGGCGCCTCCGCCGATCGTGTTCGCCCTGAGGTCGTGGCCTCTCAGCGAGTGCTTGCGGATGTCCTTGCCGGTCACGGAGTTGTTGCGGATCGATTTGCCGGTGATCACCAGCGCGTACGCCGAGCCGCCGAGCGACATCACGAGCGCCACGATCGCCACGACCATCGCGGGCGACGGCACTAGACGCCGAAGAGTGCGAGACATTGGGACCTCTCCTCCTTGCATGAATGGGCGAAACGTCCAACCCGCAACCTACCCGGAAGTTGCTCTCTCCAGGAAGGCGTGCAACGAGTCGTTCGGAGGGTGTTCGCTAGAGGCTGTAGCCCCCGGTGAAGGGCTCCCCGGTGCTTTCGCCCAGCAGCTCGTGCAGCCGCTCGATCTCGTCCGGCGCCATGGTGTAGCCGTGCTCGGGCTCGGGGTAGCGCCGGGTGCGCACGTCCTCCGCGAAGGCGCTCACTCCCTTGATCATCTGCTCGCGCACGTTCTCGTAGCGCTTGACGAAGCGCGCCGCGTGGCCGTCGTAGATGCCGAGCAGGTCGTGGAAGACGAGCACCTGGCCGTCGGTGGCCGGGCCCGCCCCGATCCCGATCACCGGAACCTTGATCCGCGGCATGATCAGCTCGGTGAGAGCGCTGGGAATCGCCTCGAAGACGATCGCGAAGCAGCCCGCCTCCTGGAGATCGACCGCGTCGTGCATGACCTCGAGCGCGCGCTCGGCCGTCCGGCCTTGGGAGCGATAGCCGCCGAGAGCGGTGGCCGTCTGGGGCGTCAGGCCCACGTGACCCATCACCGGAATGCCCGCGCCCAGGATCGCCCGCGCCCGCTCGGCCGAGGTCCCGCCGCGCTCGAGCTTGACCGCATCGCAGCCGGCCTCCTTGACGAAGCGCTGGGCGTTGCGGATGGCCTCTTCGTTGGAGGCCTCATAGGAGCCGAACGGCATGTCGCCGACCAGCAGCGGGGTGGAGAGGCCGCGGCGCACGGCGGCGGCGAGCATCACCAGCTCGTCGAGTGTCACCGGGATGGTCGAGCGATAGCCGAGCACGGTCATGGCGCCGGAGTCGCCCACCAGCACCACGTCGATCCCGGCCTCCTCGGCCACCTGGGCGCTCGGGTAGTCGTAGGCGGTGACCATGGCGATCGGCTCCCCGAGCGCCTTCTTTTCGATCAGCTTGGTGAGGGTGACGGTGGGACGCTGGGTTGGCCTGCCGCTCATGAGGCACCTCCGAGGATCGTGTTGTCGATGAGACGCGCGCGGCCAACCCGCGCGGCGACTGCCAGAAGTGTCGAGCCGTTCACGCGCTCGACTGGAGAAAGGTCGGTGGTGGAACGGAGCTCGAGGTACTCGGGCTCGAGGCCGGCGGCGTCGAGCTCTCCGCGAGCCGCCGCGAGGACGGCAGGGGCGTCGAGCGCTCCGCCGGCGACCTCCGCCTCCGCGGCGCGCAGCGCACGGTGGAGCGCGCCGGCGCGCTCGCGCTCTTCCGCGGACAGGTAGGAGTTGCGCGACGACAGCGCCAGGCCGTCGACATCGCGCACCGTCGGACACACCTCGATCCTCACGGGGATGTCGAGATCGCGGACCAGCTTTCCGATCACGAGCACCTGCTGGGCGTCCTTCTGCCCGAAGTAGGCCACGTCCGGCTGGACCATGTTGAGAAGCTTGGTCACGACAGTCGTAACCGCCCCGAAGTGCGCGGCGCCGCGCTGGCCGGGTTCGCCCTCGAGCGTGTCCGTCAGCCCGCCGACCGATACCGCGGTCTGGAATCCCGCCGGATAGACCTCCTCGACCGCCGGCGCGAACACCAGGTCGACGCCCTCGGCGGCGGCGAGCGCAAGGTCGCGTGCCTCGTCGCGGGGGTAAGCCTCGAGGTCCTCGCCCGGCCCGAACTGCGTCGGGTTCACGAACAGGGACACCACGACGAAGTCGCACCCTTCGCGCGCGCGGCGCATGAGCGACAGATGGCCGTCGTGGAAGAAGCCCATTGTCGGGACGAGTCCGATGGTGTGACCGGCCCCGCGCTCGGGAGCGAGCGCTTCGCGCAACTCGACGACCGATCGAACGGTTCTCATGCCGGGACCTGCGAGACAGATGTCGCGGCAAGCGGCCGGGTGTGGCGCACGAGCTCGTCGAAGAGGTCGAGGAGATGGGGGGCCACGTCCGCCACGGCCTGGCGCTGAGCCTCGATCGTGCGCTCGTCCCCGCGCGCGACCGGCCCGGTCAGCGCCGCGGCCGGCCCGAGCTCGGCCAGGTTGTCGACCGTGCGGCGCAGCAGGGGCACCAGCAGCGCGCGTGCCTCATGGGGCTCCAAGCCGGCGCCCGCGGCGATGCTCTCCGCGGCCGCCTGGAGGGTGACCATGAAGTTCGAGGCGATCGACGCGGCGGCGTGATAGGCCGCGCGTCCCTCGTCGTCGATTTCGAAGGGCGTCATCCCCAAGGTGCGTGCGAGTGCGGTGGCGACCTCGAGCGCGCCGGGCGTGGTGCCCGCGACGGCGCAGCCGGCGCCGGCGAAGGCGTCCAGTCCATCGCCCGCTCCAGCCGCGAAGGTCTGCAGCGGATGCAGCCCGAACGCCGGCACGCCGGCGGGCGCCAGGTCGCTCAGCGGCGTGGCGCCGCTGGTGTGGCCCACGAGCGGAGCGGCTCCCGCCGCCGCCCGGGCCACGGCGGCGATCTCGGCGTCGGGTACGCAGAGCACGATCGCCGCGCAGCCGCGCGGAATCTCGCCGCGGCCGGCCGGGCCTTCGACCTCGAGGCCGGCCTCGCGCAAGGCAAGACAGAGAGCAGTGCCGACGCGCCCTGCGCCGATCACGCCCAAGCGGACGTCGGTGAGTCTGTTGATAGTCGGGTTCATTTACCCCTGCCGGTCCACTCCACGCGGTAGCGGCCGGACAAGCTAAGGATAGGCCGTCAGGCCCGGGTTCTAATCTTGAGCCATGCAGCCGCCAAGCGCAGAGGAGCGCCGCGAAGACCTTGTCGAGCTCTATCGCGAAGCCTCCGGGTGCGTTCTCTGCCCACTCCACGAGAGCCGCACCAGGGTGGTGTTCGGAGCGGGCAATGCCGACGCCGACCTGATGTTCGTGGGCGAGGCGCCCGGCATGAACGAGGACCTCCAGGGCCTGCCCTTCGTAGGCCGGGCGGGGAAGCTCCTGGATCAGCTCCTTGGGGAGGTGGGCTTTGCGCGCGGCGACGTATTCATCACCAACGTGCTCCTGTGCCGCCCGCCCGGCAACCGCGATCCTCAGCCGGACGAGATCGACACGTGCAAGCCGTACCTACACCGCAAGATCGAGCTGATCCAGCCGAAGGTGATCTGCACGCTCGGCAACTTCGCGACGAAGCTGATCACGCGGTCGAATCGCGGCATCAGCGGCGTCCACGGGAGCCCGCAGGTCCACGAGCTTGGCGGTCGCACCGTGCGCGTCTACCCGCTCTATCACCCCGCCGCGGCACTGCGCAGCACCGGGACGCTCGAGGAGCTGCGCGCGGACTTCGCGCGCCTGCCCGCGCTGCTCACCGAGCCCGCTCCGCTCCCGATCGGCGCCGTCGCCCCACTGGCGGCGGTGGCCGCGGCCCAGCCCGAGCCGCCTCAGATCGGCCTCTTCGAGTAGGCGGACCGGGTCCCTGATTCCCGGGGCAGCGTGATCTGCGAGACGTCGAGCGCCGAGGAGACCGAGGCGGCCGGGGCCAAGCTCGCGCAAAGGCTGCGCCCCGGCGACGTCGTGCTGGTGAGCGGCGAGCTTGGAAGCGGCAAGACCACGTTCGTGCGCGGCGCGGCGCGCGCGCTCGGCGTGCGGGGGCCGGTCCCGAGCCCGACGTTCACGATCGGCCAGGTACTCGCGGGATCCCCGGACGTCGCGCACCTGGACCTCTACCGCCTCGGCTCGCTGGCTGGCGAGGACCCGGCGCTGCTCGACGACTACCTGACGCCGGACCGGGTGGCCTTCGTCGAATGGCCGGCCGTCGGCGAGCCGGGCCTGGAGCGCGTGGCCGCGCGCGTGACCCTCGAACACATGGGTGGCGACCGCCGCCGGATCGCGGTCGAGTGATTCTCGGCTTCGACACCTCGACGGCGGCGAGTGCCGCGTGCGTGCTGCGCGACGACGGGGTCGCCTTCGAGGCCCTGCCACGGCCGGAGGCGCTGATCGCTCCGCCGGCTCACGCGCACGAGCTGATGCCGGCGATCGCGGGGGTGATGGACGAGGCAGGCGCGCGGTTTGGCTCACTCGAGGCGATCGCCGTGGGCGTCGGGCCCGGCAGCTTCACCGGGCTGCGCATCGGCGTCGCGACTGCGCGCGCGCTGGCGGGCGCCGAAGGCCTCCCGTTGCGCCCCGTCTCGTCGCTGGCGGCACTCGCGGCGGGAATCGGGGCCGAGGCGGCGCTGGCGCTGATCGACGCCAAGCGAGGCGAGGTGTTCGCCGCGCTCTACGCAGACGGAAGGGAGCTTTGGCCCCCTTTCGTGGCCCGCCCGGATGAGCTGGTGCGCCGCGTGGGGGCTGTCGGGCTCGCGGTTCGAGCAGCGGGAGATGGCTCGGTACGATTTCGAGGGGTGCTCGTGGCGGCCGGGATAGACGTAGAGCCCGACCAATCGCGCGCTCATGTGGTCCGCGCCCTCAACGTCTGCCGGCTGGCGGTGGACATCAAGGACGAGCCACCCGAAGCGGTCCTACCCGACTACGTCAGAGCACCGGACGCCAAGCCGCAGTGAATTACGACCTCGAGATCCGCCGACTCGCCTACGCCGACCTTCCCCAGGTGATCGCCATCGAGCGGCGCGCGTTCCCGACGCCCTGGTCGCTGGCGATGTTCGTGCTCGAGCTCTCCAAGCCGTCCGGCATCAGCCTGGCCGCGCTGATCGACGACGCGCTCGTCGGCTACCTGGTCTGCTCTCGCTACGACAGCACCTGGCACGTGATGAACGTCGCTGTCGACGACGGTCTGCGCCGCCAGGGCCTTGCCACCTCGATGCTCGAGCGGCTGTTCGAGCTGGCCGACAAGCCGAACGAGCAGTACACGCTCGAGGTGCGGACCTCGAACGACCCCGCCATCCGGCTGTACGAGCGCTTCGGCTTCCGGGCGGCCGGCAAGCGGCGCGCCTACTACCACGACAACCGCGAGGATGCGCTCATCATGTGGCGCACGGTGCCGGAACGCGCGACAGCGTGATCCTCGCCCTCGAGACGAGCTGCGACGACACCTGCGCCGCCGTGGTCACCGCCGGCGGAGAGATCCGCTCCAATGTGATCGCGTCGCAGGGCCTGCTGCACGCGCGCTACGGAGGCGTGGTCCCGGAGATCGCGGCAAGGCACCACCTGGAGCTGGTCGACGCGGTCACCGCGGACGCGCTCGAGCGCGCGGGGACGCGCCTCGGCGACATCGAGACCGTCGCGGTGACCCACGGTCCGGGCCTGATCGGAGCGCTGCTGGTCGGGCTCTCCTCGGCCAAGGCGCTGGCCGCGTCGCGGCGCATCGGGCTCGTGCCGGTGGATCACCTGCATGGCCACGTGACCGCGAGCATGCTCGCTCCCGGCCCGATCGAGCCGCCCTTCCTCTCGCTCGTGGCGAGCGGCGGGCACACCTTTCTGGCTCGGGTCGACGAGCCGCGGACCTATGCGGTGCTCGGCCAAGCGCTGGATGACGCGGCCGGCGAGGCCTTCGACAAAGGCGCGCGGCTTCTCGGCCTCGGCTATCCCGGCGGGCCGGAGGTCGACCGGCTGGCGCGCGACGGCGATCCCGAGGCGTTCGACTTCCCGCGCAGCGCGCCGGGCGAGCTCGACTTCAGCTTCAGCGGCCTCAAGACGTCGCTGCTCTACCGGCTCCGTGACGAGCCGAGCGCGGACCGGGCCGACCTCGCGGCGTCGTACCAGCGCGCGATCGTCGACGCCCTCGTGGGTCGGGTGCGGCGGGCGCTCGAGCTCACCGGACTGGAGCGGCTGGCAATCGGCGGCGGCGTTGCGGCCAACTCGGACCTGCGCGCGGCCGTGGAGCGACTCGGCGTCCCGGTATGGGTCCCGCCGGTCGAGCTCTGCACCGACAACGCGGCGATGATCGCCGGCGCCGCGCGGTTTCTGGAGGCGCTGCCGTACCCGGACTACCTGAGCCTGGACGCGGCCGCGCGTCTGGTGTAGCGGCGGAA
>JBEVKF010000089.1:0-16398 GCA_040509755.1 Thermoleophilaceae bacterium | reverse complement strand
TCGAGATAGTGCTGGGACACCTTCGAGATCTCGCGGCGTAGCAGCGATTCAGGGAGGTTCGTGACAACCACGGCGACGAGCGTTACGACGATGCAGAGGCTGAGCACGATCTGCCCCGCAGGGCTCGACTCGATCCGTTTCTGAAGGCCCGTGGTCATGCGCCGTCGAGTGTGGTGGCCGCACGTGCACCCGTCAAGAAACGAGACTTCCAGCCCTACTCGGTCTAAGCTGGTTCCCGGTGACTCGCGCTCGCACTCTCGATGCCGCAGAGCTGGTTCGCGGCGATACGGTCGGGCCTTACACCGTCGAGTGCGCGCTCGGCGAGGGTGGGATGGCCCGCGTCTACCAGGCGTCCGGCCCGGACGGGGAGACGATCGCCCTCAAGCTCGTCCGGCCCGAGCTCGCCGTGGAGAACATGTTCCGACGCCGCTTCGCGCGGGAGGTTCAAACGGCCGAGCGCATCGACCATCCCCACGTGGTGGCCGTGCTCGACAGCGGCGAGCACGACGGCATGCCCTACATGGCCCAGCCGTTGATCAAGGGAGGCTCCCTTCAGGAGCGCCTGGAGCGTGAGGGAGAGCTCGAGCTCGAGGACGCCGTCACCCTCTGCCTGCACGTGGCCAAGGGGCTCGGAGCGCTCCATTCCCACGGGCTGGTCCACCGGGACCTCAAGCCGGCGAACATCCTGCTCGACGAGCGCGGCTGTGCCTTCGTGGCCGACTTCGGCCTTACCAAGGACCCCCAGGCGAGCCTGATCACCCAGCCGGGGCAGGCGGTCGGATCGCTCGACTACATGGCTCCCGAGCAGATCCGCGCCGAGGAGGTCAGCCCCGCCGCCGACATCTACTCGCTCGGCTGCGTGATGCTGGAATGCCTGTGCGGGCAGCCGCCGTTCGCCGACCGGGAGGGGATCCAGGTCCTGTGGGCGCATCTGCGCGACGATCCGCCGGACCCCTGCGCGGGACGGTTGAACGTTCCCAGGGATGTGTCGTGGGCCGTACTCTGCGCCCTCGAGAAGGACCCGGCCAGGCGGCCCCCCACCGCCACGGCGTACGCGCGGATGGTCCAGGCGGCGGCCGGGGTGCCGCCACTTAGCCCCGGGAGGGAAGGATGAAAGACCTCGTCTTCATCGAGGAGGCCCCCATGCAGGGGCTGGAGCGCCCGGCCTCGCCCGGCGTCACGATCGGTCGCGCGGAGTGCGATGTGGACCTAAATGATCCGGACGTCTCGCGGCGCCATGCCGTCGTTCGCCGCGTGGACGAGGGACTGGCCATCGAGGATCTCGGCTCGCTCAACGGCACGTTTGTGAACGATCGCCGCATCGAGGGGATCGCCGAGATCGGCGTCGGGGACCGCATCCGCTTCGGCAACACCGTCTGGCGCTTGGGGCCTTCCTCGGGCGCCGAAGGCGACGCAGGTCGCAGTACAGCGGGCGACGCGGCGGGCAGCGGGCTCGCCGGCTGACTTGCGTTTTCGGCGGCAACGGCGAATCGCTCTCGGCCTGTTGGCCGGAGGCTCGCTGCTGCTCGGCGCGGGCGGCCCGGCGTCAGCCGCCGAGGTCCGCGCCCAAAGTTCCGCCGCGGCCGGCCGCTCGGCCGGTGAGACCTACGACGTGCGCGCGCGCCGCGGTGGCGCTCGCCTCGCACAGGCCTCCGCTGCCCGGCGCGGCCTACGTCGTGCGCTGGGAGCCTCGGGCGTGGTCGATACGGACCCGCTCACCGGCGGGTTGACCGTCGTGGCGAGGCGCGACGGATTCCTGACCCGAGCGACCGGCGACCGCCCCCGCGACATCGCCGTCTCCTACCTGCGCGGCCGCCGCGCGGCGTTCGGGCTCGACTCGACGGATATCGCAGCACTTGAGCTCACGCGGCGCTATGCGTCGGAAAGCGGGGTTGTGCACCTCTGGTGGGAGCAGACCTACAGAGGGATCCCGTCCTTCGACCAGGGGCTGCGGGCAAACGTCGACGCGGACGGACGCCTGATCAACATCGGCGGCGCGCCGCGGCCCGACCTGGCGGTGGACTCGATCGTGCCGGGCGTCGGCCCCCGGGAGGCGCTCGAGGCCGCCGCCCGCAGCGTCTCGGCGAGCGTCCGGCCGGGACCTGCCGGTCCCAGCGTCGGGCCCGACCGGGCCACTACCTTCGATCGTGGCCACCGCGCGAGCCTCGTGCTCTTCGGAGACGCGCAGGACGTTCGCCTTGCGTGGCGGGTGGTGCTCTTCACCGGCGAAGGCGGCGTCTACGACGCCGTGGTGGACGCCGAGAGCGGGAGGTTGCTCTATCGCGCCAGCCTGGTTCACGACGTGGCGGCGCTCGCGTTCGACCATTACCCGGGCGCGCCGGTGGGCGGCACGCAGGTGGGCAAGGACTTTCCGGCGGCCTGGCTGACCTCCGCCAGCAGCCTGTCCGGACCCAACACGCATGTCCACTCCGATGTCGATGACGACGTTTACAGCTCGGCTTCAGGGCCGACGCCGGGTCTGGCGGACGAGATCCCGCCGACCGGGGGCGCGTGGAGCTACGCACAGTCGACGGGCTTTCCCGGGGCGGCACCCTGCCCGGGCTTCGGCTGCAGCTGGAACAGCGACGTTGCATCCAGCTGGGCCACCAACCGCAGGCAGGCGGGCACTCAGCTCTTTTACTTCGTCAACAACTTCCACGACTACCTGCGCGACACGCCGGGCATCGAGTTCGGCCCAACCTCCGGAAGCTTCGAGGGGGCCGACCGCCTGTTCGCCCAGGTGGACGACGGCGCGAACCTCGCCGGTGGCCTTCCCGACTGCGCGAACCACTCCAACAACGCCAACATGGCGGTCCTGCCCGACGGCACCCCGGCGCGGATGCAGATGTACCTCTTCAGGGAGGACTGCCCGAACTCAGCCGGCGTGAGAGACGTGAACGGCGCTGACGACGCGCACATCGTCTACCACGAGTACACGCACGGGCTGTCCAACCGGCTGGTCACCGATGTCGCCGGTTTCGGGGCGCTCGATGGCGCCCAGTCGGGCGCCATGGGCGAGGCGTGGAGCGACTTCTACGCCGAGGACTACCTGGCGGCCGCCGGCTTCCAGACCGACACGCCGGCGCCCGGCGAGATCCGCTCGTCCACTTACGTGAACGCCCCCATTCGCACCCAGCCCTTCGACTGCGCCGTGGGCTCGGGCCCGCCCGCCTGCCCGGGCTCGCCCGGAGGCGGGCCCGGCGGCTACACCTACGGCGACTTCGGGAAGATCATCGGATTCCCAGAGGTGCATGCCGACGGCGAGATCTGGGTCGAGGCGCTCTGGGACCTGCGCCAAGCGCTGATCGCGGCGCACGGGCCGCCCGCCGGCGACTTCCGCGTTCGCGCGCTGGTGACCGACGGGATGCGCCTGTCGCCGCCGAGCCCCACCTTCCTCCAGATGCGAGACGCGATTCTCCAGGCCGACGTCAACCGGGGCTTTGTGGACCGCGATCGAATCTGGGCCGTCTTCGCGGCGCGCGGGATGGGCGTGAACGCCACCACCACCGGGGACAACGACACCGCCCCGGTCGAGGACTTCACCGCGCCCCCGCCGCTGCCGGTGGCGGATACCACGCGGCCCGTCATATCCGGCTTTGCCATGACCAACAAGCGCTTCCGTGTGGGGTTCGACCGAACCCCGCGCGTGGCGGAGGCCCAGCGCCGCGCCCCGGTGGGCACGCGGTTCCGCTTTCGCCTCTCGGAGACCTCCAGGGTGGTCATCAAGCTCGAGCGTGCCCGGCCCGGACGCAAGGTCGGGCGGACCTGCCGCCGCCCGACGCGCCAGAGCCGCTCGCGCGAGCGCTGCACGCGCTACGTGACCATCGGCTCGCTCGTCCGGCGCAACCGCCCGGCCGGGCGCGGTCGCGTCGACTTCAGCGGCCGGATCGGCGTCAAGGCGCTGCCTCTCGGCCTCAACCGCGCCTCGATCACGGCCAAGGACGCCGCCGGCAACGTCTCGCGCCCCCGCCGGCTGCGGTTCAGGGTCGTGCGGAGGTAGTCAGGCCGAACCGCTGACGGTGGCGAGATTCAGGTCTGCGGGCCGAACGCAGCGCCGGACGCGATCTGGACCATGCGTGCGTAGGCCGTGGCGGTGGGCGGGCGCTTGTCCGGATCCTTCTCGAGAGCCATGCAGATCGTCTGGCCGAACTCCTTCGGCATCCCCGCCCGGGAGGCGCACGGATCGGCCGGCACGTCCTGGAGGTGCGCCCAGAGCACCCGCATTCCCTGGCGGTCGGCGAACGGAGGGGCGCCGGTGAGGCACTCGTACATGACACAGCCGAGCGCATAGACGTCGGCGGCTCCGGTAACCGGCTCCGAACGGATTTGCTCGGGAGCCATGTAGTCGAGTGAGCCGAGCGCCTGGCCGGGTTTTGTGAGCACGGTCCCCTGGCTGTCCTTGGCCAGTCCGAAGTCCGTGATGAACGCGACCCCCTCCTCGTCGAGCAGGATGTTGCCCGGCTTGACGTCCCGGTGGATGAGCCCGGCGGCATGGATCGCGTCAAGACCGGAAGCCACCCACAGGCAGATCTTCACGGCGTCCTCGATCGCCAGGGTCTCCTCGCGCTCGAGCTTCTCGGCGAGCGAGCCGCCGCGAATGAAGCGTTGGACGAGATAGGGGACGCCGTCGTGCTCGCCCTGGTCAACGACGGGCACCACGTGCCGGTGGACGACGCGCTGCGCGATGTTTGCCTCGCGCGCGAAGCGACTGCGGAAGATCTTGTCGCGGGCGAGGTCTCGCTTGACGACCTTGAGCGCCACGTGCTCGGCGTCGGGGCCGACCGCCTCGTACACCCGGCCCATTCCGCCCACTCCCAGCAGAGACTCGATCCTGTATGGACCGACGACCATTCCCTTGACGAGTTCGGTCGTCACATCTTGCGGGTGGCCAGCAGACATGTTCAACTATCCGTCGGGTCCCTGAGGGTACGCCATCGGCCCGATGAGAGAGAGATTTCGATGAGGATCGGGCACAAGCTGGCCACATCCGCTCACGCCGGGTCTCCCTCGGAGTGAGGCGAGGCCCGAAGGACGGTGCGCTGGGACGGGGGCGGCTGGCGGGCGTCTACGGGGCGCTGGTCCTGCTGCTCGCCCTGGTGTCGATCGTTGTGATCGCGGCCGGCGAGGACCGCGAGCCTCAGCCGGCCGTGGCGGGCGGCTACGCGGTCATCGACGGACAGGCCTGTCTCGGTCGGGCGATCCAGCTCTCGCAGTCGGGTCGCTTCATCGGCCTTGGCGATGCCGAGGAGAACCTTGGCGGCGAGTTGACGCTCGAGGACGGGCGCCTCACGGGCAAGGTCGAGTGCTTGGGCGACTCGACTGCCGAGCTCGACGCGACGGTGGAGGAGGGGCGCCTCGAGGGCACGCTCGCGGGCCGGCCGGTGCTCGCCGAGCTCACCCGCGGCCCGTCGGGGCTCACCGCCCGCCAGGCGCGGCTGCCGGACTCGCTGGCCGGGGAATACACGCTCTCGCCACGCTCGCTGTGCCTCGGCGAAGAACTCGGCATCGAGGGCGAGGGCCTGCGGGTCGAGCTGATTGCCGAGGGACACACTGTGGGCCGGGCTCGTTACGTCGACGGGAGGCTTCTCGGCGAGGTGCGCTGCTCGCGCGGCGGACGGCGGTCGATAGTGGGCACCGCGTTCGACCGCAGCCTCAGCATCGTGCTGCTACCCCCGGGGACCGCGGCGCCCGAGGCCGGACCGCCGCCCCCGGGTACCGAGCGGCTGTCGCTCGAGAAGCGACGCGAGGCGGGGAGCGTGTTCGCGGCCTTCTTCATTGCCGTCGCCGTCGTGTGTGTGCTCGCCCGGCTGCTCGGCATGGCCGCTGTGGCGTTGGGACAGCCCCGGGTGATCGGCGAGGTCGTGGCCGGCCTGGCGCTGGGGCCGTCGCTGCTAGGGGCGATCTCGCCCGCCGCGGCCGACGCACTATTTCCCGAGGACATCATTCCCTACCTCGAGGTGGCCGCCCAACTCGGGCTCATCTTCTACATGTTCCTGATCGGGCTTGAGCTCGACCCGCGCCAGATCGGGCGCCGCGCGGGGCAGATCGCGCTGATCTCGAACGCCAGCGTGGCGGTGCCGATGGCGCTCGGGATCGCAATCGCGCTGCCGGTCTACAGCCTGCTGGCGCCCGACACCGACTTCCTCCCGTTCGCTTTGTTCGTCGGGATCTCGATGTCGATCACGGCCTTCCCAGTGCTGGCGCGGATCCTCGTCGAGCGCCGGATGCTCAAGCGCCCGATCGGCGCCGTGGTGCTGGCCGCTGCCGCGTTTGACGACGTCACCGCCTGGATCCTCATCGCGCTGGGAACGGCGGTGGCGGTCTCCGGGTCGCCGTTCGACGTCGTCGTCACGATCGGGCTCGGCGTGGTCTTCTGCGTGGTAATGGCGCTTGGCGTGCGGCCGTTGCTGGCACGCGCCTCGACCGCCTACGACGAGGCGGGCCGGACTCCGAGCGGCTGGACCGCGCTGATCTTCGCCGGCATCCTGCTGTCGGCGTACCTGACGGAGGAGATCGGCATCGCGCTGATCTTCGGCGCCTTCGTGATGGGGCTGATCATGCCGCGACACGCCGGCCTGACCGAAGACGTGACGCGGCGTGTCGAGGACTTCGTGGTCATCCTGTTGCTCCCGCTGTTCTTCGTCGTAACCGGCCTGCGCACGAACATCGGGCTCCTCGACCGGCCAGAGCTCTGGCTGATCACGCTCGCGCTGCTTGCGGTGGCGCTGCTGGGCAAGCTGTTCGGCGCCGCGCTCGCCGCCCGGATCGCGGGCTTCGACAGCCGCTCGTCGGCGGTGATCGGGGTGCTCATGAACACCCGCGGGCTTACCGAGCTGATCGTCCTCAACCTCGCGCTCGAGAAGGGCGTGATCTCGGACGCGCTATTCGCGATGCTGGTGATCATGGCGGTCGTTACGACGCTGATCACCGGGCCCATGTTGAAGGTCCTCGACCCGCGCAAGGAGCTGGGCGCCCCGCTCGAGGAGGAGCTCGAGGAGGCTCGAGCCCTGTCGATGGCGGACTTCCCCGTCCTGCGCGAGCAGTCTGTGCTGGTGGCCCCGGAGGGCGACGCGGCGCTCGGTCAACTGCTCTCGCTAGCCGGCCCGCTTGCACGATCGGAGCCTCCGCGCGAGCTGATCATCGCGCGGCTCGTGCGGCCTCCGCGCAGCGCCGGCGTGCGTGGCGGCCTGCAGACCGAGGATCGTCTGCTGGCCGAGGCCTCGGCCGAGGTCAACGCGGCGCGTCGCGAGCTGATCGAGGTGGGCATCGCGGCGCGCGCCGTCGCGTTCATATCAACGGACATCGGAGCCGACCTGACGCGCCTTGCCAGTTCCGACGAGGTGGCGCTCGTGCTGGTCAACGGACGCCGGCCGCTCCTGGGGGAGGGAGTACCGCGCGGCGCTGTCGGCCACGTCCTGCGCGAGGCCCCCTGCGACGTGGCGGTCCTGGTGGCCAAGGGCGACGAGGATGTGCTGCCCGGCGCCGGCGCCCCTGTGGTGGTGCCCTTCGGCGGCGCAGAGCACGACTGGGCCGCGCTCGAGCTTGCGGCGTGGACCTGCGCGGCGACGGGCGCGCCCCTGAAGCTGCTGGGCGCCGCCGGGCAGACAGACGAGCGCGCCCGCGTGAGCCGGCTGCTCGGCGACGCCGGGCTGCTGGTCCAGCAGTACGCCGGCGTGTCCGCCGAGCCGGTGGTCGCCCCACTTGGCCGCGAGGGGATCGTCGAGGCGGCGGGACGCGCCGGCCTGCTCGTGATCGGCCTGTCGGAGCGGTGGGAGCGGGAGGGTCTCGGAGCGGCACGTTCGGAGATCGCCAAGGCCGCCCCCGCCCCCGTTCTGTTCGTCCGCCGCGGCGTGCGCTCGGGCGCGCTCGCGCCGCGCGAGGACGTGACTCGCTTCACCTGGTCGGCGCCCGACCACATGGCGCAGGGCCGCCCCGGGCCGGCCGGCTAATACGCTAAGCGCCGTGAGCGAGTGGATTCGAGAGGGCGGAATCGGCACGAGCCCGTTCCCGCCGATTGCCGAGTACGGGTTCTTGTCGGACTGCCAGACCTGTGCGCTGGTCGCGCCCGACTCGAATGTGGAGTGGTTGTGCTTGCCTCGCTTTGACTCGCCGAGCGTGTTCGGGGCGATGTTGGATCGCGACGCGGGGACGTTTCGGCTGGCCCCGGCGGATGTGGATGTGCCGGCGGCGCGGCGCTACTTGCCCGGGACGAACGTGCTCGAGACGAGCTGGGGTACGAGCGGCGGCTGGATCATCGTTCGCGATGTGCTGCTGATCGGTCCGTGGCATCACGAGCACGAGCGTGCGCACATCCATCGGCGGGCACCCACCGATTACGACGCCGACCATGTGTTGCTGCGGCTGATCAGGTGTGTGAACGGCGAGGTGCAGGTGCTGCTCGACTGCGAGCCGGTGTTCGACTACGGCGCCCTGACCGCGGAGTGGGAGTACATCGGGCCCGACTACCACCGCGCGAAGGCGGTCAACGAGGGCGTCAAGCTCGAGCTGGAGCTGACCTCGGACATGAACATCGGCTTTGAGGGGCCGCGAGCCACGGGCCGGACGTTGATGAAGGAGAGCGACACGTTGTTCGTGGCGTTGTCGTGGTCTGATCACGGGGCCCCGTCGTCCTACGACGAAGCGTATGACCGACTGGTGTGGACGGCGCATCACTGGCAGCACTGGCTCGACCACGGGCAGTTTCCGGATCATCCGTGGCGCACGCATCTGCAGCGCTCGGCGCTGACGTTGAAGGGGTTGTCGTATGCCCCGACGGGAGCGTTGGTGGCCGCTGCGACCACATCGTTGCCGGAGACGCCTGGCGGGGAGCGCAACTGGGACTACAGGTTCACCTGGATCCGCGACGCGACCTTCATGTTGTGGGGCCTGTACACGCTCGGCTTTGACTGGGAGGCAAACGACTTCTTCTATTTCATCGCCGATGTGGCGGAGTCGGAAGAGGGCGATCTGCAGATCATGTACGGGATCGGCGGTGAGGATAAGCTGACCGAGCAGACGCTCGATCACCTGTCGGGCTATGAGGGTGCGCGGCCGGTGCGGATCGGCAACGGGGCCTTTGACCAGGAGCAGCATGATGTCTGGGGGGCGCTGCTCGACTCGGTGTACCTGCACACCAAGTCGCGCGACCATTTGCCGGAGCGGATCTGGCCGATCATGAAGAAGCAGGTCCAGGCGGCGCTGGAGCACTGGCGCGACCCCGACCGCGGGATCTGGGAGGTGCGCGGCGATCCCAAGCACTTCACCTCTTCGAAGTTGATGTGCTGGGTCGCCGCCGACCGCGGCGCACGGCTTGCCGAGCTGCGCGACGAGCTCGAGTACGCGGCGCGCTGGCAGTCGGCCGCCGATGAGATCAAGCAGGACATCCTCGACAACGCGCTCGATGACCGCGGGGTGTTCTGTCAGCACTACGACACAGACGCGCTGGATGCGTCCGTGCTGCTGATGGTGATGACGCGCTTCTTGCCGCCCGATGACGAGCGCATCCGCGCGACCGTGCTCGCGATCGGCGACGAGCTCTCGCAGGACGGGCTCGTGTTGCGCTACCGCGTCGAGGAGACCGACGACGGACTGGCCGGCGAGGAGGGCACCTTTACGATCTGCTCGTTTTGGCTTGTGTCCGCGCTCGTCGAGATCGGCGAGGTCGAGCGCGGCCGCGATCTGTGCGAGAAGCTGCTCTCCTACGCCAGCCCGCTCGGTCTCTACGCCGAGGAGATCGACCCACGTACCGGCCGCCATCTGGGCAACTTCCCCCAAGCCTTCACCCACCTCGCCCTGATCAACGCGGTCATGCACGTGGTCCGAGCTGACCAAGGCCTCGAGACCGGTGTCCTCCCGCTCGGCCGCGAGCTAGCACGACAGCGCTCGCAACAGGCCTGAGAGCTCGCCCCGCCGGCCCAGCTTGACCCGGTCCGGCTGGATCAGCCCTGCGGGCCGCCCTCGCCGTGGTAGTAGCCGACGTTGCTCGATCGCTCGACCATCACGTTGTCGGCCTTGTCGCCGGTCCAGATCCCGATCTTGTCGCTGTCGGGGTAGACGGTCGCCGTCGGGAAGTTCACCGTCGACCACATCAGCACGCGCGCCGTGCTGTCGGTGTCGTTGCGGATCTGGTGCGCGCCTTCGGGACCCATCGGGAAGAACACCATCGACATCGGCTCGAGCTGCCGGGTCCCTTCAGGAGTACGGAGCGTCGGCCGCCCGGCGAGCACCAGCGCCCACTCCTCCTCGCCGTGCTCGTAGTGGTACGGGCACACCGCCTGCCCCGGCGGAAGCTCGTAGACGCTGGCGCCCGTCCGTTTTGCGCCGACCTGCCGGCCGAAGCGAAACATGCCCGCGCGAAACCCCTCGGGGTCAGTCGGGTCGTAGTCGAAGGTCGGATCGGAGAGGTCGACGGGATTCATCGACCCATCGTGACACTCGAGCTACCCCGCTTCGGCCAGCGCGCAGTCCGAGCCCGCGACTCGCACCACCGGGCCGTGTTCGGTGATCTCGGCAACCACGCCCGTGCGCCCGTCGGGCATGTCGATCTCCGCGCCGGGCGGGTGGGGCAGGACGACCTCGCAGAACACCTCGGTCAGCTCCGGATCGAACGCGCTTCCCGCACCCTCGCGGATCACCGCCACTCCCGCGTTCTGGGGGGAGGCGGCCCTGTGGTAGCGCTCGCTGGTCACGGCATCGAACGCATCGGCCACCGCGGCCAGGCGCGCGAACTGCGAGATCCGGTTCCCGGCGGTCCCGCTGGGGTAGCCGGCTCCGTCCCAGCGCTCGTGGTGAGAGCGCACCACCGACTTGGCCAGCGAGCCGATCCCGTCGTCTCGCAGGAACTCGAGCCCGAGCTCGGGATGGCGCATCATCAGCTCCCACTCGTCTGTGTCGAGCGGACCGGGCTTGTGGACGATCGAAGGCGGCAGGGCCAGCTTTCCGATGTCCTGGAGGAAGAGGCCGAGACCGAGCTGGAGCAGCAGGCCGCTGGGTGCGTCGTAGTGCCGCTCGCCGGCGGAGTCGAGGCGCCCGCGCGTGCGAAACAGGTGGCGGCCGATCAACAGGCCGATCACGGTGGCGTCGATCGGGTGCTCGACGGTGTAGCCGTCGGGACCGGCGGTGTCGGCAAAGCACCAGGGCGCATCGGGCAGCGCCTCCACCTCGGCGACGATCCGCTCCGCCGCCGCCCTCAGCTCGTCGAGTAGCTCGTACGAGAGCAGGTTGCCGGGCATGCGCTTCGCCTCGGCGAAGGTGCGTGAGATGGCGCCGCGAGCCTCCTGGCGGGTCGCCTCCGACAGCGGGATCGGCACCTCGATCCCCTCGCCGAGATCGTCGTCCACATAGATTCGGTTGACCCCGGCTTCGAGCAGCGCGCCCCGGTGTCGCTGTCCGAGCTTCACGCCGGCGCGCAGCAGCGGCGCCTCGCCCTGGCGCGCGGGCAGGTCCCTCGCGAGGGCAACGCCCTCGTTGAAGCCTGAGGTTGAAACGAGTCGCATCTCTCATTCCATCGGCGCGTCCAGGCGTGGTCGTTAGGCGGCGCGCACAGGGCCGGACCGTGTGTCGGCGGGCCTGCCGCGGCGGGTACTAGCATGGGGCGACCGATGCTCTCGCTCTATCGCCGCCACCGCCCGAGGACCTTCGACGAGGTGGTGGGCCAGGAGCATGTGGTCCGAACGCTGCGCAACGCGATCGAGCTGGACAAGGTCCATCACGCCTATCTGTTCGTAGGCTCGAGGGGCACGGGCAAGACCTCCATGGCCAAGCTGCTGGCCTGCGCGCTGAACTCAGACGGTGGCCCGCGGGTGGATTTCGACCCCTCCTCGGAGCGCTCCGGGGCCATCCTGGCGGGCACCTCGCTCGACGTGGTGGAGATGGACGCCGCGTCCAACAACTCGGTCGACGACATCCGCGAGCTGCGAGAGAACGTCGCGCTGGCGCCGATGCAGGGCGGCCGGCGCGTCTACATCCTGGACGAGGCGCACATGCTCTCGGCGGCCGCGTGGAACGCCTTCCTGAAGACGCTCGAGGAGCCCCCACCGCATGTGGTCTTCGTGCTCGCCACGACCGAGGCGCACAAGGTTCCGGCCACGATCGTGGACCGCTGCCACCGCTTCGACTTCCGCCGTCCCCATCTCGAGCAGATCGCCGGCGTGCTGCGCCGGGTGGCCGCGGAGGAGAAGATCGAGCTGCCCGACCCAGCCGTCGGGATGCTGGCCCGCGCCGCCACGGGATCCTTTCGGGACGCCCTCGGGACGCTGGAGCAGCTCGTCACCTATGGCGGCAACCAGGTCAAGCTCGAGGACGTCCAGGACATCCTCGGCGTGGCCGACGCCGAGCTGGTGCTCGACACAGCCGAGTCCCTCGCCGAGCACGATGCGCGCGCGGCGCTGCTCGCCGTACAGCGGCTGTCGGACTCGGGGCGCGACTTCACCCAGTTCATGCGCGACCTGTCGGCCCACCTGCGCCACCTGTTCGTCGTCCAGACGCTGGGCTCGGTGCCGGACTCGTTTTCGGTCACGGCCGAGCACACAGACCGCCTCGCGGTCCAGTCAGAGCGGCTCTCACAGGGCGAGATCCTGCGCGCGATCGACTTCCTGGCCGCGGCGATCGCCGCCGTCAAGGACGGCTCGGAGCCGCGCATACAGCTCGAGATGGCGCTGCTCAAGGCGACCCAGCCGCAGGCGGACCTGTCGCTTGGGGCGCTGATGTTCAGGATCGAGCAGCTCGAGGCGCGGCTCGGCCAGGGCGCGGGTGCGGCGGCCGCTGCGAGCGCGCCCGGCGAGGCCGCTTCGGAGCCCGCGCCCCCGGCAACGGCCCCCACCCGCGCCGCGGCGACCGGGCCGGCCGCGGCCGCTGTGGCCGCCGAGCCCGAGCCCGACTCGCAGCCGCTGCCGGTCGGGGCCCTCGACCTGGAGCAGCTGCAGGCCATCTGGCCCGCAGTCGCCCAGGCGGTCACAGAGGAGAACGGGATGCTCGGCGCGGCGCTCGGCGCCGCCCGGCCGATAGCGGTCGAGGGCGACCGCCTGACCGTCGCATTCCCGCCCGACGCCGCCTTTGTCAAGAAGAAGGCGGAGGCCAATCGCGAGATGGTGCAGCGTGCCCTGCGCGGCCTCACCGGGCAGGGGCTGAACATCGCCTACGAGCTCCGCGAGGACGCCGCTTCGGGCGGCCCGGCGCTGCTCGGCGAGGAAGAGCTGATCGAGCGGCTGCGAGCCGAGTTCGCGGCCGAGGAAGTCTTCGACGAAGAGGAGCGCTGAGCGATGGCTGGCCAGCCCAACATGAACGCCATGATGAAACAGGTTCAGAAGATGCAGGCCGACATGGTCAAGGCCCAGGAGGAGCTCAAGACAGAGACCGTCGAGGCCAGCGCCGGAGGCGGCATGGTCACGGTGAGGATCAGCGGCGATCTCGAGCTGAGGGAGCTGACGATCGATCCCGAGGCGGTCGACCCGGAGGACGTCGAAATGCTGCAGGACATGGTCCAAGCCGCGGTCAACGAGGCGATACGAGCCGCGCAGGAGCTGGCCGCGTCGAAGATGAACGCTGCCGCCGGCGGGCTCGCCGGGCCGGGTGGCCTGGGCGGGCTCGGCCTGCCCGGGTTCTAGCGGCCCGACCCGGGGTTCTAGCTCCCGAACCCCGCGGTCCGCAGGCTGCGCTTCGCGCTGCGCTCCCCGAGCGCGAAGCGCGGCTCGGGGGCCTCGCGGCCGGCCAGCACCGCGGCCGCGTGCTCGGCCAGCGCCGGTCCGTGCTTGTACCCGTGACCCGAGCCGCCGCCGAGCAGCCAGACGCCGTCGTGCTCGGGATGCGGGGCGAAGATGAACTCCCCGTCGGGTGTGAGGCTGTAGTGACACGCCGGGGCACTCGCCACGGGCGCGCCGGCGAGCGCCGGGAAGCGGTGGGCGAGATAGGCGCGCGCGACGTCCAGGGCCTCCTGCTCGGCCTCCAGCGGCCGCTGGTCAGGGTCGACCTCGCGACCGTCGAAGTCCGGTCCCACCTTGAAGCCGAAGGGATCCACGCGTGCGTGGCCGTAGAGGGCGGCGTCGAAGTCGACCCAGCCGGGGCCGCTCCACTCGGCCGGCGCCTCGAAGAGAACGAGCTGCTGGAAGGACACACGCAGCGGGACCGTCCGCGGGAACAGGCGGGCAAGCCAGGCGCCGCAGGCCCAGACGACCGCGTCGGCCTCGAGCCGCGCTCCGCCGGCCACCACGGCGGCGCCCTCGGGGCGAGCGTCGGCCCTGAGCACCCGAGCCCCCGCCTCGCTCGCTCGATCGACCAGCGCGCGCACCCCGTCGGCCGCTCGCAGCACCCCGGCCTCGGGCTCGTGCAGGATGAAGGCGAGGTCGTCGACGGCGAGGTCCGGGAACAGGCCCCGCCCCTCCTCGGGCGAGAGCCGGCCCACCGGGATGCCCGCGGCGCGCAGGACGCGCTCGCTGTCAGCCTCCCAGCCGTCCTCGCGGCGGGCGAACCAGACCACGCCCGACTCCACAAGCACCCCCGCCCCGAGCTCGCGCCACAGCTCCAGCGCGCGCCGCGCGGAGCGCGTGTAGAACGCATCGGGGCCGTGGGAGCAGCGGATCAGCCGCGTCTCGCCCCCCGATTCGGCGCGGGTGTTGCCGGGCTCGGACCGCTCTACCAGCGTGACCTCCCAGCCCTCGCCGGCCAGCCGGTCGGCGAGCGACGCGCCGAACACGCCGGCGCCGATGACGATTGCGGAGGGCATGGCCGACCGCAAAGCTACGCTTGACCGTCCTTGTTTGCCGCGCCGGTCAACCGCCTCATCACCGAGCTCGCACGCCTGCCCGGCATCGGGCAGCGCACCGCGCAGCGGCTCGCCTTCCACATCCTCAGTGCCTCTGATGAGGAGGCGCTCGCGCTGGCCGATGCCATCCGCGAGGTCAAGGAGAAGGTCGGCCAGTGCGAGGTCTGCTTCAACCTGGCGACCGAGGCCACCTGTCGCATCTGCCAGGACCAGCGTCGTGAGACCACCACGATCTGCGTGGTCGAGCAGCCCAGCGACGTGATCCCGATCGAGCGCTCGGGCGAGTTCCACGGCCGCTACCACGTGCTCGGCGGCGCGCTGTCGCCGATCGACGGGGTGGATCCTGAGAACCTGCACATCGGCGAGCTGCTCGCGCGCGTCTCGAATGGCGGCGGCGTGCGCGAGGTCGTGATCGCAACGAACGCCACGACCACGGGCGAGGTGACCGCGCTCTACCTTGCGGACAGCGTGCGGGAGAAGGCTCCCGACGTCGCGGTCACCCGGCTGGCCAGCGGCCTGCCGGTGGGCTCGGACCTCGAGTACGCCGACGAGATCACCCTCGGGCGCGCCCTGCGCGGCCGGCACGCCCTCTGACCGACGCGTACGATGGCCCCCATGGCCCCCCGGATCGTGCGCGGCGCCTGTCCGCACGACTGCCCCGACACCTGCGCGATGCACGTGACCGTCGACGACGGACGCGCGGTTGCGGTGGCGGGCGACCCCGATCACCCGATCACGGTCGGCTTTCTCTGCGGCAAGGTCTCGAACTACCTCGACCGCGTCTACTCGGACGAGCGCCTGCTGCACCCGCTGGTGCGCGAGAACGGCGGCTTTCGGCGGACGAGCTGGGACGAGGCGCTCGAGCGCGCAGCGGCCGGGCTTGCCCGCGCAAGGGACGAGTTCGGGGGCGAATCGATCCTGCCCTACTCGTACATGGGGACCCAGGGGCTAATCCAGGGCAACACCATGAGCGCGCGCGTGATGAACGCGCTGGGCGCCACCAACCTCGAGCGGACGATCTGCGCCACGGCGGGGATCGTGGGGACAGTCAGCGCGCACGGGCTCTCACCCGAGGTCGATCCCGAGGAGTGGCCGCACGCGCGCTACGTGATCGTCTGGGGCTGGAACCCGCTGTCGACCGCGCCCCACCTGTGGCGCAAGCTGCTCGACGCTCGCAAGGCCGGCGCCAAGCTGGTCGTGGTCGATCCCTTCCGGAGCCGCACCGCACGCGTGGCGGACGAGCACCTGCGCCCGCTGCCGGGCACTGACGCCGCACTCGGGATCGGGATGATGCGCGCGATCGTCGACGCCGGCCTTCACGACGACGAGTGGTGCCGCGCCCACGCCGATGGCTACGACGAGCTGCTCGGCGCGATCGGCGAACACCCGGTCGAGCACTGGGCCGAGATCTGCGGCGTGGACGCGCAGACCATCGCGCGGATCGGCCGCGAGTTCGCCTCCACCCGTCCGGCGCTCCTGCGGCTCGGCGTGGGCGCGCAGCGCCACCTGGGCGCGCCCGCGGCGTACACGACGCTCGCCGCGCTGCCGGGGCTCACCGGCGCCTGGCGTGACCGCGGCGGCGGCTGCTCCTACATCCCCACGGCCACGGCGGCCGCCGTCAGCGCGGGACCGCTGCAGGG
>JBEVKF010000088.1:0-20541 GCA_040509755.1 Thermoleophilaceae bacterium | reverse complement strand
CGCGTACCGCCCAGTAGGCGGGCTTCGGCACGCCGTCGTAGGTGATCAGCCCCTTGTTGTGGCGCGTGTTGCGGCCGAGCGCCGGGTCGCGCCCGACGCCGCCGGTCCAGCCGGGATAGATCTCGAACTCGCTCAGCGTCCAGTAGATGGCCCCGGACAGCACCGGTGAGCGGTCGACCACGTCGAGCGTGCGGAGGGCGTGGAAGGTCTGGAACGCATAGCTGCCCCGGCGCGTGACCGGGTCGGCGGCATGCTCCGGGAGGGCCTCCGCGCCGAACTCGGTCATCACGAGCGCGAGCTGCGGGTACAGGTCGCGCATCTCCTGCAGGTAGAGCGGCAGGTCGTCGAAGTTCGAGACCCACCTGTACCAGCCGAAGTATTGGTTGATTCCGAGCATGTCGAAGCGGTGGTAGGTGAACTGCTCGGGGTGGCCGGGCCGGCCATTGATGTCGACCGAGATCGGCAGCGTGGGGTCGAAGTCGCGCGCGATCTCCTGGGCGTTCTCGAGGTAGCGGCGCGTGACGCCCGGGCGGGCGTCGGGCCGCGACCACAGCTCGTTGGCCACCGAATGGGTGATGACCGACGGGTGGCTGCGTGCCGCGATCACCGTCCGGCGGACCGTCTCGTAGGCGCGCTTTCGCTGCACCGGCTCCCTCAGGACGTTGGCCTTGCGGTCGCGCTGCCAGATCGGAGCCTGATTCCACACGAGGATTCCGGCGCGGTCGAGGCGCGACAGGAGGCGGTCGTTGAGGACGTAGTGAGACCGCGTGACGTTGGCGCCCAGCTCCTTCAGGTCGGCCACGATCCGGTCCATGTCCGCGCCGCTCAGGGCCGCGCCGCTGCCGGGCATGTCCTCGTGGATCGAGGCTCCGGCGAGCTTGATCTCGCGGTTGTTGAGCAGCAGCCGGCCGCGCCGAACCTCGACCGAGCGCAGCCCCACGCGGCGGCGCTCGACCTGCTGGACCGCGCCCCCTGAGCGCAGGGTGAGCTCAGCCGAGTAGAGCTTGGGGTCCTCCGGCTTCCAGAGCTGCGGCGCCGGGACGGGCATTGTGACGGTCACGCGCCGGCGCCCGGCGCCGCCGCGCTCCAGGCGGAAGCTGCGCCGCGTCGCGCGCCCGCTCGGCGAGCGCAGCGCCACCTCGAGCGTCGGGGCGGCCTGACCGGCGCCGCGCAGCTCGAGCTCGCCGTCGACGATCAGCTCGGCGCGGCAGCCGCGCGCCGGGCCGCGGCACTTGACCTTCGACATCGTGCCGAGGTCGTGCAGGTAGGCGCGCCCCGCGGGGATGAGGCTGACGGGCCGCACGATGCCGCCCCAGTTCCACCAGCCCTCCGGCAACCGCGGGTCCTTGCGGCTGTCGACCACCACGAGCAGCTCGTTCGAGCGCCCGGGCCGCAGGCCTTCGGCCTCGAAGGTGAACGGCGTGTAGGGGTCGTTGTTCTTTCCGAGCCGGCGGCCGTTCAGGAAGACCGTGGCGGCCCGGCGCACGCTCTCGAAGTGCACGAGCCAGCGAAAGCCGGGGGCCGTCCGCGGTCCCTTGAAGCGCAGCCTGTATCGCCGCACGCTGCCGGCGTACTCCGACGCGCGGGCCACGGTGCTGAACACGCTCGGCACGGTCACCGAGGTCCAGCGGGACGGGCCCTGGGCGGCGTGCCCGCCGCGCGCCCACGCGGCTGCGGGCGCCGGGGTGGAGTCCTCGGGCTGGCCCTCGGCGGGCGGCGGTGGCTGTGGGGGGGCCGGCGCGGCGGGCTGGGCCCGCACCTCCCACCCGCGCGTCAGCGTCTTTGCGCGCGGCAGCTCCGCCGCGAGCGCAGACGTAGGAAGCGCCGCGAGCGCGGCGGTGAGTGCGAGAGCCCTCCTCACGCCTCCCCACCGTAGCCAGATCGAGCTATCGCGTGCGTCTGGGAGTCTTTCGCGCGTGCCGCCGATCGCCGCCGCCGCGGACTTCATCGAGACGCCGCTGCTCGTTTTTGGCCTGCTGCTGGCCTTGGGCGCGCTGGTGGGCGGTCTCGCGCGGAGAAGCATCCTGTCGCTCGCCTCCGTGTTCGTGGTGGCCGGGTTCATCCTCGGCAACGGCGGCCTCGAGGTGCTCGAACTCGATCCCAAGTCGGACTTCGTCCAGGGCCTGGCGGTGATCGCGCTGATCCTGATCCTGTTCCGCGACGGGCTGGAGGTCGAGAAGGAGATGCTGCAGCAGGAGTGGCATCTTCCGTTTCGCAAGCTGATCCTCGCCATGCCCCTGACCGCTGGGCTGATCGCGGTCGTGACAAACGCGCTGACCGACCTCGGATGGACGGAGTCGTTCCTGGTGGGCGCTCTGCTGTCGCCCACCGATCCCGTGCTCTCGTCCGCTGTGATCAACAACCCGCGGGTCCCGCGCCTGATTCGCCATTCGCTCAACCTCGAGTCCGGCCTCAACGACGGCCTGGCACTGCCCGCGGTCCTGGCGTTCACCGCGGCAGCCGAGTCGCGAGACGACTTCGTCTGGTGGGAGTTCGCCCTGCAGGACGTGGGCGTTGGCTTCGCGACTGGGATGCTGGTCGCGTTCCTTGCGTCTCGCATAATGCCCCGTCGCAGAGGTCTCGGTGCCGACATCAGCCCACACCAGAAGGGGCTCTACGGGCTCGCTGTGGCCTTCGTGGCCTACGGCGCCGCGGCCCTTCCCCCCGAGGGCAACGGGTTCATCTCGGTATTCGTGGCCGCCATCGCCTTCGGGATCTGGCGCCCCGACGTGGGGGAGTGCTTCGAGAGCCGCTCGGAGGACATGATCGAGGTGGTGAAGCTGGGCGTTTTCCTCGTCTTCGGCGCCATCTTCACGTTCGAGGTCCTTTTCGCGGACGGCTGGGCGGCGGTAGCGATCGCGGCCTTCACGCTCCTCGCCGCCCGTCCGGTTGCCGTGTTCGTGGCGCTCGCAGGCAGCGACCGGGTCGACACCGCCGGCAAGGCCTTCATGGCGTGGTTCGGGCCAAAGGGGGTGGCGACGATGACGTTCGCGCTCTTCGTGCTCGGCTCAGGCGCGCCACACGCGGAGCGGGTCGCGGCCATCGCGGCGCTCACGGCGTTCGTCTCGATCATCCTGCACAGCGCCACCGACCAGCCCGGCGGGGAATGGATGGCCCGCAGAACGGAGCGCAACGCGGCATAGTTCCGCCCATGGATCACTGGGACATCGCCTCTCTAGACGTTCAGCCCCATCAGCCCGCGGTGCTGCGCTCCGATGACGAAACCCGTGTCATCGCGATCAACCTGCCCGCCGGCGAGGACCTGAGTGAGCACCAGGTCCACGAGCGCGCCTGGGTGGTCGTGGCGGCCGGGGAGGTCGAGCTGGAGCAGGGAGGGAACACGGTGTCCGGCGGTCCCGGCCTGCTCGTCCACTTCGAGCCCAACGAGCGCCACGAGGTGCGGGCCAGGACCGACTCGCGGCTGATCCTGCTGCTCTCGCCCTGGCCCGGCGAGGGTCACCCGAGTAGGCGCGGCGAGACGGATGCCGCCTCCTAGAATGCCGGGTGGATGAATCCCGCCCGCAAACGCAGGGTGCGCTTGGTCCTCGCCCTCGGGGTGGCTGTCTGCCTGGCCGCCGCTCTCGTGTACACGAGCTTCAGCGCATCGAGCGAGGCCGCCAAGCCCTCCGAGATCCGCGAGGGGCGCTCTTACGAGCTGACCGGCAAGGTCGTGGCCGACTCGGTACAGCGCGACGGCGACGAGCTGCGCTTCGAGGTGCGCGACCGCGACGGGCACGAATCGGTTCCGGTGGCCTACGCCGGCGTGGTACCCGATCCCTTCCGCGAGGGGCGCGAGGTGATCGTCTCGGGTGAGCTCAAGAGCGGGACCTTCCAAGCCGAGCGCGACTCGCTCGTGACGAAGTGCCCGTCGAAGTTCACCAAGGACGAGCAGTCGAGCTGACGTGGCGGGCGTAGGGTCCGCCTGTCTCGCGGTCGGCCTGTTCACGGCGCTCTACGCGGCCGGCGCGTCGCTGTACGGCGCGCGCCGCGGCCGCCGCGAGTGGGTGACCTCCGGGCGCCGCGCGATCTACTGCCTCGCCGGACTCTGCCTGGCTGCGTTCGCGATCCTCGAAGCCGCCTTCCTGCGTTCGGACTTCTCCTACGCGCTCGTGGCCGAGGGTTCCTCGACGGACACGCCGACCTTCTACAAGGTCACCGCCGTGTGGGCGACGCAGGACGGCTCGCTGCTCCTGTGGGTGCTGCTGCTGTCGCTGTTCTCGACCGCAGTGCTGTTTCTCACCCGGCGCTCGCTGCGCGATCTCGCGCCCTATGCAACGGCGGTGCTCGGCGCCATCGCGGCTTTCTTCCTCTTCCTGATGGTCGGCTGGGAGAACCCGTTCGACACGCTCGCGGTAGTCCCGCAGGAGGGCGCCGGCCTCAACCCGCTGCTGCGCCACCCGGCGATGATGATCCACCCGCCCATGCTCTACACGGGCTATGTGGGCTTCTCCATCCCCTTCGCCTTCGCGATCGGCGCGCTCGTCACCCGCCGCACGGGCGCCGACTGGATACGCGCCACGCGCCGCTTCGCGCTGATCGCGTGGACGTTCCTCGGCACCGGCATCCTGCTCGGGGCGCTCTGGTCCTACTCCGAGCTCGGTTGGGGCGGGTACTGGGCCTGGGACCCGGTGGAGAACGCCTCGCTGATGCCCTGGCTCGTTGGCACTGCCTTCCTGCACTCGATCATGGTGCAGGAGAAGCGAGGGATGCTGAAGGTGTGGAACGTCTCGCTTATCTGCACCACGTTCACGCTCGCTCTGCTGGGCACGTTCCTGGTCCGCAGCGGCATCCTCGACTCGATCCACGCCTTCGGCGCCTCGACCATCGGCGTGCAGTTCCTGGTCTTCATCGCCTGCGTGATCGCGCTGTCGGCCGGCCTGATCCTTTCCCGGCTGCCCGACCTGCGCTCGGAAGCACGCCTCGACTCGCTGCTCTCGCGCGAGGCCTTCTTCCTGCTGAACAACCTCGTCCTGGTCGGCCTCGCGCTCGTGATCCTGTGGGGCACCTTCTTCCCACTGATCTCGGAGGCCCTGTCGGGCACCGAGCAGACCGTCGGCCCGCCTTGGTTTAACCGCCTGACTACGCCGCTGGCCATCGTGCTCGTCCTGCTCACCGGGATCGGCCCGGTGCTGGCGTGGAGGCGCGTGACCCCGGCCTCCCTGCGGCGGATCCTGCTCGTGCCGCTGGCGGTGATGGCACTCGCGTTGGCCGCTCTGCTGGCCCTGACGAACGCCTCCGACAGCCTGCCGTCGCTGATCATGTTCTGCTTCGTCGCGTTCGTGCTGGCGGTGATCGGCCAGGAGTTCTGGCGCGGGGCGCGCGCACGTCGAGTGATGACCGGGGAGTCGTGGCCGCGTGCGCTCGCGCGGCTCACGGGCCGCAACCGGCGGCGCTACGGGGGCTTCCTCGTCCACGCCGGGATCGCGGTGCTCTTCCTGGGGGTCGCGGGCTCGTCGGCGTTCATCGAGCAGCGCGATGTGCGGCTGTCGCCGGGCGAGCGCTTTGCGGTCGGCGACTACGAGATCGAGTACGTCCGCCCGACCGCGCAGCTGGGCGGGGACGGCGGCGGCACCGGCGCGCCGATCTCGCTCGGCGCGGTGATGCGGGTCACGCGCGGGGACAAGACCTTCGTGCTCAGGCCATCGCGCAACTACTACTCGACCTCCGACCCCTCCAAGGGCGCCATCTCGCGCTTCTTCGAGGGCGAAGCAACCAGCGAGGTCGACGTCCAATGGGGGCTGCGCAGGGACTTCTGGCTCGCCGTGCGGCCCGACCTCGTCTCGCTCGAGGAGCCGATCGCGCGCGGCGACCGGGAGTTCTCGGACTCGCCGGGTGAGGTCCAGGCCATCGTAATTCGCACGCTCACCCAGCTCTACGAGCAGGATCCCCCGCCCGCGGCCTTCCGGGCGATCGTCTCGCCGCTGGTGGCGTGGATCTGGATCGGCGGAGCGATCGCGCTCCTGGGAGCGCTCGTGGCGGCCTGGCCGTCACCCGAGGCGCGCCTTCGCCGCGTGCGCTCGCTCTACAAGGCCCGGCTGGGCCGAGAGCTCACGCGCGCCTGAGTTATCCACAGTGGAATACGCCCTCGCCCTGCTCGTACTGGCCGCGGTCGTCGCGCTTGCGGTGAGCGTCCCGCTGCGCGCCCACGGGCGCGAGGAGCAGGTGGAGGAGGTCCGCCTGGAGGAGCTGCGCGCCGCCAAAGAGGCCAAGTACCGGGAGATCCGCGACGCAGAGCTCGACCACCGGATGGGCAAACTGTCGGTGGCGGACTGGCGGGCCGTCGACGGCGAGCTGCGCCGGGAGGCGATCGAGATCCTGCGCGAGCTGGATACGCTGGAGGGGCGCGCGCCCGGCGCGATGAGCTAGCTCCGGAGTGCGGCGAGATTTGCCGTCCGGTTAGCGGCGGATGCGGATGAGGGTGCCCGGCCGCGAGCGCAGCCGCGAGCGGTTTCCAGCGGCGTCCACCGCTTGGGCAAGAATCCGGTACCCGCCCTTGGGGACCGGCGCACCGAGCTTCGCGGTCCAGCGTACGCCGTCGCCGCGCCGCGAGAGCGAAGCGGTCAGCCAGCGTGGGCGCTCGCAGCTGCGCGGCTCGGCACTCAGGCGCTTTTTCGCCGGAAGCCACCAGCGGCATTTCGAGCCGCGCGCGCGTGCACGCAGCGCCACGTGGACCACACGCACCCTGCTCTCGTCGAACGCGAGTCCGCGCAGGCGCGCGGGCCGCGCGTCGAACCCGGTGAACCTCAGCACAGGCCCGGCATCGTCGCGGGGTTGGCCGCCGGACTGCGAGACCCCGCCCTCGTCCGCGTAGGTCGCGGTGAGCGTGCCGCCGGCCGGCGGGACGGTGTAGTCGTGCAGCGCGCTCCCGCCGTCTGACCAGTTGAGGAAGTCGAAGAGCGCGCCGGCTTGGTCGAAGGTTGCGGGCGCGCCGACGCTCGTGTGATAGCCGATGGCGGTGGTCAGGTCCCGCGGTGCCACGAAGCTCGTGCCGCCCCACGACAAGGACGCGCCGGCAGGGGCGCTGCGCAGGCGCACGGTGGTCGTCTCGGGGTTCACCACAGCCGTCTGCACGGCAGTCGCCCCGTCAGAGTCGGTGGCGGTCAGGATCACCCGGTAGTGGGAGTCGGCGTCGTGGTCGCTGATGGCGTCGACGTCGATCTGAGCGACCCCATCGGGAGTGGCGGCGAAATGCTCGTGCCCCGCGTGGATCACCCGCACGTCCCAGTCGAGCGCGCCGGGGGGCAGCGGCCCGTCCTGCTCGTCCACGGCCGCGCCCGCAAGGCTGAACGTCTCGCCCCCACGGTAGGTGGAGGGGCCCGTGAGCGTGACCTCGGGGGGCGTGTTGCCCGGTGTGATCATGGTGGTGGCAGAGGCGCTCTTGCCTCGCCTGTCGGTCACCGTCAGGCGAGCCGTGTAGTTCCCGGTCTCCGCGTAGGTGTGAGACGGCGCAACCCCCGCGCCGGCGGGGCTGCCGTCGCCGAAGTTCCAGCTGTAGCTGAGCGGCACGTCGCCGTCGGGATCCCTCGAGTCCGATGCGTCGAAGCTCACGTCCAGCGGCGCGGGCCCGCCGGTCGGCGTCGCGTGGATCGTCGCGAGCGGGCTGGCGTTGCCCGCCGTGGACACGATCCGCCTGACGCTCCCGGCCCCGGTTCCCCCGGTGCCGAACGAGACGTAGGTCAGGTTCTGGTCGGGGGCCGACTCGAGGGCGACACCCGCCCAGCCCGAGGCGAAGTCCTGCGCCGTGTAGCCGCCGCCCGAGGACGGAACGAGTCGCTTGATGAACGCCCCGCTGTAGTCGGAGAAGAAGATCGAGCCGGAATAGCCGGCCGGATAGTCGGTGCCGGTGTAGGTGGGTCCGCCCATCACCGACCGCGAGCCCGCGTGTGGGTAGTCGTGGTCCGGCCCGCGATGGGCGTCGGGGCCCTTCGCGTACTCCGCCTCGCACGCCGCGAGGCCCTTGTAGCCGTTCGTCTGCGTGATTCCCTCGTAGCACGGCCATCCGTAGCTGACCCCGCCCGAGGTCGTTGAGATCAGATCGATCTCCTCACGCTGGTCCCAGCCGACGTCGCCGAGCGTAATCCCGCCGCCCGGGCGCAGCGCGAAGCGGAAGGGATTGCGAAAGCCCTTTGCGTGGAGCTTCGAGCACACATGGGAGAGCTCGGAGTCGCCCGGGCAGAAGGGATGCCCGGCCAGGCCCAGGCCGTTGCGGTCGACGTGGATCAGCTTGCCGGCGAGGCTCTGCTCGTCGTAGGTGCGCAGTGCGACGGGGTCGACGTAGCTGTAGCTCGCGGCATCCCCGCTTCCGACCCAGAGCGTGCCGTCGGGAGCCGAGCGCACGGTGCCAATCGAGTGGGAGAGCCCCTCAGACGGAATGCAGTCCAGGGTGTCCGCGGGGGCCGGGCAGACGTCGCTGGTGTACGTCCCCAGCAGCACCTTCTGCTCGGTCACCTGGTCCGCGCTGTCGATTCTCACCCTCAGCAGCTGAGAGACCATCGGCGACGTGCTGTCGGGCGTCATCGGGTTGAGCTCGTAGGTGTAGAGGAGGTAGAGGTAGGGGTGCTGGGCGAACTGCGAGTCCACCGCGAGCCCGAGCAGGCCGCGGTCGTGGGCGGAGTTCACTCGGGTGTTGATGTCGAGGACGAGACTCGCTGCCGAGCCCCCCGGCGCCACGACCTTCAGCAACCCGTCCTTCTCTACGACGAACATCCTGCCGTCCGGGGCCCAGGCCACGTTGGTCGGGCGCGTCAGGCCGCCCACGACGGCCTGCTCCTCGAAGCCGGCAGGGTAGGTCACGGCACCGGCTACCGCCGGCACGCAGAGGAACGTGGCGGCGCAAGCCGCGAGTATTACGAGTCGCGAGAGGTTCAAGGAAAGTAGGAGCTTCCGTGCTCCTCCAACGTAAGCCACCTCGGGCGATGCCGCCAGCGGGTGCGGAAAACGGCTCGCTAGGCTTCTGGCGCGATGGAAGCGATCCTCAGCGGCCTCCAGGTCATCCTCTCCGTAGTCCTGATCGTGCTGATACTGCTGCACTCGGGCAAGGACACCGGCCTCTCCGGAGCCTTCGGCGTCGGTACCGGCGCCGGCCCGTTCGGCGGAGGATCGCTGGTCGAACGCAACCTGAACCGCTGGACCGTCGGGTTTGCCCTCGTGTTCGTCCTAAACGTGATCGTGCTCTTGAAGATCTAGATGGCTGATTCCATCTAGCCGGTCGCGCCCGTGAACCGCACCGAGCCCACCCGAAGCGCGGGGCAGACGACGCCGTAGGCAAACCGGCGCCCGTAGAACTCGCCGGCGGTGGTGAGCTTCTGAGCGGCGGTCAGCGCCTCCACGCGCGAGAGGATTCCCAGTAGCGAGTCGGTCAGCCGCAGGTCACGGACGGGCCGTGCCACCACGCCGTCCTCGATCAGGAACGTCCCGTCGCGGGTGACCGCCGTGATCAGCGTCTCCTTCGGCCGCACCAGGTTCGAGTACCAGAGCCGCGTGATGTAGAGGCCGCGCTCGATCGGCCCGCAGAGCTCCTCGACGTCGGTGGCGCCGCCGCCGGCCAGCACGAGGTTGGTCGGATGAGGGCCCATGGGATCGCCGCCGGGTGCGAGTGCGTGCCCGGTGGATTTGACGCCGGCCAGTGCCGCGCTGCGCCAGTCGTGCACGACGTTCTTGGCCACGCCGTCCTCGATCAGCGGGACGGGCCGCTTGTCCGTGCCCTCGGCATCGAAGCTGCGCGGCAGGCTCAGCCGGTAGCGCGGCGAGTCGGCGAGGTTGACGGCCGGTGCGGCCACTCTGCTGCCGAGCTGCCCCGCGAGCGCGCCGCGGCCCTCCACGTGGGCCAGGCCGTTTAGCGCGCTCGCCGCGAACAGGTCGAGCAGCTCACCCACCGCATGCGGCTCCATTACGACCGAGTACGCCCCGGGAGCCAGCTCCACCGGCTTGCCGTCCAATTCGGCCTTCGCCGCGGCGCGCTCGGCCAGCGCACGCCCGTCCAGCTCGGCCACAGCCTGTGCGGCACGCGCCGCATAACCGCTGCGGCGGCCTTCAGGAGAGATGCAGATCACCTTCATGTAGGCATCGGTCGTCCGCTCGGTCCTGTTCGCCTCGCCGTCGGTCACCGCGTGCTCTTGCTCGGCGACCGTCCACGTCCCATGCGCCTCGAGCCCGGATCGCCGTGCCACCTCGAAGGCGGCCGCCATGGCCTGGACGCCCGGTGCCGGGTCGAGGAGAGCCGTGGCGGGATCGAAGGCCCCTTCGAGGACCGCCGTCTCACCCGGTGTGACGAACAGATCGGGATGGTCGCCCGGCCCGGCTGTCGCGGCCACCGCGGCCGCTTCCGTGGCCCGCCCGGCGCAGCCCGCGAGTCCTTCCGAGTCGGTGCGATTTGTGGTCGCCCGGCCGACGTGGCCGCGGCGGATCACGGCGACCTCGACCGTGACGTCGTCGACGGCGGTCGACTGGGTTGGCCGGTTGCCCGCGAAGCGCAGCATCAGCGAGCGCTCGCGCACGACCCTGGCGATCGCCTGCCCGTCGACGTTCGCGAGAGCTCGCCCTGCGACCTCGAGCGCGTTCAAGCCACTCCGACCTCGACGTCGCGAAAGCGGGCCGGCGCGGAACCGTGAGAAACGCGCATCAGCTGCCCGGGTTCGCCCTTGCCGCAGTCGAGCAGCGACACCAGGCGCCACTCGGCGGGCGAGCAGACCGCGTCGCAGCCGGCCCAGAACTCCGGGGTCACCCCTGAGTAGCTCGGGTTCCTGACCAGCCTGCCGCGCTCTCCGTTCTTGATCTCGCGGGCCGCCTCGCCCTCGAACTGGAAGTGCAGACGGCGGTCGTCGATCGACCACGAGCGGTTGGTCTCGATCAGCAAACCGTCGTCGGTATCGGCGATGAGATCCTCCAAGCTGCCCGCCTCGCCCGGCTCGAGATTGACGTTTGTCATCCGCACGATCGGCTGGCGGGCGAAGCCATCCGCCCGCATGCAGCCGCCCGAGCGCTCGAGGCCGATCTCGCTGGCGGTCTCCCGCGAGGACAGGAAGCCGGCCAGCACCCCCTCGCGCACGATCGGCACCGCGCGACCCTCGACTCCCTCGTCATCCCAGCGATAGGAGCCGAGGCCGCCGCCGTTCGTTGCGTTGGCCGTCACGCTCATCTGGTCGGAGCCGTAGCGCAGCGAGCCGATGGCGTCGGCGGGCACGAAGCTGGTGCCCGCGTAGGAGGCCTCGCGCCCGAGCACGCGGTCGAGCTCGACCGCGTGGCCGATCGACTCATGGATCTGGATGGCGAGCTGTTCGCCGGACAGGATCAGCGTGGTGCGTCCCGACGGGCAGGCGGGGGCCCTCAGCAGCGCGCTTGCCTCCTCCGCGAGCTCCGGCGCGTGAGCGGCAAGCTCCAGTGCGAGGAAATGCTCGTAGCCCGCCTGGGCGACATGCCCTCCGTGCGATGAGGGATACGAGCGGATCTGGCTCTCGTCACCTTCGACGACCACGACCGCTAGGCCGCCGCCGCACTCGGTCAGATGCTGCTCGCACAGCGCGCCCTCGGTCGAGGCGAAGACCTTGTAGACAGACCGCGCCTGAAAGCGGGCCATCGTGAGCGCGACGGTCGACGGCGCCCGCAGCCCTGCCTCCGCGGTGGCGAGCTTGCCGAGCTTCTCATCCAGCGAGACCGCGAACGGATCGCGTTCCACCGGGCTCGCGTACTCACCTCGGGCCGGCGGCTCGGGGGCCAGCGCCGCTCCCTCGACGGCGGGCTGCGCGGCCGCCACCGAGAGGGCCCGCTCGAGCGCGCCCTCCACGGCCGCCGTGGTGGTGCCACGGGTGGCGGCGAACCCCCACGAGCCCCCGACGCGCACGCGCACGCCGATTCCCTCCTCCTCGGCTTCGTCGAGCTGGGACAGCTTGCCGTTTCGAGTGGAGAGCGTCTCGCAGCGGGTGTGCACGAAGCGAGCGTCGGCGTAGTCTGCGCGCCGGGACGCCGCGTCCACCACCCCTTCGAGGAGATCTCGCACCGCCAGGCCGCCTAGCCGGCCTGAAGCAGGTTGCGCACCTCGCGTACCGCTACCGGCAGCGTGGTCGTGTCGTAGATCTTGCCCAGTCTGATCTCGGCCAGCGTCTCGAGCGTTCGCTCGGCGGCGGGATTGGCCTCGATCCATGCCTCCACGCGCTCGGCCACGTCGTCACCCTTGGCCTCGCTGCGAAGGACCTTCGCCGTCAGCTCGCGATGCAGGCCGTAGATGTCGTCGCGCAGCGCGGCGCGGGCCAGAGCGCGCCAGCGGTCGTCGCGCGGGAGAGCGACGATGCGGTCGCGCAGCCAGTGCAGCCGGAGCCGGTCGCCGAGCTGGAAATGCACGGCGGCGACCGTCTCCACTTCGATGCCCGCATCGTCGGCGACCTCCACGACGTCGAACGTAGCGAACATCGTCGGAAGCGTGGCCACGCGCCGGGCAAGCTGCGCCGGCACGCCCGCCGACTCGAGCTGCTCGGCGCGCGCGAGCAGCGGCTCGAGGTCAGCGGCTCCCAGGTGGCGGGGAATCGAGCCGTAGAGCACCTGCGCGCCCGGGGCGAAGCGGGCCACCGTGGCGCCGATGTCGATCGGCCGGGGGACGCTGCGCAGCAGCCAGCGCGAGCCGCGTTCGATCAGCCTGCGTCCCTCGAGCAGCGTCCTGATCTGGACGTCGGCGTCCACGCGGTTGTCGAGCGCCTCGATCTCCCTCCATTGGGGGCGCATCTCGAAGATGTCACGCGCCGTCGCGTAGGCGCGTGCGATCTCTGACGCGAACGCGCCCGTCTCCTCATGCAGCCTGTAGGTGAAGGTCGTGCCGCCGCCGTGCAGCACGTTGTTGGCCACCTGCGTCGCGATGATCTCGCGTCGCAGCCGATGCCTTCGCATCCGCTCGCCGAAGCGCTCGGGCAGGGGAGAGGGGAAGTAGCGATCGAGCTCGGACGACAGATGCGGATCCTCGGGCACGTCGGAGTCGAGCAGCTCCGCGTACAGGTCGATCTTGCTGTAGGCGAGCACGACCGCGAGCTCGGGGCGGGTCAGCCCTCCGCCGTCCTGCTTTCGCTCGGCGAGCTCGTCGGCGAAGGGCAGGGCCTCGAGCCCTCGGTCGAGGCGGCGCGCGCTCTCGAGCTCGTCCAGGAACCGAGCGTGCACGTCGACCATCGGGGCGGCCTGGCTCTCGGCGAGGGTGAGGGTCTCGGTCTGCTCGTAGTCGTTCTGGAGCACGAGCTCCGCCACCTCGGGCGTCATCTCGACCAGCAGCTCGTCGCGTTGCTTGAGGGTCAGCTCCCCGTCCGCCACCGCGCTGTCGAGCAGGATCTTGATGTTCACCTCGCGATCCGAGCAGTCGACTCCGCCCGAGTTGTCGATCGCGTCGGTGTTGATGCGCCCGCCGGCCAGGGCGTACTCGACGCGGCCCATCTGAGTCAGGCCCAGGTTGCCGCCCTCGCCGACCACGCGGCAGCGCAGGTCGGCGGCGTCCACCCGGACCGCGTCGTTTGCCTTATCGCCGGCCTCGGCGTGGGTCTCCGAGGCGGCCTTGACGTAGGTGCCGATGCCCCCGTTCCAGAGCAGGTCGACGGGCGCGCAGAGCAGCGCTCGGATGACCTCGTTGGGCGGCAGGGTCTCCTCTTCGATCCCGAGCGCCGCGCGCGCCTGGTGTGATAGCGCGATCGACTTTGCGCTGCGGGAGTAGACGCCGCCGCCTTCGGAGATCAGGTCGCGGTCGTAGTCGCCCCACGACGAGCGCTCGAGGGAGAACAGGCGCCGGCGCTCCTCGAAGCTCGTTTCGGCCACCGGGTCCGGGTCGATGAACACGTGACGGTGGTCGAAGGCGCCGACGAGGTGGATGTGCGGGGAGAGCAGCATGCCGTTGCCGAAGACATCGCCCGACATGTCGCCGATGCCGGCGACGGTGAAGTCCTCGGTCTGGACGTCACGGCCGAGCTCGCGGAAGTGACGCTTGACCGACTCCCACGCTCCGCGTGCGGTTATGCCCATCTTCTTGTGGTCGTATCCGCTCGACCCGCCCGAGGCGAACGCGTCGCCCAGCCAGAACCCGTGGTCGCGCGAGATCGCGTTGGCGATGTCCGAGAAGGTCGCTGTGCCCTTGTCGGCGGCGACGACCAGGTAGGGGTCGTCGTCGTCGTGGCGCACGACGTCGGGCGGCGGGACGATCTCGCCGTCCACGATGTTGTCGGTCACATCGAGCAGCCCGCTGATGAAGGTGCGATAGCAGCCCACGACCTCCTCGAGCAGCGCCTCGCGATCGCCCGCGGCCGGAGGGCGCTTGACCACGAAGCCACCCTTCGCGCCGACCGGCACGATCACCGCGTTCTTGACCATCTGGGCCTTCATCAGGCCGAGCACCTCGGTGCGGAAGTCCTCGCGCCGGTCCGACCAGCGGATGCCGCCACGCGCGACCTTCCCGCCGCGCAGGTGCACACCCTCGACACGAGGGGAGTAGACGAAGATCTCAAAGCGCGGATGCGGGAGAGGCAGCCATGGCAGCCGCCCCGGCTCCAGCTTGAACGAGAGCCACGGCTTGGGCGCCCCGTCCGCTGAGCGCTGGAAGAAGTTGGTGCGCAGCATCGCCCGTACGACACCGAGGAAGTTGCGGAGGATCCGGTCGTGGTCGAGGCTCTCGACCGCGTCGATCGCCTCCTCGATTCGCTCTACGAGCGCGTCCGCAGCGGCGGGGGCATGAGCGGCGGGATCGAAGCGGGCGTGGAACAACTCGACGATCAGCCCGGCCACCTGAGGGTGAGCCGCCAGTGCCTGCTCGACGTAGCGGTCGCTGAAGGTGGTCCCCGCCTGGCGCAGGTAGCGGCCGATCGCGCGCAGGATCGCTGTGTCGCGCCAGCTCAGGTGGGCGCGCAGCACCAGCCGGTTGTAGCCGTCGCTCTCGGCCTCGCCTGCCCAGACCCGGATGAAGGCCTCCTGGAAGGCGTCGCGGACGGTGTCGGTCTCCGGGTCGTCCTCGCCCGGGTAGCTGAGGCCGAAGTCGTAGAGCCAGACGAGGTCGCGGTCGCGCGGAGCGATCGGGTAGGGCCGCTCGTCGGCCACCTTGACGCCCAGGTTCTCGAACAGCGGCAGGATGTCGGAGAGGGCGAGGGGCGCGCCGGCGCGGTAGACCTTCGCTCGCAGCTGCCCCTGCGACGCCTCCAGAGGGCGGTAGAGGCTGAGCGCCAGCCCGGTTTCCTCGCTGGCGAGCTCCTCGATGCGCCCGATGTCAGCAACCGCCGACCGCGGCACCCAATCGGCGCGGTACGCGGTCGGGAAGGCCTCGCGGTAGCGGCGGTAGAGCGCGGAGCCCGGCTCCTCTCCGTGCTCTCCGTGCAGCGCCTCTTCGAGATCGTCGCCCCACGAGCGCGTCGCTGCCACCAGCAGCGTCTCCACCTCGCGCGCGTCCACGTCCGGGAGGCTGCCCGGCTCGGCGTAGACGAGATAGTGCAGCCGCACGAGCACGGACTCCGAGACTCGCGTGGTGTAGTCGAGGCTGTGCGCCCCGGTCGCGCGCCGGATAATCCCCTCGATGCGTCTGCGGTTCTCGGTGTTGAAGCGGTCGCGCGGAACGAACACCAGACAGGACAGGAAGCGGCCGAAGGTGTCGCGGCGCATGAACAGGCGCAGACGCTGGCGCTCGCCGAGGTGCAGGATCCCGATAGCGATCTCGAACAGCTCTTCCACGGAGATCTGGAACAGCTCGTCGCGCGGGTAGGTCTCCAGGATCTCGATCAGGGCCTTCTCGTTGTGGCTGCCCGCCGGGAACGCGGCGCGCTCGAGCACGGCGGCCACCTTGCGGCGCAGGATCGGGATGTTGCCCGGGCTGGCGTGGTAGGCCGTGTGCGTGTAGAGACCGAGGAAGCGCCGCTCGCCGACCACCTGGCCGTCCGAGTCAAAGCGCTTGACACCCACGTAGTCGAGGTAGGCGGGCCGGTGCACCGTGGCGCGCGCGTTCGCCTTGGTCATGTTGAGCAGGTAGGGCTCGAGCGCGCGGCCGCGCACTGCTGGAGGAAGCTTGTCGAATCCGCGCGAGCTCTCGGCGCCCTCGGCCTGTCGCAGGATGCCGAGCCCTGACCCGGGCACCGTGGCGAGGCGCAGGTCATCGGGGTCGGTGTCCTCGAGTTCGTATTCGCGGTAGCCGAGGAACGTGAAGTTGTGGTCCTCGAGCCAGGCCAGGAACTCGCGCGCCTCGGCCACGTCGCCTGGGTCGGCGACCGGTGGCGGGGTGGACTCGAGCTCCTGCGCGAGCTCGAGCGCCCGCTCGCGCATCTCGGGCCAGTCCTCCACCGCCGCGCGGACCTCGCCGATCACCCGGCGCAGGTGCCCATCGATCTCCTTTAGCTCGTCGGCCGCGGTGTGGCGAGCGACCTCGGCGTGGATCACCGACTCTGCCACGGAGTCCTCGGCCAGGGCGTCGCGCGGCAGCACCTCGAGGAGCCGGCCGTCCGCGTCGCGCAGCACGCGCATGACCGGGTGGATGATCAGGTGGACCCCAAAGTCCTGGCGGTTGAGCTCCATCGCGACTGAGTCGATTAGGAACGGCGCGTCGTCGGTCACGATCTCGACAGCCGTGTGCGTGGACTCCCAGCCGTCGCTGTCGAAGCGCGGGTTGTAGACGCGCACGCGAGTCTCGCCCGGGGCTCTGCGCTTCGCGAGGTTGTAGTGGGCGAGCGCGGCGCCGTAGACGTCGAGCTCGCTGCGGTCGGCCAGGTCGTCGGGGGAGACCCAGCGGTAATACTGGCGCACGAACGCCTCGGCCCGTCCCGCCTCGTCTCCGCGGAGCTGCCGCTGGAGGCGGGAGCAGACCGTGTCCAGCAGCGCCTGGTCGACTTCCTGAACCTTCACGGAGCCTCGGGGACGAGTCTACGCCCCGCGGCGGCCGGGGCCTACCAGATGATCGTTTCGATGACCTTGCCGACTCGATCGCCGGGCACGCGGCTGACCTTCAGCTCCCACGTGCGCCCATCCAGCGAGTTGCCCGCTTCGGCGTTCAGGCCGGCGTCGGCGAGCATGCGGCGGACGACCACCGCGCGCAGGACGCACTCGCGCCCGCGCCAGCAGACATCGATCCCGAAGTAGCCGTCCTCGGATGGCCAGACGCTGAGCACCGCGGGCCGAATCGGCCCGAAGTCCTTAGGGGTGGGCGGCGCGTCGTCACTTCGGTCGGCGACGACGCGCAGGGCTGTGGAAGCCGTCACCGCAAGCTTCCGCCGGCGGTGGCCGGCCTCGACGCACGCGGGACGCGGACGACGCGAGGAGCGACGAGGTGGCCAAGGCGGCGCCGGCGCGAGCGCTGGCGGCTGGTGCCCGCGGGCGGGGCGTAGGGAGTGGCCTGGCGCGTTACTTCCATTGCGGTCAGGGCGAATGCGGCTGCTGAAATCACGGGGGGACCTCCTGATCAACCGGGCGCGTGATGCGTCCTGCACCGCACACCCTGTCGCTTCTGGCCCTAGCTGTGTGAGCGGTTGATCACACTGCTCTCCGGCGTCTCTTCAGGCCCCGCGCGGGGCGGAATCGTCGAGCACGATCCGCATCAGATCGCGGATGGAGAGCATGCCGACGACCTCGTCTTTCTCCATCACCGGCAGGTGGCGATAGCCGCCGTGGATCATGAGCGTCGCGGCGTGGCGCGTGCTCTCGTCGGCCTCGAGGGTGTCCGGATCCCTGGTCATCCAATCCGCGACGGCCGAGCTGTCGTCAAGGCCGCGCGCGACGGCGCGCAGGATGTCGCGCTCGGTGAGGATTCCCACGAGCCGCTGTCCCTCGAGCACGAGCACGGCGCCGACGTCGCGCTCCACCATCCGTTGCGCGATCTCGGTTACCCGGGCTCCCGGCTCGACCGTGAGCAGGTTCCGGGACATGTGGTTACGAGCGAGCGGCATGGGCGGACTCTATGGCACGCTCGGCGCTAGGTTGCCAGGTCGTGACTGACTCCCCTCGCCTCCCGCAACCCGCCTTCCTGTTCGATCTCGATGGAACGCTGATCGACAGCGTCTACCAGCACGTAATCGCGTGGCGTGAAGCGTTGGAGGAGGTCGGGGTCTCCCTGGCGGTGTGGAAGATCCACCGCCGCATCGGGATGAGCGGAGGGCTCTTTGTGACTGCGCTGAGCCGCGAGCTGGGGCAGGAGCTCGACGAGGAGACGCTCTCGAGGCTGCCTGACCTGCACGCCGAGGCCTTCACGCGCCACTACCCGGGAGTGCGCCCGCTGCCCGGCGCCCGCGACCTGCTCGCGCGCCTCGACGAGGAGGGCATTCCCTGGGCGATCGCAACCAGTGGGGCGGAGCGCACCGCCGGCCGCGCTCGCGAGCTGCTGGGCCTCCGGGCGAACTTCCCCATGGTCACCCGCGACCTCGTGCGCTATGCCAAGCCGGACCCCGACCTGTTCGTGACCGCGGCGGCGAGGATCGGAGTCGACATCCGCGACGCCATCGTGGTCGGCGACAGCATCTGGGACCTGCTCGCGGCCCGGCGCGCGGGCGCCCTGGGAATCGGCCTGCTGTCCGGCGGCTACGGCCGCGAGGAGCTCGTCCAAGCCGCCGCCTTCCGCGTCTACGAGGATCCGGGCGACATGCTCGCCCACATCGACGAGCTCGGCGTGCGCCGGCCGGGCTAGAGCGCAGCCTGGTCGATCGCGTTGGCGGCGACGATCAGCCCGATGTGGCTGAAGGCCTGGGGGAAGTTGCCGAGCAGCTCGTTGTTGGCGGTGTCGATCTCCTCGGCGATCAGCCCGAGGTCGTTCGCGTGGCCCACGAGCTGGTCGAACAGCTCTTCCGCGCGGGCGACCTGGCCTGCCATGGCGAGGCAGGTCACGAGCCAGAAGGAGCAGATGACGAACGTGCCCTCCTCGCCGGTCAGGCCGTCGGCGTTCATGCCCTCCTCGTTGCGGTAGCGCAGCACGAGGCCGTCCTCGGTAAGGCCGGCGGCGATCGCCTCGATGGTCGAGAGCATGCGAGGGTCGCCCGACGGCAGAAAGCCGAGGATCGGCATCAGCAGCGCCGCGGCGTCGAGCTCGTCGGAGTCGAATGACTGGGCGTAGGCCTGGCGGGCTTCCGACCAGCCGCGATCGAGCACGGCGGCGCGGATCTCGTCGCGCGCGGCGCTCCACTCCTCGGCCCTGGCGTGCTCGCCGAGCTGCGGGGCGAGGCGCACGGCGCGATCGAGCGCGGTCCAGCAGAGGACCTTGGAGGAGAGGTGGTGGCGCGGATCGCCGCGCATCTCCCACATGCCCTGGTCCATCTCGACCCAGCGCCGCGCCGCGGTGTCGGCGAGGTCTGAAACGAAGGCCTGGATCTCGGGGTGCAGCGTGCCGAGCTGCTCGCGATAGAGCCACAGCGAGTTGAGCAGCTCGCCGTAGACGTCGAGCTGGACCTGGCCCCAGGCGCCGTTTCCGACGCGCACGGGAGCCGAGTCGCGCCAGCCGCGCAGGTGCGGGAGCTCGCGCTCACTCAGGTCGTGCTCGCCGCCGATCCCGTACATGATCTGCAGCGAGCCCTCGCCGGCTCGCCCGCCGGCCGCACTCGTCATGAACGAGACGAACTCCTCGGCCTCGTCGGAGCAGGCGCCGATGTAGAGCGCTTCGATCGTGAGCGAGGAGTCGCGGATCCAGGAGAAGCGGTAATCCCAGTTGCGCTCGCCTCCGACGGTCTCCGGGAGGGAGGTCGTGGGCGCCGCGACGATCGCGCCCGTCGGCCGGTAGGTGAGGCCCTTGAGAACCCGCGCCGAATGGCGCACAAGGTCGCGGTGGGGGCCCTCGTAGATATCGTGCTCGGACTCCCATGAGTGCCATGCCTCGACGGTGTCGGCGATCCGGTCTGCCACATCGGCCGGAACGGTCGGCTCCGGCGGAGGCTGCGTCTCGACCGGCAGGCGCCGGAGCGCGAAGCCGACCCGCTCTCCCTCGCGCACGCTGAAGCTCGCGCGCAAGATCGACTCGTCGTCAAGCTCGACCGGCACGCCCGAGCGCAGCCGCACCGGTGACGTGCCGCCGAAGCTTCGGGCGCCGTCGTCGAGCAGCCGGATCAGCGGGCGGTAGAGCCCGAACTCGGGGCGGGGGGCCAGCTCCATGACGAGCTCGACGGTGCCTGCGATCCCCTCGACCGAGCGCAGCAGCTCGTGTGGAGCGTCAAGGCCGACCCCGTGTCCGCGCTGGCCCTCGGCGAAGGCCATGGCATCAATGAGGCGAACGCTGCCGGTCTCGGTCGTGAACGTCGTCTCGATCACGAGCGTGCCCGCGAGGTAGCGGCGTTCGGTGGCACACGAGCCCGCCGGACGAATCGACCAGTGCCCGGCCGCGGGGTCGAGAATTCGCGAGAGGAGCGCGGCGCTGTCGTAGCGCGGCAGGCAGAGCCAGTCGATCGAGCCGTGGCGGTCGACCAGAGCCGCGGAGTTGCAGTCGGCCAGCAGGCCGTAGTCGGCGACGGGCCGATAGTCCGGGCGCTCGGCGCCGTCCTGTGCGATTTCGGACCTGATCCTCGAAGTCTCGCTCATACTGCGCGTGCAGATGGGGGCGAGCGGCTCGCGACAGCGTGACGTCAGGCTGATCGTCGG
>JBEVKF010000087.1:0-33148 GCA_040509755.1 Thermoleophilaceae bacterium | reverse complement strand
TGGGGAACTCCTCGGAGTGCACGCGCGTGACGACCTCGCGCCACCGCCGGCTCGTCTCCAGCACGTTCATCTTGTCGACGCTCGTCACCCGCGAGCGGGCGGCTTCGAACGCGGTGCGGGCGATTCGCTCGATCTCGGGCACCGTGTACTCGCAGAGGTCGGACGCCCGGGTGTCGCTGCGCTCCTTGGCCCCGAAGTAGATCCCGCCGGTGAGCTCGCGCACGACCAGCAGGTCGGTGCCCTCGATCAGCTCGCGCTTGAGCGGGCTCGCGTCGAGGAGCGCGGCGAGCGGGCGCACCGGGCGCAGGTTCGCGTACAGCCCGAGGCCCTTGCGCAGGCCGAGCAGCCCCTGCTCCGGCCGCGGGGCGCCCGGATCCGTCGAGTCCCACTTCGGGCCGCCGACCGCCGCGAGCAGCACGGCGTCGGCGCCCTGGCAGGCGGCCAGCGTCTCGTCGGTCAGCGCCGTCCCGTGGGCGTCGATCGAGGCGCCGCCCATCAGCCGCTCGTCGAGCTCGAAGTCGCCCAGCTCGGCCAGCACCAGCTCGGCGGCCGCCATGATCTCCGGGCCGATCCCGTCGCCCGGCAGGGTGACTATCCGGGGGCTCACGCTCGAGTCCCCGCTCGGCGGGCCGTGATGTTCAGCCGCACGTAGTCGAGCTCGGCGCCGGATCGCGCCAGCACCGCCGCCACGTAGCCGTCGCGCAGCTCCTCCGGCAGCTGTTCCAGGTGGTAGCCGAGACAGACGGTGCGCAGGTAGTTCGCCGGGTCCTCGGGGATCGCGGGGTAGGGCTCGAGCCATGTCTCGACATCCGCGAAGCCCGCACGCTCGAGGCGCTCGGCGGTCAGTTCGGGGCCCGCGAAGTTCCAGGGCCCGGCCCAGCCGGCGAGGAAGGCGGCGTAGGGCGCCTGCGCACCGACCTCGCGTGCCGCCCGGTGAAAGCGCTCGACGTTCCCCTCTCCCCCGCACTGCGCAACCAGCCGACCGCCCGGCCGCAGGGCCGCATGGAGCCGCGCGAAGAGGCGGTCGTGATCGGGGATCCAGTGGAACACCGCGCTCGAGAAGATGGCGTCGACGGGCTCTGCGAGCTCGAGCTCCATCAGGTCCGCTCGGAGCACCGTTACCCTCGCGTGCTCCCCGAGGGACTCCCGCGCGTGCGCGACCATGGAGGGCGCCTGGTCGACCGCGATCACACGGCCCTCGGGCAGCTGGTCGAGCAGCATCAGCGTGACCTTTCCCGCACCGCAGCCGGCGTCGAGCACGGTCTCGTCGCCGCGCAGGTCGAGGCGGTCGAGCAGGGCTCCGGCCCACTCGACGTGCGGGGTCGACACGCGGTCGTAGGTGGCGGCGTCCCAGTCTCTCGTCATGCCAGGGCGGTGGTCACCGGCCCGCTGCGCTCGCGCTCTGCCTCGTAGCGCTCGACGGCCTCGGCCTGCAACAGGGTCGCGCCGATGTCGTCGAGCCCGTTCAGAAGCCGGCGCCGCGTCTCCTGGTCGATCTGGAAGCTGGCCGAGCCGCCGTCCCAGACGACGCTCTGTTGCTCGAGGTCGATGTGCGCCTCGCCCGCCTCCATCAGCGCCTCCACCTCGTCCTCGGCAAGCGTTACAGGCAAGAGCCCGATCTTCGTGCAGTTCGAATAGAAGATGTCGGCGAAACTGGGCGCGACGATCGCCTTGAAGCCGAAGTCCTCCAGCGCCCAGGGGGCGTGCTCGCGCGAGGATCCGCACCCGAAGTTGCGGCCCGTGACCAGGATCGGATTCGATGCGAGCTCCCACTCGGGGTGGTTTTTCCAGTCGTAGAAGAGAAACTCGCCGAAGCCGCTTCGCTCGACCCGCTTGAGGAACTGCTTGGGGATGATCTGGTCGGTGTCGACGTCGTGGCGGCGCAGTACCGAGATCCGCCCGCGAATGACCCTTACCGCGTTCATGCCGGCTCCCATCCGCGGATGTCGACGAAGTGGCCCTCGATCGCGGCCGCGGCGGCCATCTTCGGGCTGACCAGGTGGGTGCGCCCGCCGCGGCCCTGGCGTCCCTCGAAGTTGCGGTTCGAGGTCGACGCGCAGCGCTCGCCGGGCTGGAGGATGTCCGGGTTCATGCCCAGGCACATCGAGCAGCCGGCCGAGCGCCAGTCGAAGCCGGCGGCGCGGAACACATCGTCGAGGCCCTCGGCCTCGGCCTCGGCCTTGACCTGCTGGGACCCCGGCACGACCATCGCCGACACCGACCCGGCCACTCGGTGCCCGCGCACGACCTCGGCGGCCTCGCGCAGGTCGCCGATGCGCGAGTTGGTGCAGGAGCCGATGAAGACGCGGTCGAGCCGGATCTCCTCCACCGGCGTGCCGGCCGCGAGCGCCATGTACTCCAGCGCGCGCTCCTCGCCCTCGTTGCGTGGCTCGGGAACCGCGCCGGTCACGTCGGTCACCATGCCCGGCGTCGTCCCCCAGGTGACCTGGGGCGAGAGCTCCGAGGCGTCGACCTCCACCTCGGTGTCGAACTCGGCGCCGTCGTCGGTACGCAGCTCGCGCCACTCGTCGAGAGGCAGCGGGTCGGGCGCTGCCTCGCGGCCCTCCACCCACTCGAAGGTCGTATCGTCGGGCGCGATCATCCCCGCGCGTCCACCCGCCTCGATCGTCATGTTGCAGACCGTCATGCGGCCCTCCATCGAGAGGCCCTCGATCGGCGGACCCGCGTACTCGATCACGTGGCCGACGCCTCCGGCGACGCCGATCCGGCCGATCGTGCTCAGGATCAGGTCCTTGGCGGTCACGCCGTAGCCGAGCTCGCCCTCGTAGCGAATGCGCATCGAGCGCGGCTTGCGCTGCTGGAGCGTCTGGGTCGCGAGCACGTGCTCGACCTCGCTCGTGCCGATTCCGAAGGCGAGCGCCCCGAAGGCTCCGTGGGTCGAGGTGTGAGAGTCGCCGCAGACGATCGTCATACCCGGCTGGGTGACACCGATCTCGGGGCCGATCACGTGCACGATGCCCTGGCGCGCCGAGCCGATCGAGTAGATCGGCACGCCGAACGCGCGGCAGTTCTCCTCGAGCGTCTCCACCTGTACGCGCGAGAGCTGGTCGCGGATCTGCGCCGCCGTCGTCGAGCCGTCGGTGGGGACGTTATGGTCGGCCGTGGCCAGTGTCCGGTCGGGACGGCGGACCGCGCGGCCGGCCATGCGCAGGGACTCGAAGGCCTGGGGCGAGGTCACCTCGTGGACCAGGTGGAGGTCGATGTAGAGCAGGGCATCGGCGACCTCGTGCGCGTCCCAGATCTTGTCAAATAGACAACGAGGGCTAGCGGGCGCCGCCCGCTCGCCGTTCATAAACGAGGGCTCGCGGGCGCCGCCCGCTCGCCGTTCAGTGTCTTCGCGGGCATGGTCAGCTCCTTCGCAGGCCCGCCGCGACGATCGCGTAGAAGCGCGCATCGCCCGGGCCGGGGTTCTCGAACTGGTGCGGAAGGTCGGAGTCGAAGGTCACGCTGTCGCCGTCGGCGAGGTCGTGTCCGACGCCCCCGCAAACGAAGCGCAGGGCGCCGTCGACGACCACCGCGGTCTCTCGGCTTCCGGGCTCGTGCATGGGCGGGTCGTCGGCCTCGCCGGTCGACGCGCCGGGCGCCAGGGTGTGCAGCGAAACCTCGGCACGCAGCCCGGGCAACGGCGGGGTAAGCACCTCGTAGCGGTGGCGCCCACCGCCGGCCCGGCGGCGGTCCGACGCCCGGACGACGCTAACGCCGTCGGTCTCGTCGAGGCGCAGCAGCTGCGACAGGGTCAGCTCGAGCCCGCCAGCGATCTTCTCCGCCACCGCCAGCGTGGGACTCGTGTCGCCGCGCTCGACCTGCGAGATCATCGGCGCCGAGACGCTGCTGCGCCCAGCGAGGTCGCGCAGTGACAGGTCCATCGCCTCGCGGAGGTTGCGCACCCGCCCACCGAAGTTGCCGTTCAGCTGCACGGCGTTGTACGTTATCACGTACGTTTGTATGGTCCTAGCGCGCTTGCTTGGTTGGCCGCACGACGACTTCGTTGAGGCAGACATGCTCCGGCCTCGTGACCGCGTACAGGATGGCGTCCGCGATGTCGTTCGCCCGCAGCACCTCGCCGATCTGCTCGCGGCTGCGCTCCATCGCCTGCTTGACCACCGGGTTCACGTTGTGGCCCTGCAGCTCGGTCTCGACGAAGCCCGGAGCGACGACGGTCACGCGGACCCCGGCGTGGAGGGCCTCCTGGCGCAGCGCTTCCGAGAAGCCGTGCACCCCGAACTTGGTCATGTTGTAGACCGCCGCGCCGGCATCCGCACGGCGACCGGCCACCGAGGACACGTTGACGATGTCCCCTCCCCCGCCCTCCGCGATCAGCGGCAGCGCGGCGTGGGTGCAGATCAGCAGGCCCCAGAGGTTCACGTCGAGCATGCGCCGCCACTCGTTGGTGTCCGCCCCGTCCACCGGCCCGAGCAGCATCACGCCGGCGTTGTTTACGAGCACGTCCAGGCGCCCGTGCTCGCCGTGCGCCGCCTCGACGAAGCCGCGGGCGGCGGCCTCGTCGGCCAAGTCGACCTCGTGGACCGAGGCGGGGCTCTCGAGCCCCGCGGCGAGGGCCTCGAGACGGGCGCGCCGCCGGGCGCCCAGCGCGACCGTGGCCCCGGCGCGCGACAGCGCCGCGGCCGTTGCCTCGCCGATTCCCGACGAGGCGCCTGTGATCGCTGCAACGCGGCCTGCCAGAGGCGCGTCCGCCATTTGCCGATCCTTTTCCTTAGGTGATAGCGACCGGTTCTGCGGGGAAGTTACAAGAATCACCCGTTCGTTCAGTGCATGGCCGCCAAATGAGGCGGTTCTGGGGGCGTAGCCTCCAAGGGATGACCCGGCTCCATCGCAACGTCAACGTCGCCGCGGTGGTCCTGCCGTTCGCGGCCTTCCTGCTCGCGATCCCGCTCCTGTGGAACAGGCTCGTGGGCTGGACCGACCTCGCCATCCTGCTGGCGCTCTACCTGCTATCGGGCTTTGGCATCACGGTTGGCTTTCACCGGCTGCTCACCCACCGCGCATTTGAGACCTACCGGCCGGTCAAGTACCTGTTCGCCGTGCTCGGCACCTTTGCGGTACAGGGGCCGGTGATCGGCTGGGTCGCCGACCATCGCAGGCACCACGCCTTCACGGACGCCGAAGGCGACCCACACAGCCCCCACGTGGGCCACGGCGGCGGCTGGCGCGGGAAGCTGCGCGGGCTCTGGCACGCGCACGTGGGGTGGCTGTTCGACCACCCCACCGGTCAAGAGGCCGAGCGCTACGCGCCCGACCTGATCGAGGATCGCGGCATGGTCTGGATCAGCCGCAACTTCCCGTGGATCGTCCTTGCGAGCCTCGGGCTCGCCTTCGGCCTCGGCTTCGCGCTCACCGGCACGCTCGGCGGCGCGCTGACCGCGCTCCTCTGGGGCGGTCTTGTCCGCCTCTTCTTCCTTCACCACGTGACCTTCAGCATCAACTCGATCTGCCATTTCTTCGGCCGCCGGCGCTTTACCACCGAGGATCGGTCCACCAACGTCTTCTGGCTCTCGCTGATCTCCTTCGGCGAGTCCTGGCACCACAACCATCACGCTTTCCCGCGCTCCGCGTGGCACGGCCTGCGCTGGTGGGAGCTCGACATCGGTGGCTGGCTGATCGGTGGCATGAGGCGCGTCCACCTGGCCTGGAACGTCGTGCGGATCACGCCCGAGCGCCAGGCGCAGAAGCTGGCCGCGGCCGCCGAGCGCGCGCACCTAGAGCGCGTCGCGCATCAGGGCTAGCAGCTCGTCCTCCCCGGGCGGGTCCGGGGTGTTGGCCAGCGCCGGATGGCTCTGCGTCGCCGCGGCCGCCTCGGGGAGATGGTCGTCGGTCACGCCGAGAGTGGCAAGTCGGACGTGTCCGCATCGGGCTGAGAGGCGCGCGACGGCGCCGGCCGCGGCGTCGGGATCTTCGGTGGGGTCACCCAGCGCGCTCGCCAACCCACCAAGGGCCCCCGGCGCCCGCCCGGCCATCAACCGAGCCGAATGGGGCAGCATCACCGCGTTGGTCTGTGCGTGCGGCGAGCCGGCCGTGCGGACGATCGACTGGGAGAGCGCGTGGTGCACGGCGATGCCGGTCGCGCCGGAGGCATAGCCCGCCAGCAGGGCGGCGAGCGCGAGCGCCTCCCGGTCGGGCGGGTCGGTCGTGACCCCACGCGCGATCAGCGATGCGGACCGCAGCGCCGCGATTTCGCAGACCGGGTTCGCGAGCGGGGTGTAGAGCGCCTCCATGGCGTGGGCGAGCGCGTTCATGGCGCTCGCCGCCAGCAGCGTCAGGGGCGCCCCCGCCATGAGCTCGGGATCGGCGATAACGAGCGCTGGACGGATCATCCGGGCGCCCTCGACGCCTTTGGGCAGCCTGTGAAAGGGCGTGAGCTCCGCCCCCGAGAGCGTTGTGGGCACCGCGGCGCAGCGCCCGGCCCCCGCCCCTGAGATCGCCTTCGCGGTGTCGACCACCCGCCCCCCGCCAAGTGCCACGACGCTCTCGCAAGCATGGCTCAGCTCGCCCAGCAGATCCGCCGAGATCTCGTCCACCTTGCCGGTGGGGACGTTCACAACCGCCGTCGCGCGCTCGGCCAGGGCGGGAGCGCTCGCTCGTGCGCGCTCTGTGGTCAGCAGCAGGTACTCCGTGAAGCCGTTCTCGCGCAGCAGCGACTCGGCCTCCGCGGCGGCCGACTGGCCGAAGCGGATCAGCCGCTCGCCGTCGCGCCAGGTGAAGTCCTCGGGCATCCGCGGATCTGGGCGCGTCGCCTACGGGGTGGGGGTCTTCTTGGCCTCGTGCTCGAGCACGCGCTCGGCCTCGGCTGCGATGTCGTCGGCAAGCGCGTTCGAGAGCGCGCGCAGGTAGGCCTTGCCCGACGCCTCGAGGATGTCGGTGGAGACCCCGACCCCAGATGCGATCCGGCCGCCGAGGTCCAGGAGGACCGTCACCTCGCCGAGGGCGTCGCGCCCGCCGGTGACCGCGGACACGTGAAACTCCTTGAGACGCGCGTCGTGGCCGGTGGCGGCGTTGATGGCGCTGAAGAAGGCGTCCACTGGACCGTCGCCGGTGAACGAGCCCGATTCGACGCTGCCGTCGGGCATTCGAACCGATACCTTCGCGAGCGGCGTGCGGACGTTGGAGGCCTCGACCTCGAACGACTCGATCGCGAACGACGCCGGCGACTGCTTCATCTCGTCGGAGACGATCGCTTCGAGGTCGAGGGCCGTCACCCTCTTCTTCTTGTCCGCCAGCTCCTTGAAGCGCTTGAAGGCGGTGTTGAGCGCGCCGCCGTCGACCTGGAATCCGAGCTCCTCGAGCGCCTTACGGAGCGCGTGGCGCCCGGAGTGCTTGCCGAGCACGATCGAGTTGGCGACCAGCCCGATCGTGGTGGCGTCCATGATCTCGTAGGTGGTGCGCTCCTTGAGCACGCCGTCCTGGTGGATGCCGGCCTCGTGGGCGAACGCGTTGCGGCCCACGATCGCCTTGTTCGGCTGCACCGGGTAGCCCGTGAGCCGGGACACGAGCCGCGACGTGCGCGCGATCTCGCGCGTGTTCACGCCCGTCCACACGCCGACGCTCGACTCGCGCGTGTGCAGCAGCATGACGAACTCCTCGAGCGACGCGTTGCCGGCCCGCTCTCCGATCCCGTTGATGGCGGACTCCACCTGCCGGGCGCCGGCCATCACCCCGGCGAAGGAGTTGGCCACCGCGAGACCGAGATCGTTGTGGCAGTGGACCGATGCCGTGACCTTGGCCAGATCGGGGACGAGCTCGAAGAGCCTGCGCCACATCTCGGCGTACTCGTCGGGCATGGTGTAGCCGACGGTGTCCGGCACGTTGATGGTCGTGGCGCCCTCGTCGATCGCGATCTGGATCACCTCGGCCATGTACTCCACGTCCGAGCGCGACCCGTCCTCGGGCGAGAACTCGACGTCGTCGGTGTACTGGCGGGCGTGCGCAACGGCCGCGCGGGCCTGGCCCTTCACGTCCTCGCGCGTGGTCTGCAGCTTGCGCTCGATGTGGATGTCGCTGGTCGCGATGAAGGTGTGGATGCGCGGGCGCTCGGAGTCCTTGACCGCGTTCCAGGCGGCGTCGATGTCCTGCTTGCCGGTGCGGGCGAGCCCACAGATCACCGGTCCCTCCACCTCTCGCGCGATCGCCTCGACGGCCTCGAAATCACCCGGAGAGGTGATCGGGAACCCGGCCTCGATGACGTCCACGCCAAGGCGGGCGAGCTGGTGCGCGATCTCGAGCTTCTCCTGGCGGTTGAGCGAGATCCCCGGCGACTGCTCCCCGTCGCGCAGGGTGGTGTCAAAGATCTTTACTCGGTCCTTCTCGGCGCGGTCCATGTCCGGCTCGGTCCCTTCGTCTGGCCTACTCGCTCGAGGGTTGTCCCATACCAGTCGATGGCGAGTGTAGAAGCCGAGGTGCAGATCTTTGCCGGCCATGCCGCGTGAAGCCGCGCGCGTCCCTCTATCGTAAGCGGATGATGAAGACAGCGTCCGAGACCGACGTCGACATCAAGGACTCGATCCTCGACGCCGTCGGAGACACTCCGCTCGTGCGCCTCTCGCGCCTCGGGAAGTCGCTCAAGCCGCAGCTCGTGGCAAAGATCGAGGCGCTCAACCCCGGCGGCTCCATCAAGGACCGCGCGGCGATCGCCCTGGTCGATGCCGCAGAGCGCGACGGCAAGCTCAAGCCGGGCGGCACCATCATCGAGCCGACCAGCGGCAACACCGGCACCGGCCTCGCCATCGCGGCCTCGCTCAAGGGCTACCGCGTCATCGCGGTGATGCCGGACAAGATGTCCAAGGAGAAGATCGACCTTCTGCGCGCCTACGGCGCCGAGGTGGTCGTCGCCCCCACCGAGGTCCCCCCCGATTCGCCGGAGTCCTATTACCGCGTCGCGGACAGGCTCACCGAGGAGATCCCGGGCGCCTTCCAGCCCAACCAGTACCGCAACATGGCAAACCCCGAGGCGCACTACCGCAGCACGGGACCCGAGCTATGGCGCCAGTCCGGCGGCCAGATCACGCACTTCGTCGCCGGCGTCGGGACGGGCGGGACGATCAGCGGCGCCGGGCGCTACCTGCGCGAGCAGAATCCCGCGATCCAGATCATCGGCGCCGATCCCGCCGGGTCGATCTACTCGAGCCCCGAGGTCAAGTCGTACCTGGTCGAGGGAGTCGGCGAGGACTTCTGGCCCGAGACGTTCGATCCCTCGATCGTCGACCGCTACGTCACTGTCACGGACAAGGACTCGTTTCTGTGGACCCGGCGCCTGGCTGAGACGGAGGGGATCCTCGCCGGCGGCTCCTGTGGCCTGGCCGTGTACGCGGCCTACCAGGTCGCCCGGGAGCTCGACGACCCGGCCGCCATGGTGGCGGTGATCCTGCCCGACGGCGGGCGCTCGTATCTCTCGAAGATCTTCAACGACGCATGGATGCGCCAGTACGGGTTCCTCGAGCGCGACGAGGAGCTCACCGTCGGCGACGCCCTGCGGCGAAAGCACGACACCGAGGAGATTCCGCCGCTGCTCACGGTCGAGACGCACGCCAAGGTCCGCGACGCCGTCGCGCTGCTGCACGAGCACCGCGTCTCGCAGCTGCCGGTCGTCTCCGGGCATGACCCTCACACCGTCGTCGGATCGGTGAGCGAGCGCGGCCTCCTGCGTCACGCGATGGACGATCCCGCGCTGCTCGGCGCGGCGATCGTCGACGTGATGGAACCGCCGTTCCCCGCCGTGGTTGCGGAGGACAGCGTGCGCGAGGCCGTCGAGCTGCTCACCGACAAGCGCGAGGCGCTGCTGGTCAACATGCACGGCCGCGCCGCCGGGATCCTGACCCGAGCCGACCTGCTCGAGTCGCTCGCCCGGTGAGCCGCCTTCCAGACGGCGTCCGCTTCGCCACCCGCGCGGTCCACGCCGGGCTCGAGCCCGATCTCGCCTACGGGGCGGTGGTCCCGCCGATCTACCAGACCTCGACCTACGTCCAACCGGCCCCCGGGCAGTACGTCGAGGGCTATGACTATGCGCGCTCGGCAAACCCCACCCGCTCCGCGCTCGAGCGTGCGCTGGGAGAGCTCGAGGGTGGGCTCGGCTCGTGTTTTTCGAGCGGCATGGCCGCCACCCACGCGCTGGTTACCGCTCGCTGTCAGGCCGGCGACCACGTGGTCCTGCCACGCGACCTCTACGGCGGCACCTATCGCCTGCTGGACAAGGTGCTGAGCCGTTTCGGCCTCTCCTACGACATGGTCGATCAGACCGACCTCGACGCGCTCGAGCGCGCAGTGCGCGACGACACGGTCCTGATCTGGGTCGAGACCCCGACCAACCCGCAGCTGAACGTCGTGGACATCGAGGCCGTGGTCGCGCGCAAGCGCGGGGCGCTCGTGGCGGTGGACAACACGTTCGCCACGCCGGTCGTGCAACGGCCGCTCGAGCTGGGTGCTGACGCCGTCGTCCATTCGGCGACCAAGTACCTGGGCGGCCACTCGGACGTGGTCGGCGGCGCGGTCGTCGTGCGCGACCGCGACCTCCACGGCCAGGTGCGCTTCATCCAGAACGCGGTCGGCGCCGTTCCGAGCCCCTTCGACTGCTTTCTCGTCCACCGCGGCCTGCGCACGCTCCACCTGCGCGTGGCGGCGCACGGCGAGAACGGGCGCGCCGTGAGCGACTTCCTGCGCGGCGCGAGCGGGGTCGAGGACGTGCGCTGGCCGGGATTTGGCGGGATGGTGTCATTTCGGCATCCCGAGGCCGCCCGCATCGCGGCGGCCACCGACATCTTCTTCCTCGCAGAGTCGCTCGGCGGAGTCGAGTCCCTGATCGAGGTGCCCCAGGCGATGACCCACCAGTCGGTCGAGGACTCGGCCGCAGCCGTGCCCGAGGACCTCGTGCGGCTCTCGTGCGGCGTCGAGGCGGCGGAGGACCTGGTCGACGACCTGCGCCAGGCCCTCGGGGCTTGAACGGCGGGATTCCCGAACTTCCCGGCGTCGAGCACCGGTTCGTCGACGCCGGCGGCCTGCGCATGCACGTGGCCGAGGCGGGCGAGGGAGAGCCGCTCCTGCTCCTCCACGGCTGGCCGCAGCACTGGTGGTGCTGGCGCGATCTGATTCCCGCCCTCGCACCGCACTACCGCGTGATCGCGCCCGACCTGCGCGGTCACGGCTGGACCGACGCTCCGCCGGGCGGCTACGAGAAGGAGCAGCTTGCCTCGGACGTGCTGGCACTGCTGGACGCGCTCGGACTCGAGCGCGTGCGGTTGATCGGGCATGACTGGGGCGGTTTCGCCGGCTTTCTGATGTGCCTGCGCGCCCCGGAGCGCTTCGAGCGCTTCATCGCGCTGAATACCGGCCACCCGTGGCCGGGCAGCGACTGGCGCAACCTGCTCAGCATCTGGCGCTTCGCCTACCAGGTGGTGCTCGGGACGCCGGGCGTCGGCGCCCGCCTGGTCCGCGGCCGGCCCGAGCTCGTGATCGGGGGCGCGCTGAGGCGGGCCGCGGCGCACGCGCACACGTTCACCGCCGAGGATCTGCGCATCTTCAGCGAGCGCTTCCGAGACCCGGCCCGGGCCGAGGCCGCGTCGCAGCTCTACCGGAGCTTTCAGCTGCGCGAGCAGCTGCCGCTGGTGCGCGGGCGCTACCGCTCGCGGCGCCTGCATACCCCGACGCTGCTGCTGTTCGGCACCCAGGACCCGGTAATCACCACCCGGATTCTCGGGGGCTTCGAGCCCTATGCCGACGAGATGACCGTCGAGCTCGTCGACGACGCGGGCCACTTCATCGCCGAGGACCGCCCGGTGCTTGTGGCCGAGCGGGCGCTGCGGTTCCTCAAAGGTTGATTGTCCGCCCGGCGCGGAAGCCGTCGGTGGTCACGATCCCCTCCACGACCTCCGGTGGCACGGGCGAATCGGCCGTGACCAGCATCACCGCTCCGCCCGCCGGGTCCGCGGGCCTGCGGCCCACCGCCGCCGAGATGATGTTGATGCCGCGGTTGCCGAGCTCGGTTCCCACCCGCCCGAGCATGCCCGGGCGGTCCTCGTAGCGGAAGATCGCCAGATGGCGCTCGAGCTCGACGTTGAAACGTGAGCCCCAGGCCTCCAGCAGATGCGAGCGGTGGCGGCTGCCAAGCGTGGTCCCCACGACGCGGCTGCGCTCGCCGCCGCTGACGATCGTCACCCGCACGAGGTCGGTGAAGTCGCGGGCACGCGCGGCGTTGGTCTGAGTCACGTTGATGCCGCGGTCCTCGGCGAGCATGGGCGCGTTGACGTCGTTCACGTCCTCCTCGATGTGGCCCGACAGCACGCCCTTGAGCACCTGAACGGTGAGGATGCGCGTGTCGCGCTCGGCGATCCGCCCGAGACACTCGATCTCCAGCGCGTCGATCGAGCTGCCTTCCGCCAGCGCGACCGACACCCGCCCAAGGTCCAGCGAGAGCGCCAGGTACGGCCCCAGCACCTCCACGTCCTCCGGCGCGATGGCCGGCACGTTGACGGCGCTCGTGACGACGCCGCCCGTCAGCGCGGCGACCACCTGCTCGGCCGCCTGCAGGCCCGCGCGGTCGGTGGCCTCGGCCGTCGAGGCGCCCAGGTGCGGGGTGACGACCACGTTGGGATAGCCGAAGAGCGGATGCGCGGTGACCGGCTCGACGCGAAAGACGTCCAGCGCGGCGCCCGCCACCTGGCCCGAGTCGAGCGCGTCGCGCAACGCGTCCTCGACCATCAGCGAGCCGCGCGCGACGTTGATCACGCGGACGCCCGGCTTCATCCTCGCGAACGCATCCGCGTCGAGCCAGTTCTCGGTCTCCAGCGTTACAGGGAGGTGGATCGTGATGAAGTCGGCCTGGGAGTAGAGGTCGTTCGAGCTCTCCGCGCGTTCCACCCCGAGCTCGCGGAAACGCTCCCCGGCCACGTAGGCGTCGAAGGCGACGACGCGCATGCCGAAGGCGAGCGCGCGCTGGGCCACGAGCTGGCCGATCCGCCCGAAGCCCAGCACCCCGAGCGTCTTCTCGTACAGCTCGACTCCGCTGAACTTCGAGCGCTCCCAGGACCCCGAGGTGAGCGAGCCATGGGCCTGCGGAACCTTGCGCGCGAGCGCGAGCAGCATGGCCAGCGTGTGCTCCGCGGCCGTGATGACGTTGGACTGGGGAGCGTTGGCCACCATCACGCCGCGCTTTGTGGCGGCGTCGACGTCGACGTTGTCCACCCCCACTCCCGCCCGCGCCACGACCTTCAGCCGCTCGGTGCGCTCGAGCAGGTCGGCGGTGAGCTTGGTGGCCGAGCGGATCAGGATGGCGTCGAACTCTCCGATGCGCCTCTCGAGCTCGGCCTGGTCCCAATCGAGGCCCAGCTCGACGTCCAGACCGGCCCCGCGAAGCAGCTCGACCCCGGAGTCGCCGATGGTCTCCTTGACGAGGACCTTCACGTCAAGCCGGCTGCGCGACCGGCACGCCCGCCTCGAGGAAGACGCGCTCGGCGGCGGCCACACCGGCACCGAGCTCGGCTTGGTAGCCGAGCTCGCGCAGGCTCATCTCCAGCGCGGCCACAGTGACCACGATGTCGAACGCGCCGAAGTACCCGCAGTGCGCGATGCGCGCGATCTTGCCCGCGAGGTGGCCCTGTCCGCCGGCGATCGTCACTCCGAAGCGGTCGCGCATCAGCTTGGGCAGCGATCGGCCGTCGATCGTCTCGGGCAGCCGGATCGCGGTGGCGACGTTCGCGTTCTCGTCGCCGTCACCCAGTAGGTCGAGCTCCAGCGCCCGGGCCGCGTCGCGGGTGGCGCGACCGAGCAGGCGGTGACGGTCGTAGACCTCCTGGAGGCCCTCGGCCGCGATCAGGCCGAGCGCTACGTCGAGGGCTCGGACGAGGCCGACGGCGGGGGTGAACGGGCTGTCTGGCGGATCCTTCTGCTGACCCGTGAGGGTGCGGCCCCAGTCGAAGTAGAAGCGGCGCCCGGGAGAGGCAGCGGCCCGCTTCAGCGCCGCCGCGTTCGGGCTCGCGAAGGCGAGTCCGGGTGGGGCCATGAGCGCCTTCTGCGATCCCGCCACCACCACGTCCACGCCCCAGAGGTCCTGCGGCAGCGCAACGGCGCCGATTCCCGAGACCGCGTCGACGGCGATCAGCGCGCCATGGCGATGGCAGACCTCGGTCAGCTCGCGGATGTCGTTGATGACTCCCGTCGAGGTCTCGGAGAAGGTGGTGAACACGACCTCGACGTCCCCGTGCTCGGCGAGCTTCGCGTCGAGCTCGGCCGCGTCGATCCTGCGCCCCCACTCGGTCTGCCAGTGGACCGTGTGAGCGCCGTAGGCGTCGCATAGCTCGGCCCAGCGCTCGCCGAACTTGCCGCAGCTGGCCACCAGGGTCCGCTCCCCGGGGCGGACGAGGTTCGCGACGGCCGACTCGAGCGCCCCGCTGCCGGAGCTCGCGAACAGTAGGACCTCGTTTGCCGTCCCGAAGACCTCCTTGAGGCGGCCGAGGACCCGCGCGTAGATCTCGACGAAGGCCGGAGCTCGGTGGTAGAGCATCGGCTCGGCCATCATTTGGGACACGGCGGGCGGCAGCGGCGTCGGTCCGGCGGTCATGAGGTACTGCTTGAGATAGGGATTGGTCACCGAGCGGCGAGAATAGCTAGCCGCACGCACACCGCCGCGACGCGCAACGCGGCGCTGATCGAGTCTTCGTCGAACTCGTTCTCGAGATCGCGGCGGAACTCGTCGTCGGTGATCGCCGCGACGACCACGAGCGCCCAGACGAGCGTCGCCATCACCGCGAGGACCAGGCTGATGATCCCGATGATGAAGCCGGCCTGGGCCAGGCCGGCGTTCTTGGTCGTCTCGCCCGACTCGACCTTCTTCTTGCCCTTGCGCGAGTAGACGATGCCCGCGATGGCGCACCCGACCGAGACCAGCGAGGAGAGACCGGCCGAAAGGAAGAGCAGAGCGCCGGCGACGAGCGAGAGCACGAACCCCGCCACGGCCGGGCCGTTGTCCGGCTGAACCGGTTGCGGCGCGTAGCCCCAGGCGCCCGGCTGTGGCGCTTGCTGCTGCCAGCCGTAGGGCGGATAGCCGGGTGGCGGCGCCTGCGGTGGAGGCTGCTGCCAGGCCCCGGCCGGCTGCTGCTGCTGCGGGTAGGGCGCTTGAGGCGCTTGAGGCGGTTGCGGCGCTTGGGGCGCCCCGACCTCTGGCTCGGGACCCGGCGCCTGCGGCGGCAGGAACTCAGTCGGGCGCTCATCCGGTGGCCGTTCGTCGGCCATCGTCAGAACTCGGTGTCGATCCAGTCCATCATCGAGCGCAGCTCCTTGCCCTCACGCTCGATCTGATGGTCCTTTTGCTCTGAGCGCATGCGCTGGAAGTTCTCCTGACCTGCCTTGTTCTCCGCAATCCACTCGCGCGCGAAGTCGCCCGACTGGATCTCGCCCAGAATCGCCTGCATGGCCTCGCGGGTTGGGTCGCCGATGATGCGCTTGCCGCGCGTCAAGTCCCCGTACTCGGCCGTGTTGGAGATCGAGTAGCGCATTCCGCTGATGCCCTTCTCATACATCAGGTCGACGATCAGCTTGAGTTCGTGGAGGCACTCGAAGTACGCGAGCCGCGGGTCATAGCCCGCGTCCACGAGCGTCTCATAGCCGGCGCGCACGAGCTCGGTGACGCCGCCGCAGAGCACCGCCTGCTCACCGAAGAGATCGGTCTCGGTCTCGTCCTTGAAGGTCGTCTCGATCACGCCCGCGCGGGTACATCCGATCCCTTTTGCGTAACCGAGCACCAGCTCGCGTGCCGTGGCGCTCGCGTCCTGGTGAACGGCGATCAGGCCTGGCACGCCGTTACCGTCGACGAACTGCCGCCGCACCAGGTGCCCGGGCCCCTTGGGCGCCACCATGCCGACGTCCACCTCGGGACCGGGGTCGATCTGGCCGAAGTGGATCGAGAAGCCGTGGGCGAACATGAGCAGGTTGCCGGGCGCGATGCCGTCGCGGATCTCGCTCTCCCAGACCTCGGCCTGCTTCTCGTCGGGCAGCAGGATCATCACGACGTCGCCCTCGCTGGCGGCGTTTGCGATCGATTCCACGCGCAGGCCGCCGGCCTTGGCCTTCTCGACCGACGAGGAGTCTTCGCGCAACCCCACCACCACGTCCACGCCGGAATCCTTGAGGTTGAGCGCGTGGGCGTGGCCCTGCGAGCCGTAACCGAGGATGGCCACGGTCTTGCCGTCGAGCTTGGAGAGGTCGGCGTCCTTGTCGTAGATCATGCGGGCGGGGACTCTAGCCGGTGGCGCAGCAGCTTCCCGCTCGCGTTGCGCGGCAGCTCGCTCACCTCGTGGACCGCCTTTGGGACCTTGAAGGGGGCGAGACCCGCCCCACACCAGTCGAGCAGCTCGGCTGAGGTGGCGGGCGAGCGCAGCACCACGAAGGCCGTGACCGCTTCCCCCCACTCCGCATCGGGCAGCCCCGCCACCCCCGCGTCGGCCACCGCCGGGTGCGCGAGCAGCACCTGCTCGATCTCCAGCGGCGCCACGTTCTCGCCGCCGGTCACGATCAGCTCCTTCAGCCGGCCCTCCACGTCCAGGCGGCCCTCCTCGTCGAGGCGGCCGCGGTCGCCCGTGTGCAGCCAGCCGTCCGCGCTCAGCGAGCGGCGCGCCACCATCGGGCCGCGAACGAGGATCTCCCCGTTGCCGGCTACCTGCAGCTCGACGCCGAGCATCGGCCGTCCGGGGCTCCCGGCCACCACCTGCGAGCACGTCTCGGTCAACCCGTAGACCGGCGTGACCGGGATGCCCGTCTCGGCCGCCCATTCGAGCAGGCCGGCGGGGCTCGGCCCTCCGCCCAGCGCGATCGCGCGAAGGCCGGGCGCGCGCTTGAGACCGGCGTCGCGCAGGCGGGCGAGCATCGTGGGCACCAGCGAGGCGAGCGTCACCTCCCCCGCTTCAAGGGTCGACTTCACGCGCTCTACGTCGAAGCGCTCGTGCACCACCGCGGTGGTGCGGTGGATCACGCAACGGATCAGCACGTTCAGCCCGGCCACGTGGTGCAACGGCACAGGGCACAGCCAGCGATCGGCGGGATCGACGCCGAGCGCGCCGGCGGACGCGGCCGCGCTCGCGGCGTGGTTGGCGTAGCTCAGCTCTACCGCCTTGGGCTCGCCCGTGGTGCCCGAGGTCTGGATGACGGTGTGCACGGCCTCCGGGTCGACCGTCTCAAGCAGCTCCACGTCCGACGGCGGGCCGAGCGGCAGAGCCGGGGCGGCCGGGCCGCGCGGGTCGAGGGGGATCAGTGCGGCGCCGCGGCGCGGCAGCGCGTGGAGCAGCTCGCAGAAGGCAAGGCCGGGCGGCAGCGCGGCCGGGACCCGGTCCCCGGGTGACACGGCGAGCCGCCGCGCCAGCCCCGTGGCGTGCTTGTTCAGCTCGGCGTAGGTGAGGGTGCGGCCCTCGGCTACCAGGGCCGCATGGCCGGGCCGCGCGCGCGCCGCTGATGAGAGCCACTCGTCCAGACGCAACTATCGTACGGAGGCCGATGGCGACCTCTTGGACCGAGCAGCAGGCCCAGCGCGTAATCCGGCCGGCCGCGGAATGGCGGCCGGGCGGCGGCGAGTACGAGGACATCCGCTACGAGCTTGCCGACGGCATCGCGAAGATCACCATCGATCGTCCCGAGGTTCGCAACGCGTTTCGGCCCGAGACCCTGATCGAGGTCTCCGAGGCGCTCGACCGGGCGCGCGAGGACAGCTCGGTCGGAGTGATCGTGCTGACCGGTGAGGGGCCGCTTGCGTTCTGCTCCGGCGGCGACCAGCGCGTGCGCGGGGACACCGGCTACGTGGCCGGCGGCGCGCAGGTCGGCCGTTTCCATGTGACCGACCTCCACCTCCAGATGCGCCGCACGCCCAAGCCGATCATCGCGATGGTCGCCGGCTATGCGATCGGCGGAGGCCAGGTGCTGCACGTCGTCTGCGACCTCACGATCGCCGCCGACAACGCGCGCTTTGGCCAGACCGGTCCCAAGGTGGGCAGCTTCGACGGCGGCTACGGCGCCAGCCTGCTCGCCGCCCAGGTCGGCCAGAAGAAGGCGAAGGAGATCTGGCTGCTCTGTCGCCAGTACACGGCGGAGGAAGCGCGCGAGATGGGGCTCGTGAACACGGTGGTGGCACTCGAGGAGCTCGAGGAGGAGACGGTGCGCTGGTGTCGCGAGATGCTCGCCCTCTCCCCGTTCTCGCTACGGCTCGTCAAGGCCAGCTTCAACGCAGCGGAGGACGGCATGGCAGGCGTGCAGCAGCTCGCCCACGACGCCAACCTCCTGTTCTATGCGAGCGAAGAGGCGCGCGAGGGACGCGACGCCTACAAGGACAAGCGCCCGCCTGACTTCGGGAAGTTCCCGAAGCGGCCGTGAGCGCCTCGCGCGCGGCGCTGGGGCGCGGCACCCTGCCACTCTGGCTGCTGGCCGTCCGCCTCCGCACGCTTCCGGCGGCGGTCGCCCCTGTGCTCGTAGGAACCGCGCTCGCCGCAAGCGAGGACGAGTTTCGCCTGCTCCCGTTCGTGGCCGCGCTGGTCGGCTCGATCTTCATCCAGATCGGCACGAACCTGTCGAACGACTACTCGGACGCCCGCCGTGGCGCCGACACCGAGGACCGCCTCGGCCCGGTGCGGGTGACGGCCGGAGGGTTGATGCCGCCCAAGCGCGTGCTGGTCGGCACCTACGTCGCATTCGGCATCGCGGTCGCCGCGGGGCTCTACCTGGCCGCCGTCGCCGGTTGGGAGCTGCTCGTGGTCGGAGCCGCGTCGATCCTCGCGGGGGTGCTCTACACCGGCGGACCGCGTCCCTACGGCTACGAGGGTCTCGGCGAGCTGTTCGTGTTCGTCTTCTTCGGGGTCGTGGCCGTCGTGGGGTCCTATTACGTGCAGACGGAGGAGCTGCGCTGGGAGGCGTTCGCGCTCGCGGTGCCCGTGGGACTGCTCGCCTCCGCCATCCTCGTGGTCAACAACGTGCGCGACATAGAGACCGACCGCCGCGCCGGCAAGCGCACGCTCGCGGTCAAGCTCGGGCGAGACCGCGCCCGCATCCTCTTCATGGCAATGGTGATCCTCGCCTTCGCCGCGCCCGCAGCAACCTGGGCCTGCGGCGGGCTCAGCGCATGGCTGCTGCTCACGCTCGCCGCCCTGCCCCTGGCCCCGCCCCTGATCGAAACGGTGTCCTCACGCACCGACGGCCCGGCGCTCAACGGCGCGCTCGCGGGGGCGGCCCGGCTGCTTGCGGTGTTCTCGCTGCTTCTCTCCGCGGGCGTCCTGCTCTCGTGAAGCGAACGCTGCTGCGGCTGTCGATTCCTTTCCGCGAGCCGTTCGTGACCGCCAACGGCGTGGCCTCGGCGCGCGAGCTTGTGGTGTTGCGCCTCGAGGCCGGCGACGGCACAGTCGGATGGGGCGAGGCGGCCCCCTTCGAGCCATACGACGGCGTACCGCTCGACCGCGCGATCGCCGCGCTCAGCGGCGGCGGCGGGCGCCGCCCGCCCCAGGCGCGCGCGGCCGAGGAGATCGCGCGCCTCGATCTGGAGGCCCGTCAGGAGGACCGGCCGCTCGCCGAGCCGGTCAAGGACGCGCTGCCCGTGAACATGACGCTGCCCGCCGGGCCGTCCGAGGAGGTCGCCGCACGGGCACGCGAGGGCCTCGGCGCGGGCTACGCCTGCTTCAAGGTCAAGGTCGGCCTGCCGGACGACGTCGAGCGTGTGGCCGCAGTGCGCGAGGCGGTCGGTCCGTGGCCGGCCCTGCGTTTGGATGCCAACCGGGCATGGTCGGTGGACCAGGCCGTGTCGTGCATCCGCGAACTCGAGGCCCACGACCTCGAGTTCGTCGAACAGCCCTGCCGCACGACCGAGGAGCTGCGCCAGGTGCGCGAGCGCGTGTCCACTCCGATCGCGGCCGACGAGTCGGCCGGCTCGCTGCGCTCGGTCCGCAGGCTCGTAGAGCTCGAGGCGTGTGACGTGGTCAACATCAAGCTGGCGGGCGCAGGCGGCTTCAAGCCCGCCCGCGAGATGCTGCGCCTCGCCCGCTCGCACGGCCTCGGGGCCTTTCTGTCGAGCACGCTCGACGGTCCGTGGGGCATCGCGGCCGCGCTGCAGCTCGCGGCCTCCGAGGACGTCAAGCTCGCATGCGGGCTGGCAACGCTCGAGCTCTTCGATGGGCCGATGGCGCGCGTACTCCCCGCACCCAGCCAGGGCACGCTGCGGGTCCCCGGCGGTCCGGGGCTCGGGGTCGAGCTCAGCCCGGAGTCACTTGCCGACATCCTGGTCGACGAAGTCCGTCAGTAGCTTCGCGACGGCCTGGGGCTGTTGCAGCTGTGGCGCGTGGCCCGCGTTCTCGACGATCGCCGCGCGGCCGCGCTTGGCGGTCGCGGCGATCCGCTTGGCCGCGGCCGAATAGGCCTCGTCGCGGGCCCCGGCGATCGCCAGCACCGGCAGGTCGAGCGTAAGCAGCTCGCTCCAAACCGGTTCCAGCACGCCCTGGCCGGCGGTGCGCAACAGCATCGCGAGGTCGCGCGGGTCTTGGCTCAGGCGCCCGGCCCGCTGGGCCTCGACCACCTGCTCGGATTGGTCGGCGAACAGCGGCTGGCGCTCCCAGAGCCCGACGATCTCGTCGATGCCTGCTGCCTCGATCCAGGAGGCCAGGCGCTCGTCGGCCTCGGCGCGTTCGCTGCGCGCCGCCGCCTCGTCGATGCCGGCGGTTGTGCCGACCGTGACGAGACCGCGGTAGCGCGCGGGATCGCGCACCGCGGCCCTCATGGCGAGGCGGCCACCGAGCGAGTACCCGGCGAGCACCGCCCCCTCCCCCGCCTTGGCGATCTCGGCAAGACGGCCTTCGAAGGAGTGCTCGCTGTGGTCGAGCAGGACCGGCTCGTGGCCCGGGCCCAGCCGCTCGGCGGCGTCGGCCCACCCGTGGCCGCGCTGCATGAACCCCGGGATGAAGACCAGGCGCGTCACCGCCGGGATGATCGCGTAGCGTCCGGGCGGCCGTGGACCCGATCAACCGCACCTATGCCCCAGTGCGGGCATTCGTCGAGGAGCTCGTCCGTTGCGGGCTTCGTCATGCGGTCACCTGCCCGGGTTCGCGGAACGCCCCGATCGCCCTGACTCTCGCCGCCCAGGAAGGCCTGGAGGCGATCTCGGTCATCGACGAGCGCTGCGCGGGATTCGTGGCGCTCGGGATGGCGAAGGCGAGCGGCCTCCCGGTCGCGGTCACCTGCACGTCCGGCACGGCCGCGGCGAATCTTCACCCCGCTGTGGTCGAGGCGTGGGAGGCGCGCGTGCCGCTGCTCGTCCTGACCGCCGACCGCCCGCCCGAGCTGCGCGAGGTCGGGGCCGGCCAGGCGATCGACCAGACCAGGCTCTACGGCTCGGCCGCCAAATGGTTCGTGGACGTCGGCACGCACGAACCGAGCCGCGCGACGGCGATCCACCACCGAGCGCTCGCGTGCCGCGCCTACTGGACTGCGGCGGGCGGGCGCCCGGGGCCGGTGCACCTCAACTTCCCGCTGCGCGACCCGCTGGCCCCGCTCGCCGAGGAACTCGAGCCCCGGGAGTGGGAGGGCCGCGCGGACGGCCGGCCGTGGACGCGGGTGCGCGGGCAGTCGCGGGCGCCGCAGGCCGACGATATCCAGCACCTTGCGGCACGGGTGGCCACCAACCCGCGCGGGGCGATCGTCTGCGGTCCGACGGCCGAGCGGATCGCCGAGCCCGCGGCACGCCTCGCGGCCCGCTGCGGCTGGCCGCTGCTCGCCGAGCCGACGTCCGGCTTGCGCTGCGGAGAGCACGACCGCTCGCACGTGGTCGCGCACTACGACGTGCTGCTTTCGATCGAGGAGTTCGCCTCCGCCCACCGGCCCGGCCTCGTCCTGCGCGTAGGCGATATGCCGTCCTCCAAGCCGCTGCGCGCCTGGCTGTCGGACGCCCCGCAGGTGGTGCTCGACCCGGACGCCGCGTGGCACGAGCCGACCCGCCATGCGGAGCTGATCCTCGAGTGCGCCGCGGCGCCCGCTCTCGACGCGCTCGCCTCCGCGCTCGAGATGCGAACGGTCGAGCGCGATTCGCAGTGGCTCTCCTCCTGGCGCAGCGCCGACGCCCAGGCGCCACGGGCCCTCGCCGCCGCCCCCGACCTCTTCGAGCCGAAGCTGCTCGCCGCGCTCGAGCCCGAGCTTCCCGATGGCGCGCTCGTGTGGGTCAGCTCGTCGATGCCGATCCGAGACGTCGAATCCTGGTTTCCGCAGTCGCCGAAGGACCTGCTCTTCTTGGCCAACCGCGGTGCCAACGGGATCGACGGGGGCGTCTCGTCGGCGCTCGGCGCCGCGCTCGCGAGCGGACGCCCGACCTGGCTGCTGACCGGCGAGATCGCCCTGCTGCACGACGTCGGCGGCCTGCTCGCCACCCGGCGCGCCGGCGTCGATCTCAAGGTCTTCTGCCTGGACAACGGCGGCGGGGGCATATTCGACTTCCTGCCAGTGGCCGAGTACGCCGACCGTGGCGCCTATGAAGAGCACGTCGCGACTCCGCCGGGCATCGACGTCGAGGCAATCGTCGGCGCCGCGGGCCGGGTCAGGGTGGTGCGCACCGACCGGCGCGAGAATGTGAGGCTCCACCGCGAGGCGGTGGCACGGGTGGCTCAGAGCTTGGTGTAGCCGACCCGGTCGACGTTCTTGTGGAAGCGCTCACCGGTCTTTCCGCCCGTCACCGCGACGAGCAGGGTCGTGAGCAGGGTGGCCACCAGCGCGACCGCGGCGCCCGCGGTCAGGGAGCCCTCCTCGATTGGGATGCGCGGCAGGTTGAGCCGCTCGAGCACGTTGTACTCGGCGCCGAAGAGCACGCCGGACACGGCAAGAACCACCGTCACGGCCACCCCGAGCGCCCACACCGCCAGTCCCTGGCGTCCGCCGTCGAAGCGCGACATGCGCCCGCTCACATAGCCGCCGCACCAGTAGGCCACGGCGAGCACCACGATCAGGAGGATCCCGCCGATGATGCCGATGGTCTCAGCGTGCTGCTCGGCCTCGGCGTTGCTCACCTCCGATAGCCCGAAGGCGGCTCCGGCGGCGCTCAGCAGGCCCAGCAGGATGGCGGCCATGCCGACGGAGACGAGCCAGCCGAAGAAGGCCGAGCCCCAGTTGACGCCGCCGAACTCCTCCCTCTGGCGCGCGCGCATTTGGCGGGCGGCCTCCGCGCCGCGCTGGCGCGTGCGGATGTCGCGGACGGCGTCGCCGTCGGGCGTGTCGTCGCCGGGATCGCGCGTGAAGCGAGCGGCCTCGCGCTCGCGGACGCCCTCCGGCTCGCGCCGGGCGGTGGCAACTCCTCCCCGCGCGGCGTCACCCTCGTCGTTGGGCGTCTTCCTGAAGCGCTCGAACATCTTCCGGCCTTCCCTCGGTGTCTTAGGTCCGGTTGCCCGCGTCAGCGGCCGGGAAAACGCTCAGGACAGCAGCGGGAGGAGAGCCTGTAGCTTGACCTCGGTCTCGGCGAGCTCGTCAGCCGGCACGGAGTCCGCGACGATCCCGCCGCCCGCGTAGAGGTGGGCCACCGGGCCGCGCAGCAGCGCGCAGCGAAGCGCGACGCAGAACTCGCCGTCCTCGGCGAGGTCGGTCCAGCCCACCGCGCCCGCGTACCAGCCGCGATCCAGGCCCTCCAGGGCGGGGATCAGCGGCAACGCCCGGTCGCGCGGCTCTCCGCCCACCGCCGGCGTCGGCGACAGCATTCCGGCCAGCTCGACCGTCGGGAGCGGATCGGAGAGCTGAGCCCGGATCGGGGTGGCCAGGTGCTGGACGTTCTGGACCTTGACGAGCACCGGCTCGTCGGCGCCCGTGACCCAGACGCTGACCGGCTCGAGCGTGCGCTCGATCCGTCGCGCGACGATCGCCTGTTCCTGGCGGTCCTTGGGATTCCGGAGAAGCTGCTCGCCCAGGTGATCGTCCACCGCTGGGTCCGCGCTGCGCCTGGCGGTACCCGCGAGCGCGACGGTCTGCGCGCGCGAGCCGTCGCGGCGCACCAGCAGCTCTGGGCTCGCGCCCACGAAGGCCGCCTCCGGCGTGCCGACGCACCAGCAGTAGCACGCCGGAAAGGCCTCGCGAAGCGCGCCCAGCACCGCGCCGGGGTCATGCGGACCCGCGGCGTGAGCCCGCACCTCGCGGGCGAGCACGATCTTGTCGAGCTCACCTGCCCGGATCAGCTCGACCGCCCGCTCCACCGCGTTCTCGTAGTGCGAGGGGGGCGCGGCGCTCGCGACCCTGGTGCGCTCGACCGGGTCCGGATCGACCAGTGGCATGGAGGCCGGCGCGAGCTCTGCCAGGCGGCGCTGCAGTCTCTCCGTCAGCTCCTGGGCGTGGTCGTCGGCGTGCACGACCGCGCACACGGTGAGCCGCGCCTGGCCGCGGTGCCTTGCGAGCGACACCTCGGAGAGCACCATCGAGCCGGGCGGCAGCGACGACCACTCGGGCCCCGACCCGCCCTCGTGCCCAAACGCGAACCCCCCGACAAAGACAGGCCCGGCGGCGGGCGGGCGACTCGGGTCGTGCGCGGGGTCGTCGGCGAACGTCCTGCGCCCGAGTTCGCGCGCGCGTGCGGCGATCTCTCCGAAACGCTCCGAGCCTCGAGCGTCGAGTGCGATCGCCTCTCCCAGTCCGGCGAGCGCGAAGCCCTCGCGCTCGGGCTGCTCAAAGCAGAAGTAGCGGTCGCCCGGACGGCGCGCGGCCAGCACCGCCGCCGAGAGATCGACGTCCGCCGAGAGCGGGACCGTCAGCGCCGCGACGGCCCGTGCGGCATCGGTGCGCACCAGCGCCAGCGCCCGGTCGAGACGGCCGGCTAGCAGCTCGAGCGCGTCATCGCGAAGCTCGAACGGATCAGGGGAGGAAGTCCGTGTTGGCACTCCCAACACAGGATGACGGAAGCCTAGGTCGCCGAGCGCCCGCGCGAGACGGCGATCTCGCCGGTACGGACCATCTCGATCAGCCCGAACGGGCGGACCATCTCCTCGAACGCGGCGATCTTGTCGTCGATGCCGGTCACCTCGACCGTCACGCTGCGCTTGGAGACGTCGACGGTCTTGCCGCGGAAGATCTCCGTGAACTGCATCACCTGCGCGCGCGAGTCGCCGTCCTGACATGACACCTTGAACAGCGCAAGCTCGCGGGCAACCGTCTCGCCCGGCTCGAGGTCCCTGATCTTGATCACGTGGACCAGCTTGTGCAGCTGCTTGGTGACCTGATCGATCGGGTGGGCGGCGCCGTCAACGGTGAGCGTGATGCGCGACATCGACTCGTCGTCGGTCGGGCCGACCGCCAGGGAGTCGATGTTGAAGCCGCGGCGGGCGAAGAGGCCGGCGATGCGAGCCAGAACGCCCGGCTTGTTCTCGACCAGGATCGAGAGGATGTGCTTGCGACCGGTGCGGATGCCGCCGGTCACCTGGAGATCCTCGAGGTTGAGGATCTCCTTTGTTCCGGGCTCGCCCACGACCTACCCGACCATGTCCCTGGCGGCCTGTCCCGCCGGGATCATCGGATAGCAGTTCTCCTCCTTGGTCACGTGCACGTCCACGAGCACCGGACCGTCCTCGGCCAGCGCCGCGCGGAAGGCGTCCTTGAGCTTGCCCTTCTCGGTCACCTTCATGCCGGTGGCGCCGAAGGCGTCGGCCAGCTTGACCCAGTCGGGGCTCGCGCCCATCTCGACGGAGGAGTAGCGCCTGTCCCAGAAGAGCTCCTGCCACTGGCGGACCATGCCGAGGTAGCCGTTGTTCATCAGGAACACCTTCACGGGGATGCCCTCGGTCACGCAGGTGGCCATCTCCTGGATGTTCATGATCAGCGAGCCGTCGCCGGCGAGGCAGACCACGTTGTCGTCCGGGCAGGCCACCTTCGCGCCCATGGCGCTCGGCAGGCCGAAGCCCATCGTGCCCAGGCCGCCGGAGTTGATCCACTGGCGCGGGCGCGTGAAGCCGTAGTACTGGGCGGCCCACATCTGGTGCTGGCCCACGTCGGAGGTGATGATCGCCTGGCCGTCGGTGGCCTCGAACATCGCCTCAACCATGAACTGAGGCTTGATTTCGGAGTCCGCCGAGTCCTCGTAGCGCAGCGGGTGCTTTTCCTGCCAGCCATAGATGCGCTGCCACCAGCCCTCGAGCCGGGCCGGGTCGGCGGCGGTCGCACGGTACTCGGCGGTCAGCTTGGGAAGGATGCTCTTGGCGTCGCCGACGATCGGGATGTGGGCGGGCACATTCTTCGAGATCTCCGCCGGGTCGACGTCGATGTGGATGAACTTCGCCCGCGGCGCGAACTCCGAGAGCTTGCCGGTCACGCGGTCGTCGAAGCGGGCGCCAATCGCGACGATCAGGTCCGCCTCGTCCATCGAGTAGTTGGCTGTGCGCGTTCCGTGCATGCCCGGCATGCCGAGCCACTGCTCGTGGTCGGCCGGGAAGGCCCCCAGGCCCATCAGCGTGCAGGTCACGGGCAGCTTGTCCGAGAGGCACAGGTCTCGGAACTCCTGAGCGGCCTCGGCGTTGATCACTCCGCCGCCGCCGTAGATCACCGGCCGGCGGGAGTTGGCGAGCGCCTTCGCGGCGAGACGGATCTGCTTGGCGTTGCCCTCTCGGGTGGGTTGGTAGCCGGGCAGATGCACCTTGGTAACCGGCTCGTAGGGGATGTCGGCGCGCGAGAGGTCCTGGGGCAGGTCGACCAGCACCGGGCCCGGGCGCCCGCTCGAGGCGATGTGGAACGCCTCGTGGATCGCCTTCGGGATCTCGCGCGGGTCCTGGATCAGGATCGAGTGCTTGACGATCGGCATCGTGATGCCGGAGATGTCGGCCTCCTGGAAGCCGTCGGTCCCGATCAGGTCGGTGCGCACCTGGCCCGTGAGGAACACGGTCGGCACGCTGTCCATCACGGCGTTGGCGATGCACGTGACGAGGTTGGTCGCGCCAGGACCGCTGGTGGCGAGCGCCACCCCGACCTTGCCCGATGCCTTCGCGTAGCCCTCGGCGGCGTGTCCCGCGCCCTGCTCGTGGCGGCATTGCACGTGGCGAATGCCCGCGTCATAGAGCGCGTCGTAGGTCGGAAGGTTGGCGCCGCCCGGAATGCCGAACACATGCTCGACCCCTTCGGCCTTGAGGCACTCCATGATTGCGTCGACGGCTCGCATTGACCAGCCAGTCTAACGAGCCATCCTCGGCTAGACAGCGCTCTCCGCGGGCCATTCGAGGTCCCGCCCGCACCGCATGCAGACCTGATCGTGCAGCGCGACGATGTTGCCGCACTCAGGGCACTCGCGCAGTGGATCGTCGCGCTCGGAGCGATACAGGACCGCCGCGAGCGTCCCCAGCAGCGGCAGAACGAAGCCGATCAGGAACCAGATGAGGAACGAGCTGCCCTTGAGCTTGCCGATCACGCCCGCCGAGAGGCCGCAGAAAAAGGCGAGTACCGCGTACTCCACCCGCGTCAGCGCAGCACGCCGACCGCCCAGATGACGCCTACCACCGCGACCACGACGACGACGATCCCGGCGACTGTCGCGGCCACGCCGATTACCACCTTGAAGAGGATCCAGGCGGCAACCAGCAACACCGCGCCGGCGATCAGCTTGCGACCGACATTCGAGGCCATTTCACCCATGGGGTGAAGTCTGGCAGAGAGCGCAGCGCGTCAGAGCAGGCGGGCCGGGCGGGTGGGCAGATAGCGGTCAAGGCCGGGAAGCGGCACCGAGCACATCACCCAGCTCGGCCAGTGCACGCGAAACCCGAGCCGCCGCAGCCGGTCGAGCAGCCACCAGGAAGCGGTGGTGCAGAAAACGCCCAGGGTCTCCGGCTCCTGCATCTTCGCCACCCGGTCGAGAGCGGCAAGGACCACCGGTGCCAGCTCCTCAGTCCCCTCTGCCACAGCCGGGCCGATGTCCCCGTCGGAGCTCACCCAGCAAAGCGCCGTCGCGCGCCCTCCCTCGCCGTCCATGATCGCGAGGCAGGTGCGGGTGCGCCCGAAGAAGTCGTGCAGCAGCGGGCGCTCGTGGCCGATGGCCGACGGCTCGAGGCGCTTCCATTCGAGCACGGCGCGTTCGGGCGTGAGCGCGTGCACGGCCGGCTCCGTGGCATCGATCTCCTGCGAGCGGCGCTCGACGTATTCGTCCGTGCGGTGGCGCATGTGCCAGTGGCCGCTCACCGGCATCACGCCGAACTCGGTGAAGAGGCTGAGGTCGGCGGGCATGCCCAGACCCAGCACGACGCGGCCGAGGTCGGGCGTGGGAGCCTCGGGCCAGCAGCGCTCGAGCAGGGCCCTCCCCACCCCGCGCCCCGTGTGCGACGGCGACACCCACAGCTCGGTCAGCTCGTCCATCTCGCCGAAGCGGGCGACGCGCCCGTAACCGACCATCTGATCGCCGTCGTCGCAGATCAGAAAGCAGCCGTCGGGCTGGGCGGCGATGAACTCGAGCAGCGGCCGCTCGCGAAGCCACTGCTCATTCAGGTCCCCGGGGTCGCGCCGGTGGTCGGCCGAGAGCAGGTTGCGCTGCCTGCGCGACGCGTCCCAGGCCGCCTCGCCGAGCTCGAAGGTCGCGTGAAGATCGCTCGGCTTGCCCTCGCGGAAGGCGAGCAGGCTCACCGCTCCGAGGGCTCCTCGCGCGCTTCGTGCTCGAGTGGGGGCGGGTGTCCCAGCTGCCCGAGCTCGGCGGTCGCGCGGCCGAAGAAGAGGCCGACGGTCCAGTCCAGTGCGAGCCGCACCCGCCGCGCCATGCCCGGCATCATCGTCAGGTGATAGGTCCGCGCCGCGAACCAGGCCGGAAACCCGCGCAGCGGCACGCCCAGCATGTGTGCGACAGCCTGATGCTGACCCATATCGACGAACACGCCGAGCGTGCGGTAGCGAAAGCGCTTGGTGCGGCGCCCGCGCAGGGCCGCCGCCACGTTCTCGCCAACCCGCCGTCCCTGGCGAATCGCGTGCTGGGCGGTCGGCGGGGATGCCTGGCGGCGTCGCATCGCCGGGTCGGGAACGGCAGCGGCGTCGCCGATCGCCCAGACGTTCTCGCGGCCCTTCACCCTCATCGTCGAGTCGACTTCGATACGCCCGCTTTCGTCGAGCGAGAGCCCCAGGCGACCCACCACGGGCGGCGGCTTGACGCCGGCCGTCCAGCAGACGGTGCGCGCCGGGATCCGCTCGCCCGTCGAAAGCGTTGCCGAGCTCGCGTCCATCGACTCGAGCCCGGTGCTGGTGCGGATCTCCATGCCGCGCCCGCGCAGCTCGCGCGAGGCGAACTCGGCGAGGCTCGCGGGGATCTCCGACATCACGCGGTCGCGCGCCTCGACCAGGATGAAGCGGGTCCCGACCAGCCGGCAGCGCGGATAGCGCTCGATCACATCGGTGACGAAGTCCTGGAGCTCGGCGATCCCCTCGAGGCCGGCGTAGCCCGCGCCGACGAACACGAAGGTCAGATATTCGCGGCGGCTTTCGTCGTCGGGCAGCGACTCCGCGATCTCGAGGTGGAGCAGCGCCCGGTTGCGCAGGGCGATCGCGTCCGCGAGCGTCTTGAATCCGATCGCGTGCTCGGCCAGACCGGGGACCGGCATCACCCGCGACACCGACCCGAGTGCCACGATCAGCTGGTCGTAGCGCAGCGTCTCCTCGCGACCGTCGATCGTGCGTACCCGCAGGTCGCGCATCGCCGGATCGGCCGACTCCACCCGCGCGAGCATGATCTCCGTCCACTCGAGCTCCTCGCGCAGCGGCACGACCACGTGGCGGGGCTCGAGCGATCCGGAGGCCGCGCCGGGCAGGAGCGGTGTGTAGAGCAGGAAGTTGACGTCGCTGACCAGCACGATCCGCGCGCTGTGGCGAGGCAGGCGGCGCTCGAGACGCCGCGCGGCATAGAGCCCGCCGAATCCGCCTCCGGCGATGACGACCTGGTGGGCCACGGGCGCGAGGCTAACGCGCCGCGCTGCGTGCCGCGTCCAGCGCCGGGCGCATACGCTCCGGCATCCGCCGGCGCACCCGCCACGGGGCGCCGGCGAAGGCGTGATTGGCCACCGTGGCAAAGCCCTCCTCGTCCACCCGCAGCGCGAGCAGGAGGTGGGCCACGCGGTCCGATGGGGGCAACTCGGGCTCGGTAACGCGAACGCAGAAGCAGTGCACCCGCCGCGCGCGCGGGGAGACGAGCAGCGCGCCGGCCTCGCCCACCAGCCACACCCCCAGCCCTCCACGCTCGAGCGCCAGGCCGGTGCGCCGGTGCAGGTCACGCCCCTCGTGGCCGAGCAGGTCGCCGAGGAGGCCCTGGGCCACGCGCTCCGCCGCTTCGTTTCGCGGTCCCTTCGGGCGCACCACGCTTGCCCCCCGAAAGGCATAGAGCTCCGGGATGGTCCAGGCATGAGCAATCGCCACGAGGGCCACCGGGGCGGCGATCGGCGCAAGCCACAGCATCGCCGCGCCCGCGGCGAGGAAGGGGATCGTGTAGAGGAGCGTCCAGGCGTGCCAGATCCGGCCCCACCGCCGCAGCCACGCCTGGTCTGTGCGCTGGCGCCAGGGGACCGACGCGAGCTCTGGCAAGCACGTCGCTGACGCTTGACCGGTGCTCATCGGCTAGCCGCCGGCGATCGGCCTCCGCATGATCACGAGATCGGCCTCGCGCGGCAGCTCGCGCACGTGCGTGGCCTTGCCGGCGCTCTCGGGCACCGTGCCGATATAGCCGAGCTCGGTCTGGGACCGAAACTCCACGACGGCCGCCGCGAAGGCCGCGTCGTCGGCCTCGGTCCACTCCGCCAGCGTCGTGTGCCCAGTGCCGTCCAGTCGAATAAGCCGAGCCATACGCTTCCTCCTCTAGGTGTCCTCCGGAGATGGTACGGCCCGTCGCGGTTTGCCGAGCTCTGCACGGGTAGTCGGAACAGGAACGTTTCCGACTGATCGAGAGGACGGCATGGCCACCAAGACGAAGAGCCGAAACGCGCGAGCAGCGCGCACCTCCCGCAGCCGCGGCCGCATCACGGGCGGCCGCTCGACTCGAGGCCGCAGCAGCGCCAAGCCCAGCGGGCCGATGGGGTTGCTGAACCGTGTGACCCATGGCCTCGGTCGTACCGGCGGGCGCGGCAAGAGCACGGGCGGCGGCTTCGCCAGCAAGGCGAGCTCGTTCGTCAGCGGCTTTCTGAACAGCGGCAAGGACAGAGGCGGGCGCAGGCGGCGCTAGGGGCTCGGGCGGCGCTCAGCCGTCAAGGAGCTGGCGTCTTCAGGGGTCAGACCCCGACGCGACACTGGGGCCGTCGCGCTGTCCGGGCAATAAAGGGTGGGCCCGAAACGAGCTTCGAAACTCGTTGATTGTCGAGTTAGCGGTCCCAGCGACCGCTAACTCGACAGCGGACGCCCAACCCGGCCGCAGCGAAGCACCTCGCCAAACCGTCCCACCTCCTATACAGCCCGCCGTTGGCCCGAGCCCCAAGGCGCACCAGATGGATTTGGAGTCGGTCACTGACGGGCTCAGACCCCGGAGGCTTGTCGAGTTTCTGTCCGTGGCCGACAAGAAGTCGACAAGCTCGTTGTCAAGGGTCAGACGCCGGCCGCGCCCGAAACTGACTCCGAATTGCCGCTCTACCTGGAGGTGAAAGCGGCGCTCAGCCGTCCAGGCGCTCGCGGATCATCCGCTGCACCTCGCCGCCGTCGGCGCGCCCCCTGGTCGCGCGCATCACCGCACCCACGATCGCGCCGGCCGCCTGACCCTTCCCCGCGCGAATCTTCTCGACCGCGTCGGGATTGTCGGCGATCGCCTGGTCGACGATCGCGCCCAGCTCGTCCTCGCCGGCGCGGCCGAGGCCCTTGGACTCGACGACCGCCGCCGGGTCGCCGCCCTCGGCCACCAGCACGCCGAGAACATCGCGCCCGGCGGCCGAGGAGACCTCCTTTGAGGCCACCATCCCGACCAGCCGCGCGAAGGCGGCGGGCTCGAGCTTGGTGGCCGCGGGGTCGGTCTCGCCGATCCGCGCCGTGAGCTCGTTCGTGGTCCAGTTGGCGAGGACGCGGGGGTCGCCACCGTCGCTCGAGAGAGCGGCCTCGTAGAAGTCGCCCAGCTCGGCGCGAAAGGACAGCAGCTTGGCCGTCTCCCCCGGCAGGCCGAGCTCCCGCTCGAGCCGCTCGGCGCGAGCGGCCGGCAGCTCGGGAAGCGCCGCGCGGGCGCGCTCGAGCATCCGCTCGGTCGGCACGATCGGGACGAGATCGGGCTCGGGGAAGTAGCGGTAGTCGTGTGCCTCCTCCTTGGAGCGCAGCGTGGTGATCTGCCCCGACTGGGGATCGAAGTGGAGCGTCTCCTGCTCGATCCCCTCACCCGCGGCGAGCGCAGCGCGCTGGCGCTCGATCTCCGCCTCGATCCCGCGCTCGAGAAAGCGGAAGGAGTTCATGTTCTTGAGCTCGGTCTTGGTCCCCAGGGTCGTTTCGCCGGCGGGGCGGATCGACACGTTGGCATCCACCCGCAGCGAGCCCTCCTCCATGTTCACATCGGAGACCCCCATCCGCCGCAGCGTGGCCTGAAGGAGGCGGCCGAAGTCCGCGGCCTCGGAGGCGCTGCGCAGGTCGGGCTCGGTCACGATCTCCACGAGCGGGGTTCCGCCGCGATTGAAGTCGACGACGCTCGACTGCGCGCCGTGGATCCGGCCGCTGGCACCGGCGTGCACGAGCTTCGCCGCGTCCTCCTCGAGGTGCACGCGGTGGATGCGAACGTCGCCGAGGCGCCCGGCGCCGGCGATCGGAATGTCGTACTGGCTGATCTGGTAGCCCTTGGGCAGGTCGGGATAGAAGTAGTTCTTGCGGTGGAAGATCGAGCGCGGCGCGATCTCACACTCGAAGGCCATCGCGATCATCAGCGCGAAATGGATGGCCTCCGCATTGGTCACCGGCAGAGTGCCGGGGTGGCCGAGGCAAACCGGGCAGGTGTGGGTGTTGGGGTCGTCGCCGAAGGAGAGCGCGCAGCCGCAGAACATCTTCGTCAGCGTCTTCAGCTGCACATGGATCTCGATCCCGATCACCGGCTCGTATGCGCGGGCGGCCGACTCGGTGATGGTCACGGCCGCGCCGCCCCCCTGAACCCGATTGCCTGCTCGAGCGCGTGCGCGGCGTCGAGGATGCGGGCCTCGCTGAAGGCGGGCCCGGCGATCTGAAAGCCGACCGGCAGGCCCTCCGATAGGCCCGC
>JBEVKF010000086.1:0-7434 GCA_040509755.1 Thermoleophilaceae bacterium | reverse complement strand
TGGGCGGACGTCGTGCTCAGCGGAGCGGCGACCGTCGCCCAACTCGAGAGCAACCTGGCCGCGCTCGACCTCGGCTGGGACGACGGCCTCGAGCAGCGGCTCGCGGGCCTGGCCGAGGAGCCGGCGGCGTACTGGACTACGCGCGCCGAGCTCCCCTGGACCTAGGCCTTACCTATCCCTCGTCGGCGTCGAACCAGTCGAAGGTCCGAGTGACCGCCTTCTTCCAGTAGGTGTAGTACTCGTCGCGCTTCGCCGAGTCCATCGTGGGCTCCCAGCGCTGGTCCTCCACCCAGTTCTCGCGCAGGTCCTCGATCTCGTTCCAGAACCCGGTGGCGAGCCCGGCGGCGTAGGCCGCACCCAGCGATGTCGTCTCCGGCACCTTCGGCCGGATCACCGGTACGCCGAGCAGGTCCGCCTGGAACTGCATCAGCAGGTCGTTGCCGACCATGCCGCCGTCGACCTTGAGCGACTCGAGCTTCACGCCGGAGTCGGCGTCCATCGCCTCGACCACCTCGCGGCTCTGGTAAGCCGTCGCCTCGAGCGTAGCCCGGGCGATATGCCCGGCGTTCACGTAGCGGGTGAGGCCGGCGATGACGCCGCGCGCGTTCGACTTCCAGTACGGCGCGAACAGCCCCGAGAACGCCGGGACGATGTAGCAGCCGCCGTTGTCGTCGACCGACTTGGCCAGGTCCTCCACCTCCGGCGCGGCCTTGATCATCTTGAGGTTGTCTCGCAGCCACTGCACCAGCGCGCCGGTGATCGCGATCGAGCCCTCCAGGCAGTACACGGCGTCCTGGTCGCCGATCTTGTAGCCGACCGTCGTCAGCAGGCCCGACTTGGACGGCACGGCCTCGGTGCCCGTGTTGAGCAACAGGAAGTTGCCCGTGCCGTAGGTGTTCTTGGCCTCACCGACCGCGAAGCAGGTCTGGCCGAAGGTGGCCGCCTGCTGGTCGCCGAGATCGCCCGCGATCGTCACGCCGGCGAGCGCGCCGCTGGCCTTGACCTCCCCGTAGACCTCGCTCGAGGCCTTGATCTCGGGCAGCATCGACGTGGGGACGCCCATGATGCCGGCGATCTCGTCGTCCCACTGCAGGGTCTTGAGATCCATGAGCATGGTGCGGCTGGCGTTGGTGGGATCGGTGATGTGCTGGCCGCCGTCCGTGCCACCGGTCAGGTTCCACAGCAGCCAGGTGTCCATGTTGCCGAACACCAGGTCGCCCGCCTCGGCCCTGGCCCGCGCCCCGTCGACGTTGTCCAGGATCCACCGGATCTTCGGACCGGAGAAGTAGGTCGCGAGCGGCAACCCGACTTTCTCCTGGAAACGAGCCTGGCCGCCGTCGCGCGAGAACTCGTCCACCAGCTTGTCGGTGCGGGTGTCCTGCCACACGAGTGCGTTGTGCACCGGCTCGCCGGTGTTCCTGTCCCACACGAGCGTCGTCTCGCGCTGGTTGGTGATGCCCACGCCGGCAATGTCGTCCGCGCTCGCGCCTGCCGCCTGCATCGCCTCGTCGATGACCTCCTGGGTGCGCGACCAGATCTCGTTCGCGTCGTGCTCGACCCACCCGGGCTTGGGGTAGATCTGCTCGTGCTCCTTCTGGGTGACGCTGACTACCTGACCTCCGTGGTCGAAGATCATGCATCGCGTGCTGGTCGTCCCCTGGTCCAGTGCTGCCGCGTACTTAGCCATCAAGCACCTTTCGGTCTTGGTCTTGGGTCAAGGTGTCCGGCAAGGCGATCAGCCGGGGTAGAACGCGTCGAAGGCGAGCGCTCCGAGAACGCCGCCGATTAGGGGCGCCACCACCGGGATCCATGCGTAGCTCCAGTCCGAGTCCCCCTTGCCGGCGATCGGCAGGATCGCGTGCATGATCCGCGGACCGAGGTCGCGCGCGGGGTTGATCGCGTAGCCCGTTGGCCCACCCAGCGAGAGCCCGATGGCGAGCACCAGCAGGCCGACGAGCAGGCCGCCGAGGCCGGTCGCAGCCGTGTCGGGGTTGGCGAAGAACGCCAGCACGCCGAACACGAGCACGAACGTTCCTACGACCTCGCAGATGATGTTGGTGGCGGTGTTGCGGATCGCCGGCGCCGTGCTGTAGCACGCGAGCTTGAGTCCGGGATCCTCGGTGGCACCCCAGTGCGGCAGGTATGACAACCACACGAGCGTGGCGCCGATGAAAGCGCCGACGAACTCGCCGCCGAGGTACTCCGGCACGTCGCTCCACTCGGTGTCGCCGATGACAGCAAACCCGATCGTGATCGCGGGATTGAGATGCGCCCCGCTGAACTGCCCAACAGCAAAAACAGCCACCATGACGGCCATGCCCCAGCCGAAAGTTATGACGATCCAGCCCGCATTCTCAGCCTTCGATTGGGAAAGCAGGACACCGGCTACGACTCCATTTCCCAGCAGGATCAGGAGCGCCGTCCCGATCACCTCAGCTCCGAAGATGCTCAAGAGCCTCTCCTTCCTCTCCTTGGACTACCGGACTCAGCGCGCGCCAGCCTAGTCCTGCCGCTCGCAACATGTCAAACCGGACTTCGGATGAAGCAAATCGTGCGCGTGATGCGGAGGTTTTCGACACCCCGGGCCGGGCGCCTCAGGCGGGCCCGCCGAACGTCGTCGCCGCCACCTCGAGCAGCAGCTGCGACGAGGTGGCGCCCGGATCCTGATGCCCGACGCTGCGTGGCCCCAGATAGCTCGCGCGGCCCCTGCGCGCCTCGAGCGGGATGGTCGCGCGCATACCCTCCGCCGCCGCGTCTGCCGAGCGGCGCAGGGCGTCACCGAGCTCCGCGCCGTCATCGCCCGCGGCCTTCAGCGCCTCGAGTGCCGGGAGCAGCGCGTCGATCATCGTCTTGTCATCCGGCTGGGCCTTGCCGCGGGCCTGGACGCCCTTGACGCCGGCCTCGAGCGCTTCGGTCCAGCCCGCCAGGTCGAGCTCCTCCCTGCCGGCGGACGCGGTCCCCATCTGCAGGAACAGCGTCCCGTAGAGGGGGCCCGCGGCGCCGCCGACGCTCGACACCAGCGCCATGCCCACGCCTTTCAGCAACGCTCCGATGTCCTTGCCCTCTTCGCCGTCGAGCTTCTCGACCGCCTTGCGCATGCCGCGATCCATGTTGGTGCCGTGGTCGCCGTCCCCGATGGCCGTGTCGAGCTTGACCAGCTCGACACGGTGCTCGGCTATCTCGCCCGCGTAGGCGTGGATCCAGTCGCGGATCTTTGTCTCGGTGATGCTCAAGGCCGCGGCCTCAGCAAAAGCGCAGCGCCGGCGTGTCCACGGGGGCGTCCCACAGCCGCGTCAGCTCGTCGTCGAGCTTCAGCAACGTGATCGAGCAGCCAGCCATCTCCAGCGAGGTGATGTAGTCGCCGATCAGCTGCCGCTCGATCGTGATACCGCGGTCGTTCAGGAGCTTGTTGAGTTCGCGGTAGACGATGTAGAGCTCGATCAGCGGCGTGCCGCCCATCCCGTTGACGAAGGCCAGCACCTTGTCGCCGGACTCGAACGGCAGATCCTCGACGATCGCCGTGGCGAGCCGTTCGACGATCTCCGCCGCCGAACCGATGGGCTCCCGGTAGCGGCCCGGCTCGCCATGGATGCCGATGCCGATCTCCATCTCGTCCTCGCCCAGCTCGAAGCTCGGCTCGCCGGAGCCGGGCGTGACGCACGGAGTCAGCGCCATGCCCATGGTCCGGCCCTGGCCGTTGACCTTCCGGCACACCTCGGTGACCTCCGCGAGCGACTTGCGCTCCTCGGCCGCCGCGCCGCAGATCTTCTCCGCGATCACCGTGATGCCGACGCCGCGGCGGCCGGCGGTGTAGAGCGAGTCCTGGACCGCCACGTCGTCGTTGGTGACGACGGCCTCGACGTCGATCCCCTCTGCCTTCGCGAGGTCGGCCGCCATCTCGAAGTTGAGAACGTCGCCCGTGTAGTTCTTGACGATGTGGAGGACGCCGGCCCCGCCGTCGACCGCCTTCGTCGCCTCCAGCATCTGGTCGGGGGTCGGCGAGGTGAACACCTCACCCGGACAGGCGGCGTCGAGCATGCCGGGCCCCACCAGGCCGCCGTGCATCGGCTCGTGACCTGATCCGCCTCCCGAGATGATGCCGACCTTGCCCTGAACGGGCGCATCGGCGCGCACGATCACGTAGGGGTCGTACTGGACGCGAAGCCGGTCACCGTGTGCGGCCTCCATACCCTCCAGCGCCTCTCGTACAACGGCCTCCGGGTCGTTGATCAGCTTCTTCACTTAGGTCTCCTCCACTCGATGCGGTGCTTGCCGGGTGAAGAACGTATACCGGGCGCTCGGCGCTTTGCAACGCCGACGGTGTGGGCGGCTCGAACTACAGCGCCGCGGCGAGCGCTTCGTCTCGGTCGAGCGCTTCCTCCGGCTCGGCCACTGGCGCGGGTGCGAGGCCCTTGCGGCTCCAAAAAGCACGCACCTCATCCATCACCTCATGCCGGTCCTCGGCGCTGCGGGGCCGGATCGGAGCGCCGAAGCGCACCTCCACCTCGTGGCGGCGCGAGAAGAAGCGGCCCGGGATCCGCTGCGGCCAGTTCTTGCCGGGCGGCATCGCCTCATGGGTCCCGCTGATGTAGATCGGGACGATGTCGATGCCGTGATGTGCCGCGATCACCGCGGCGCCGGAGTGGACCTTGCCGATCTTGCCGTCGCGCGAGCGGGTGCCCTCGGGGAACATGACGAGGTTCCAGTCCTCGTCGATGAGGCGATCGACGTGATCGGTCGCGCCGCTGCCGAGGCCGCCGCCCTTGCGCCCCAGGGGCACGGTGTTGAACAGGAGGGCGACGCCGCTCGCCTTCCAGCGCTTGTTGTAGAAGTAGTCGGCCGCGGCTGTCACAGCCGTGCGGCTGCGCCACTTGCGCGGCAACGCGCGCAGGATCGTAGGCGTGTCGAGGTGGCTCGAGTGGTTGGCCACGAAGACGACCGGGTGCGAGAGCGTGTCGAAGGTCTCGCGTCCAACAACGCGGTTGTGTACGTAACAGTCGATCATCGGGCCGAGCCCGAATGAGAGCAGCGCCGAGCGCGCCGCCTTCGCATAGCTGCACCTCGCCCACGAGACGTCGATCTCGGCGTAGTGACGTGCCAGTTCGCCGCCCTGCGTGCGCAGCTCGGCGCCCTTGCTGCGCAGCTCGCTGCCGCGGTGTTTGAGCTCGTCCGTCAGCTCGGGCACGCGTTCACGTAGCTCCGGCAATCGCTCACGAAGCTCCGGTACGCGCGTCTTGATATCCATGCTGTGCGCCCTGCCCTTCTCGATGGCGCGATTGACTCGTCCGTCCCCCATGCCAGCAGGTACCCCACTACGAGAGGACGGTTTCTCCCCCGATTCGGGATCTAGCGCGAGTTGATGTGGATCTCGCCCGTGCGGCCGTGAATCACCCGTTCGCCGGGCGGGTCCTTGACGACCTCCAGGCCGACAACGACCAGCAGCGCCGAAACCGCCACCACGGCAACGAGCCGGAGGGCGTCCCTTCGTGTCCTTGCGCGCCGGGTCCGCCGGCGCTCCTCGGCCACCACCGGCCCCAGCAGCTCCGCCACGGTCGACTCATCCAGCCCGAGCCCGCGCTCTCGGCAGAATGCCAGCACGGCGCCGGCGCCATCGACCTCGACGACCTCCGCGCGGTAAGCCTCCGCCAGGCGCTCGACCAGACGGGCGTTCCCGCGAGGGGCTAGGAAGAGGACGTACGGCCGCGCCAGCTCGGCGCGAAAGCCGTCCTCGTGGACCTCGATCGCCCCGCGGGCCTCGACGATGCCGGGGACATCGCGCCGGAACGCGAGCACCCGGCGGGCAAAGCGCCGCGACGGATGCCATGCGTGAACACCGCAGTCGCAGCCCGCGGCCGGGGGCTCATGGCCCGACGATCGGGCACACGTTGCCTTCAGCCAGGCTCCGCCCGGCGGCCAGGTGGCGCGCTGGTGAGGGCCCGCGAGCCGCTCGGCGCCGGCCTCGCCGACCACGGTCCAGGTCCGCAGCCCGTACAGCGGAGTTGGAACGACCAGGGTGTCGCTCACGAGGGCCCCGCGAGCTCGGGCGCATGGGCCGGCTCACGGGGGTCCGGACACGGCTCCTTCTCCTGCGGAAGCGGCACCTGCACGACCGCCGGTGGCTCAACCGGCTCCGAGATGATCCGTCGCGAGGGACCGTCCAGGCTCACTGCGTAAATGGTCCCGCTTGTTGCCTTCTGTGGCAAGGGGGTTGGCGCGATTTGGCATGGCGGCTCTTGCACCGCACCGCATTAGCCTCCGGCAGGTGCCATCGATGTTCACCCCGCTGCACCGTGGCGGCTCCGGGCCGCCACTCGTATGCCTGCATGGCTTCACCGACACCTGGAGGACCTGGGAGCTCGTGCTGCCGCAGCTCGAGCGCCATCACGGCGTGCTCGCCCCGACCCTGCTCGGCCACGCCGGCGGGCCTCCACTCGACGATGAGGCCGGCGAAACCCTGCTCATCGATGCGGTCGAGCGAGCGATGGACGACGCGGGCTTCGAGACCGCGCACATCGTCGGCACTCGCTTGGCGGCTACCTCTCGCTGCAGCTCGCCGCCCGCGGCCGGGCCGAGTCGGTGGTGGCGCTTGCACCCGCCGGCGGCTGGGCGCGCGGCGACCGGTCCTTCGGCGGCTCGCTCGCCCACTTCACGACCATGCAGGAGCTGCTGAAGACCGCGGCCCCGCATGCGGAGGCGATCGTGGCGTCGCCGGAGGGTCGGCGCCGAGCGACGCAGTACATCGCCACCAACTACGAGCACATCCCCGCGGAGCTGCTAGCCCACCTGATGTTCGGAGCTGCGAGCTGCGACGCGGCCGTCCCTCTGCTCGAGTACGCGAGCCGCGCAGGCTGGAGCCTCGATGCGGAGCGCATCGCCTGCCCCGTGCGGATTCTCTGGGGAACCGACGACAAGCTGCTGCCGTGGCCCTCGGCCGCCGCGCGCTACCGCGACGACTGGCTCCCCCACGCCGACTGGGTCGAGCTGGAGGGCATCGGCCATTGCCCCCAGCTCGACATCCCGCTCGAGACGGCGGAGCTGATCGTCGGGTGGTCTTCCGAGCTCTAGAAGTCGTACGCCGGGTCCTGTTCGAGCCTGAACAGCTCGCGCGCCGTCAGCGCCGTGTCGGGGAAGTCAGAGAACACGCCGTCGATCCCCAGCCTGTAGAAGGCGAGATACTCCTCGGCAGGCCCACCGGGGTAGCCGGTCGGGAACGCGTCGTCCCGGAAGGTCCACGTGTGGATCACCAGGCCGTGCGCATGCGCACGCTGGATCAGGTCGGTGGGCGGCTTGACGTCCCCGCCCCCTGAGCCGGTCGTCGGGATGATGTACACCTTCCACGGCCCGATGCCGTCCGCGTAGGTCTTGATCTCCGCAAGGCCCTCGTCCGTCGCGAAGAAGCCGAACGTCCGGGCCTGCAAGACCGGATTGCCGGAG
>JBEVKF010000085.1:0-19971 GCA_040509755.1 Thermoleophilaceae bacterium | reverse complement strand
ACGGGCAGCGGATCCGCGAGGGCGACAAGGTGGTGATGTGGTACGTGTCGTCGAACCGCGACGAGTCGCGCTATGACGATCCCAACCGCTTCGACGTCAGGCGCAACGCCGAGCATCAGGCCTTTGGCGCGGGTGGGCGCCACTTCTGCCTGGGCACAGCGCTAGCACGGCTGGAGTTGCGGGTCCTGCTCGAGGAGACGCTCCGGCGCTACCCGGCGATCGAGCTCGCGGGCACGCCGCAGTACGCCGTCTCCGCCTTGATCAACCAGCTCAAGGCATTGCCGGTGCGCCTCGCGTGAGCGCGCGCCACGGCGTCTTCGTCGCCCCCTTCGAGGAGCTGTCGGAGCCGCGCGTGGTGGCCGATCTCGCACAGCGCGCCGAGGCGTGCGGCTGGGACGGCTTCTTCGTGTGGGACCACGTGGCCTACAGCGAGCCGGTCAGCGCCCTCGCCGACCCATGGATCACGCTCGCCGCGGTCGCCGTTGCCACCGAGCGGCTGGTTATCGGCACACTGGTCACTCCGCTCGCGCGCAGGCGCGCGCACCAGCTCGCGCGCGAGACCGTCAGCCTCGACCGGCTCAGCGGAGGCCGGCTCGTCCTCGGGGTGGGGCTCGGAAGCGGGCGCACCGGCGAGTTCGACGCCGGGCGCTTCGGCGAGGAGAGCGACGTGCGGGCGCGTGCTCGGTTGCTTGACGAACGGCTCGATCGCGTGCAGGCCTACTGGGACGGCGAGTTCGAGCCGCGGCCGCTCCAGCGTCCGCGCATCCCGGTCTGGGCGGCGGCGGTCTGGCCGCACCGGCGGCCGGTCCGCCGCGCCGCACGCTGGGACGGGCTCTTTCCGATCGAGCTGCCCGGCCCCGAGGCGCTCGCCGAGCTCGCCGGCGAGGTCGAGGCGCTGCGCGCGTCCGCCGGCGCGCAGACGCCGTTCGAGCTCGTGGTCACAAACCGGCCGGGAACCGACCCCGCACCGTGGATCGCCGCGGGTGCCACCTGGTGCCTGACCGGCTTCGGCGCGCAGCCCACGCGGGCGGAGGTGGTAGAGGCGATCGACGCGCACAGCCCAACGCTCTAGGCACAGGGCGCCCTAGAATGGGGCAATGTCGGGCCCTGGCCTGACCTTCTTCCTCAGCTACGCGCGAGACGACCGCAGGTCTGGACCCCCTGTCGGCATCGCGCAGTTCTTCGAGGACCTGTCGAGGGTGCTGCGCCCCCGATTGAGCAACGTGGTCGAGGGTGACATCGGGTTCCTCGACACGCGCGGCATCGAACCGGGCAGCGCCTGGCCCGAGTCGCTTCGTCAGGCGCTAGGCAGCGCCCAGGCGTTCGTGCCGGTGCTCTCACCCCGCTACTTCGAGCGCCAGTACTGCGGCAAGGAGTGGGCGGCCTTTGCGAGCCGCACGCCTCCGGGGGCGCGGCTGATCCAACCTGTCCTGTTCGTTCCTCCCGTGGATCTGAACCCCATGCCCATGGTCATGAGGGAAATCCACTACGCACACGAGGAGTACCCGCAGGAATACATCGACAAGGGTCTGAGTGAGCTGCTCAATGTGCCGACCCACAGGGACGCGTACATGACGTTCGTCTTTGCGTTCGCCGACGTCCTCGTAACTGCCCTGCGCGAATCTCCCCCCGCGCCGGCACGGGAGATCCCTCTGCTCGCCGAGATCGACAGCCCCTTCCATGATCGCGAGACCGGCTACCGGACAGCCGATCCCGCTGCGCCTCCGGGCCGGCGGCTGTTCGCCCAGTTCATATACGTGGCCGCCCGCCGGGACGAGCTGCAGGGCATGCGTAACGAACTCGAGGCGTACGGCGACACAGGCGGGCTCGACTGGCAGCCGTATCTCCCAGATCTGGACACCGAGATCGGGATCATTGCGGGCGAGGTCGCGTCGCGAGAGCGCTTCTTCTACGAGTCGGCGGAGCTGGATGGGCGCTTGGTCGAGCGCATCAAGGAAGCGATCGCAAAGAACAAGGTCGTGGTGGTCGTCGTGGACCCCTGGACGGTTCGCCTCGCGCGCTACCAGACCCTCATGCGCGACCTCGACCAGATGGCTTCCACCAGCTGCGCGGTCCTGATTCCGGTCAATGAGAACGATGCCGAGACCGCGCTATGGCGCGGCGATCTCGAGAACGTCGTCGAGGCGACGTTCATCAATCGCACCGCCGCGCCGGACCCAGCCGCGTTCGCGCCGTGGATCCGCACCCCGAAGGCGCTCGAGGAGGAGATGGCCGCGAAGCTGGCGGGCGCGAAGATGCGAGTGCTGAGGAGGGACGAGGTGGTCAGGCGGGCGCGCGGTCGCAACCTGATGTCCTCGCCGCCGAGCATCGGGACCTCGCCCGCTCCGCGCCAATGAGCCCCGCCAGCGAGACCGGCCAGGTCGTCACGTTCTACTCCTACAAGGGCGGCACGGGGCGCTCCATGCTGCTGGCCAACGTTGCCTGGATACTGGCGAGCAACGGACACAAGGTGCTCGCGGTCGACTGGGATCTCGAGGCACCGGGGCTGCACCGGTACTTCAGCCCGTTCCTGCTGGACAAGGAGTTGACGGACAGCGACGGCGTTATCGACTTCGTCGTCGACTTTGCGGTTGCGGCCACGACGGCGGCTGACCAGGACGGCGAGCAGGACGAGGACTGGTACCTGCCGTACGCCGACATCACGAGCTACGCGTCGACGCTGCAATGGGACTTCGCGTCGGAAGGCGTGCTGGACTTCATCGGGGCGGGCCGCCAGGGCGCCTCGTATTCCACCCGCGTGAACGGCTTCGGATGGCAGGACTTCTATCAGCGCTTCGGTGGCGGATCCCTCATCGACGAGGCGCGTCGCGTGATGAAGGAGCGCTACGAGTACATCCTCATCGACAGTCGCACGGGCGTCAGCGACGCGTCGGGGATCTGCACCGTGCAGCTGCCCGATGTGCTTGTTGTCCTGTTCACGCTCAACAACCAGAGCATCGACGGAGCCTCGGGAGTGGCCCGCTCGGTCCAAGCGCAGCGCGGTGACTCGCTGACCATCCTCCCGGTCCCCACCCGCATCGAAAACGCCGAGAAGGACAAGCGCGACCTGCGCCGCGAGCGCGCCATGCGTCAGTTCGGGACGTTGCTCCACGGCACCGACCAAGAGGAGCGGATGGCCTACTGGGGAGACGTCGCGGTGCTCTACGAGCCCTACTACGCCTACGAGGAGCTCATGGCCGCCTTCAGGGACGAGCCCGGGTCGGCGCACTCGATTCTCGCCTCGGCGGAGCACCTCACGCGACGGATCGCGGGGCGCAACCTGCGCGCCGTGCGGATCAACCCCCAGCTGCGCGCGGTCGTGCTGGCGTCCTACGAAGGGACCGCCCCGCCACAGCCCGAGCCCGCCGCGGCGAGCGTGCGCGGTGGCGTATACGTCGCCTACCGGCGCCGAGACTCGGGGCGTGTCGCCGCGATCTACGACGCCCTCGCGGCGTCGCTGGGCTCCGACCGCGTGTTCATGGACGTCGGCCTTGCGCCGGGAGTCGACTTCGTCGAAGGGATCGAGCACGCCATCCAAGCGGCCGAGGTGGTGCTGGTCGTGATCGGCCCCGACTGGATCAGCGACGACACCGACGACCTCCTGAACGTCGAGGTAGCCGCCGCGCTCGTCAGGAATCGCCGCGTGATTCCGGTGCTGGTCGGCCGCGCGCGGATGCCGTCTGCGAGCGAGCTGCCTGAGCGGCTCCGCGCACTGACGCGGAGGCAGGCGATCGAACTCTCGGATGAGCGTTGGGACTACGACACGGGGCGCCTGCTTGCCGCGATCGAGGTGGCCACCGCTCGCACGCCGGCGACCGCTGCTTACCAACAGTCGGCACCCGAACAGCTCGCCCCGAGCGCCGCTAGCGACGCGGTGATCGGGCGTGTATTGAAGACGCGCGGGGTCAACTGGGTGGCGATCGCCATCGCCGTCGTCTCGTTGAGCGTGACCATCGTCCTGTTCATCACCCAGTTCACCCGTTGAGCGGCTGACCCTTGATCCCCTCACGCCGCTCGGCGAGACTGCCCGCGTAGACCGACCGGAGGTCGCGATGCCCGATCAGACCGATGAGCGCTGGGAGTTGTGGGGGCCGCTGGCCGACCGCTACCGGACCGAACGCCCACGCCGCATCCTTGCCCTCGACGGTGGCGGCATCCGGGGAGTGATGACGCTCGGCGTTCTCGCCCGGCTCGAGCGCGACTTGGCCGAGGCGACCGGCGGCGGCGACGATTTTCGGCTGTGCGACTTCTTCGACACGATCGGCGGCACGAGTACCGGAGCGATCATCGCCGCCGGCCTGGCGCGCCGGATGTCGGTGGACGAGATCACCGACTTCTACGAGAACTTCGGGAAGATCGCCTTCTCGCGCCGCAAGCTCTGGATGCGCTGGCAGTCGCTCTACGGCGACGGCAAGCTCGCCAACACGCTCAAGGAGACCTTCGGCGAGGAGACCAATCTCAGGCCCGAGCACCTCGCTTGCCTGCTCACTGTGGTCACGCGCAACGCCACCACCGACTCCGCGTGGCCGGTCAGCTCCAACCCGTTCGCGAAGTACAACGACCCGGCGCGCTCCGACTGCAACCTCAACATCCCGCTGTGGAAGCTCGTCCGGGCAAGCACCGCCGCGCCGGTCTTCTTCCCGCCCGAAGTGATCGAGTGGGACCCGCACGACGAGTCGAAGTCGTTTGTGTTCGTGGACGGGGGCACGACTCCCTACAACAACCCGGCCTTCCTCTTCTACCGGATGGCGGTCGCTCCCTCCTACCGCCTCTGCTGGAAGAAGGGAGAGCGCGATCTCCTGATTGTGTCGGTCGGGACCGGAAGCGCCCCGGTGCTGGGCGCGACCGTCGACGACCCCGAGTCGAATGTGGCCTCGGCCGCGGTCAACACGCTGTCGGCGCTGATGGCGCAGGCCGCGGTGGACCAGGACGTGAACTGCCGCGTCGTGGGCCGCTGCAGCTTCGGCGGAGTGATCGATCGCGAGCTGCACGACCTGCTGATCGTCGATCCGAGCCTGCACGACCAGCCGCTGACACTCGACGAGGATCTCGGAAGGCACTTTCTCTACGTCCGCTACAACGCCGAGCTCACGCTCAACGGTCTCGAGGAGCTGGGCTTGGGCAATAGCGGGATCGACCCCGACAAGGTGCAGAAGATGGACGCCGTGGACAACCTCGACGAGCTGCAGGAGATCGGCGCGGCCCTCGCGACGAAGGTCGACCTCGCCCACCTCGGCTCGTTCGTTCGCGGCTAGCGCGCCGTGATCCTCCTCTACGCCGGCAGGCGATCCGGCAGCGCCGACTTCCCGGACGCCAACGTGGAGTTCGTCGCCGAGCAGATCGGCCAGGTGCTGGGAGGCCTGCGCCCACGCCGGATCATCGGCAGCGCGGCCGCGGGAGCGGACCTGCTCGCGCTGAGGGCGGCGGAGGAGCTCGATATCCCCGCTGCCGCGGTGATCGTGGGCGATCGCGACTCCTTTCGCGAAAGCTCGGTGGCCGACAAGGGGCCGGACTGGGTGCGCCGCTACGACCATCAGGTCGAGCGCCTCGAGGTCGAGGAGCTGGCGCTGCAGGACAGCGCGAGTGAGAGCTACCGCTCCGTCACGCGGCGGATCGCCGAGCGCGGCGAGGCGCTTCTCAAGCCGAACGAGGCACTCGTCGTCCTGGCCGTTTCGGCGCCGCGCAAGGAGGAGGACCACACGGAGGATCTCGCCGAGCATGCGGTGGGCAAGAACCGCCTCCTGCTCAGGATCGATCCCGCCTTGTCTCGTGCCGATCGCCCCAAGGCGTTCGTGGCTATGCCGTTCGGCGAGAAGCCCTATCCGGACCGAAACTGGCGCCTCTTCGAAGCCGATCTGAGCTATCAGCGGGTGATGTTGCCGGCATTGATCGACGGCGGCTATCGCCCGATTCGCGCGGATACCGACGCCCTGCTGGAGATCATCGACCACACCATGCTCCGCGAGATCAACGGCGCGGAGGTCATGCTGGTCGACCTGGCGATGCTCAACGCCAACGTGATGTGGGAGCTCGGCCTGCGGCACGCGTGGCGGCGCTCAGGCACGGTCTTGCTTGCGCCCGAGTGGGTCAAGCACCCGTTCGACGTCCGGCGTGTGCCGATCCTGCCCTATCGCCGCAGCGCTCGGCGGATCCGCGATGCAGACGCCGTCGCGGCGATCTCGATGCTGCAGGAGGTGCTCCGCGACGTTCCGGAGAAGCGAGTCGACAGTCCGGTGTTCGCGAACGTGAACGCGCTGGCCGACGTCGTGCTGCCCGACCCGCCCGAAACCGAGGGTGACGGCGCCGGCGATTTCCTGGAGCAGTGCACGGTGGCCGGCGATCTCGGAGACGTCGACGAGTTGCTGGACCTCGCCGAGCGGATCCGCGAGTCGGGCGAACTGACGGCGGTGGCGCGGTCGGCGCTGCTCGAGCAGGTCGGCCTCCGTCTCATCCCGCTGGCCCGCTACGAGGAGGCCCGGGGGATCCTGGGGCCGCTCGCCGCGGCGGACTCGACGCTGGCTCGCCGCCGCCTGCAGGAGCAATACGCCCACGTGCTGATTCGCTCCGGCGCCGAGGATCGCCTCGACGAGGCGGAGGTTCTGCTGAAGGCCCTGCGGGAGCGCTACGGCAGGGCGGGTGAGACGCTCGGCCTCCTGGGCAGCGCCGCAAAGGCCCGCGTGGAAGCCGCGGCCAAGGCCGGGGAGGCGCCGCCGGCGGTGGCGCTCGACCGGGCGATCCGCGCCTACCGGAGGGGGTTGGAGGCGGATCCCGGGGACTACTACCCGGGCATCAACGCGGTGGCGCTGCTGCGCCTGCGCGGCCAGCGCTGGGGCGGCACCGAGAAGGACCTCGCCGAGGCGCGCGAGCTCCTGCCGGTGGTCCGCTTCGTGGCGGCCCGCAGCCAGCCGGGTGGGGGCGACGTATGGGCGCTGCTGACCGTCGCCGAGTGCGCGCTGCATGCCTACCTCCTCGACGGCGGCGACGCCAAGCTCGAAGAGACGACCGAGACCTACACCAAGGCGGCGGGCGACGTGGAGCCCCAGCAGCTCAGCTCCGCGAGCCGCCAGCTGAAGCTGATGCGAGACGCCGGCGACCCGCCGGAGGTGATCGACCCGCTGCTGGAGCTCTTCGAGCGCGACTAGCGCGAGCCGGCGCGCTCCAACCTCGCCCGGAAGTTCCGTTGTCGAGTTAGCGGTCCCAGCGACCGCTAAGTCGACAATGGACGCGCGTCCGGCGGGCCGTGTCGCGCTTGCAGGACTCCGGCCAACTGCGGGCCATGAGGGGTGGGACGGGTTGCGGCGGAGCTCCCGTGCGCCCCTTAGTCGACAATCACGCTCTCGCGCGCTCGGCGAGCAGCGGCGCCAGCGTCTCGCCGACCAGCGCGACCGCCTCGGTGTCGTGCGCATCCGGCATGTTGAAGATCAGCCCGTCGAGGCCGGCGTCGAGCATCTCCGTGGCTTGTTCGACCACGGTGTCGGGGTCGCCGGTCGTCATCCCGGCCATCCTTTCCTCGCTGATCCCCATCTGTCGCAGGAAGTCGAGCTTGGCTACTGCCCGCTCGTGTGTCGGTCCGATCACGACCGTGCCGAGACGCGTCTTGGTGATCTCCGCGGGGTCGCGCCCGAGCCGTTCGCAGTGGCCCTCGAGCACTCCCACCAGGTGGCGCAGGCGTCCGGCGTCACCGAAGAAGTTGGACGCGTCGGCGTACTGCGCCACCATCCGCAGCGTCTTCTTCTCACCGCTGCCGCCGATCATGATCGGAATGTCGCCGCGGATCGGGCTCGGGTTGTTCAGCACGTCCGCCACTCTGTGGTGGGTGCCATCAACCGTCGAGCTCTCCTGCGTGAACATCGCGCGCATGATCTGCAACGAGTCCTCGAGGCGCTCGAAGCGCTCGGAGATCGGCGGGAAGTCGAACCCGTAGGCGACGTGTTCCCCCTCGAACCAGGCGGCCCCGATGCCGAGGATCGCGCGGCCGCCCGAGATCACGTCGAGTGTGGTGGTGATCTTGGCCATCAGCGCGGGGTTGCGGTAGGTCACGCCGCCCACGAGCAGGCCGAGGTTGACCTTCGAGGTGCGGGCAGCGAGCGCGGCGAGAATCGTGTTGCCCTCGAGCATCCAGTTCTGGGGCGGACCCATGGGCGGAATCTGGTGCAGGTGGTCCATGACGAACACGGAGTCGAAGCCGGATGACTCCGCCGTCTGGGCGATCTCCGACAGCCGCTCGAACAGCTGCGCCTCGCTGACGCCGGGGAAGTTGAAGTTGGGTAGCTGTAGGCCGAGACTGATGGGGGCGCGCATGTCCGCCGAGGATACGCGGGGCTGCCACCTTGTCGGCAGGGTCTAGGTTTCCGCCGCATGCCCCGCGCTCGCCGTCTGCTCCTGACCTTGCTCGGGGCCGCCTGCCTCGCCGCCCTCGCCGGCGCCGGGAACGCCGCGGCAAAGACGGTCTGGCTCTGCAAGCCCGGGCTTGCGGACAACCCTTGCCTCGACAGCCTCACCACCACCGTCATCGAGGCCGACGGCAGCACGCGTACCGAGAGGACCAGGAGGGCGCCGCGGCCGAAGATCGATTGCTTCTACGTATATCCGACCGTGAGCGGGCAGCCGACGCCGCTCGCGACCCGCGCGATCGATCCCGAGATCCGGGCGATCGCCGCGATCCAGGCCTCACGCTTCGCGTCCGTCTGCCGGCCGTTCGCGCCGATGTACCGGCAGTTCACGATTGCGGGCATCGGCGACCCGGCGCTGATCACCCACAAGCGCGCCACAACCGCGTTCGGCGACGTGGCGAGGGCCTGGAACGAGTACCTGACCAAGTACAACCACGGCCGCGGCGTGGTGCTGATCAGCCATTCCCAGGGCACCTACATGATGCGCGAGCTGATGACCCGCGTGATCGACCCGCGCCGGTCGGTGCGGCGGCGATTGGTGTCAGGAGTGCTGCTCGGCGGCAACGTGACCGTCCGCGAGGGCGGCGACCGTGGCGGGGACTTCAGGAAGATCCGCGCTTGTCGCCGAGCCGGTCAGATCGGTTGCGTAATCGCGTACTCGGCGTACTACGGCACACCCCCGCCGACACCCGCTTCGGCGAGCCCGGCGCGCGGTTCTTCGGCTCGGAGGATCTCTCGAAGCTCGACGTGCTGTGTACCGACCCGACGAGGCTCGCCGGCGACGGCGGCGCCCTGCGCGCCTACTTCCCGACAGCGCGGATGCCTGGGCCGCTCGGCTTCGTGCAGGACCAGCCTCCGGTGGGCCTGACGACGCCGTGGGTGTCGACCCCCGGCCTGTATCGCGCGCGCTGCGCCGCGAACGCCGACGCAAACTGGCTGCAGATCGCGGATGCCGGCGGCGACGGCGACAGGCGCTTTCGCGTTACGCATTCGATCGGCGCGGACTGGGGGCTGCACCTCGTGGACCTCAACCTGGCCTATGGCAACCTGGTCGACGTCGTCCGGCGCCAGGCCAAGGCATACCTGCGCTCGCGCTAGGGAATCGGCTCGGGGCCCTTGCCGCGGTGCTCGTCGCGGAAGGTGCGCAGCGCGTCGTAGGTCGCACGGCTGAAGCTCGGACAGCCGAGTAGGCGGCCGGTTCCGAGCGGCTCGGGCTCGGCGTTCCAGGCCGTGGCCGCGACGTCGAAGGGCATCTCGGCGCGGGGGATGAGCAGCATCTTGTCGAAGTCGTCCTCGACCAGCGCGTGCAGCCCGTCCCGGTCCGCGCGCGGCAGGCCGGGCTTGAACCAGATCGCCACCCGTCCGTGCTCGTGGCTGTGAACGACCGTGATGTCGGGCGGGGTCTCGGCGTAGATGCCGTCCTCGGCGGCCGCGCCGAAGTGCTTGCCGGCGGTCGGAGGGTTGGTGGGGTAGTCGACGCGGGCGGTGATCTCCGCCACGTGGTCGCGCGAGTCGGCCTTCGTGTCCACGAGCTCGCACCCGGCTGCGTCCACAGCCTCCGCGAGATTGGTGATCTTCGCGGCGGGCAGCTCCTGCGCGGAGCTTCCAGAGCTCTCGGCGCCGGAGTCGTCGTCACCGCCGCAGGCGGTTGGAGCCAGGGCCAGCGCGCCGGCTGTGAGAGCGAGTGCCATACGAACGGTCACGGCTGGCAGAGTAGGGATCGGCATGGACCGCCTGGCGGACAGGGACGTCGTGGTCGTCGGCGCCGGCGTGGTCGGCGCGGCGATCGCCCGCGACCTTGCGCGGCTCGACCTGCGGGTGACGCTGCTCGAGGCGCGCCCTGACGTCGGGGCGGGGACGAGCAAGGCGAACACGGCCCTGCTTCACACGGGCTTCGACTCAAAGCCCGGCACGCTCGAGGCTCGCCTCGTCGCGCGCGGGTACGAGCTGCTGTCGGAGTACGCGCCGCGCGTGGGGATCCCCATCGAGCGCACGGGCGCGCTGCTCGTGGCGTGGAACGACGACCAGCTCGCCGAGTTCCCCGGGATTGCCGAGCGCTCGCGCGCCAACGGCTATGACGTGATGGAGGAGATCGGCGCCGCGGAGCTCGCCCGCCGCGAGCCGCACCTGGGGCCGGGCGCGCGCGGCGCCCTGGAGGTGGCCGGCGAGGCGCTGATCTGCCCGTTCACCACTCCGCTGGCCTTTGCCACCGAGGCGGTGCTGGCCGGCTGCGAGCTGCGCCGCTCCACCCCGGTCACCGGCGTCGCGCGTCTGAGCGAGGGCGGCTTCCGAGTGGAGACCCCGGCCGGTGCGCTCACGACTCGCATGCTTGTGAACGCCGCGGGGCTCGCCAGCGACGAGATCGACCACATGCTCGGCGGGAGCGGGTTCTCGGTTACGCCGCGGCGCGGTGAGCTGATCGTCTTCGACAAGCTCTCGCGCCGGCTGGTCAACCACATCGTCCTGGCGGTGCCGACCAAGATCACCAAGGGCGTGCTGGTCTCCCCCACCGTGTTCGGGAACGTGATGGTCGGCCCCACGGCGGACGACGTCGAGCAAAAGGGCGACACCTCCTCGACCGCCGGCGGGCTCGAGTACCTTCGCGCCGAGACCGCGCGCATCATGCCGGGGCTGCTCGACTACGACGTGACCGCCGTGTATGTCGGCCTGCGCGCCGCAACCGAGCACGTCGACTTCCAGATCCGGTTCGAGGACGGCTATGCCTGCGTGGGAGGGATCCGCTCCACCGGCCTCACGGCATCGATGGCGATCGCCGAGCACGTTCGCGACGGCCTCGATCTCGGTGACGTTCGGCCGCGCGACGGGCTGCCGGAGCTGCGGATGCCGCAACTCGGGGAGGCCTTCGAGCGTCCGTTCGCACGACCGGACCTGATCGGCTCCGATGCCGACTACGGGCGCATCGTGTGCTTCTGCGAACGGGTGACGCGGGGGGAGATTCGCGACGCCTTTGAGAGCCCGATCGCGCCCGTCGACCTCGATGGGCTGCGACGGCGCACCCGCGCGCACATGGGGCGCTGCCAGGGGTTCTTCTGCGGGGCGCAGCTTGCGGCGATGCTGGAGGCTCGCGGTGCCTGACGGCCCGGTCGTGGTCGTCGGCGGCGGACCGGGCGGGCTGGCTGCGGCCATCGCGCTGCGCCGCCGCGGACTGCGCGAAGTGCTGGTGATCGAGCGCGAGGCCGAACCGGGCGGAATCCCGCGCCACGCGCGACACCAGGGCTTTGGCCTGCGGGACCTCCGCCGGGTGCTGACAGGCCCGGCGTACGCGCGCCGCTACGCCGAGCTGGCGCGGGCCGCGGGAGTCGAGCTGGTGGCCGAGACGATGGTCACCGGCTGGGACGAGGCCCGCGCGTTGGAGCTGACCGGGCCCGGCGGGCGCACCACCCTGTCGCCGGCGGCGGTCGTGCTGGCGACCGGCTGCCGCGAGCGGCCGCGCTCGGCGCGCCTAGTCCCGGGAAGCCGCCCCGCCGGCGTCATGACGACGGGGATGCTGCAGCAGCTCGTCTACCTGCGCGGGCTCCCGGCGGGCCGGCGCGCGCTGGTGGTCGGCGCTGAGCACGTGAGCTTCTCGGCGATCGTGACGCTCGCCCACGGAGGCGCTCGCACGGTGGCGCTGACCACCGAGCTCGCCGCCCACCAGTCGCTGGCCGCCTTTCGGCTTGGCGCGCGCCTGCGCTACCGGGTTCCCGTGCGGACGCGCACACGGTTGAGCGCGATCCGCGGCCGCGAGCGGGTGGAGGAGGTCGAGCTGACCGACCTCGACAGCGGCCGCACCCGCAGCGTGGCCTGCGACACCATCGTCTTCAGCGCCGACTGGATCCCCGACCACGAGCTGGCGGTGCTGGCTGGAATCGAGCTCGATCCGATCACGCGTGGCCCCGCCGTGGATCCCGCTCTGCGCACCTCGCGGGCCGGCGTGTTCGCGGTGGGCAACCTGCTGCACGGAGCCGAGCAGGCGGACGTGGCGGCGCTCAGCGGGCGTCACGTGGCAGCGGGTGTCGCGGTCTTCCTCGCGGACGGTGCATGGCCCGCGGAGCGCGTCCGGATCACGTGTGAGCCGCCGCTCGGATGGATCGCCCCCAACGCCCTCGCGGCCCCGGCGGGCCCACCCGCCCGCGGCCACTTCGCGCTCCGCGCGAGCGAGCACCTCCGGAGGCCTCGGATTCTCGTCATCCAGGACGACCGCACGCTCTGGAGCGAGCGCCTGCCGCGAGTCATGCCCGGTCGCTCCACGCGCCTGCCGCACGACTGGTCCGCGCGGGTGGACCCGGCGGGCGGGCCGGTCGCCTTGACCACTGCTTCGGCCGAATGGGAGAGTCGCTCGCGATGACCGCCCGGCGTCGCCTTACATCACTGACGGCAGCCGCCTGCGCGTTGGTGGCGATGCCCGCGCCGAGCCTGGCGGCCACCACGTTCGGAAGCCGGCTTGACCAAGACCCCGTGGGATCGGGCGAGTGCGTCAGCCTGGGCACAACCTGCACGCTCGTGTCGTTCATTCATCCCAGCGCTTCGAACGGCGATCCCTACGAGGGCGGCGCTCCTGTGGGCGGCGTGATCACCAGGTTCCGGATCCGAGCGTTCGTTCCGGGCGACACGCCCGTCACGGTTACGTTCCGGCTGGCCGACATCACCCGGAATCCGCTGGATACAGAATCTGCGTTGGCAACGGCTGCGGGCACCGGCCCCAGCGTGACGATCCCTCCAACGGGTGGCGCGCTCAACACGCCGGTGCAGGAGTTCCCCGCGCGTCTCTCGGTGACGGTCGGCAACCACCTCGCCATCGACGCGGCGAGCATTCGGGCGACCGTCAACGTCGGCGGCAACTTCACCTATCTGTTCCTCCCGCCGCTGGTGGGCGGTGAGGCCGCTCGCAGCTCCAAGGGCACAGCCGGCGAGCTGCTCGTGCAGGCCGACATCGAGCCCGACGCCGACGGCGACGGGTTCGGAGACGAGACCCAGGACGGATGTCCCAGCCAGAGCACGACCGAGGCGGCGTGCGACAACAAGCCCCCGGCAGTCAGCCGCCTCAGGGTCGCAGGCAGAAGGGTCAGATACCGCCTGAGTGAGGCATCGACGGTCAGGTTCCAGGTCCAGAGGGCAATCCGGGGTCGTCGGGTGCGCGGCGGATGCCGGCGCGAGACCCGCCAGAACCGCAACCGCCCGAGCTGCACGCGCTACGTGGCCCTGGGCGCCAGTTTCAGCGGCCCCGGCGACGCGGGTGCCAACCGGCGCTCGCTGCCCAAGCGTCTTGGCGGGCGCTCGCTCGGCAGTGGGCGGTTCCGGATCGTGATGACGGTGCGCGACGACGCGGGGAACGGCGCGACCAAGGCCAGGAAGTTCCGCCTCTAAGCCCGGCCTTCAGCTGCGCGAGGGACGCGGCCGGTTTGTGCGCCGGCGAGCGACGGGTACGGGATCGGCCATGGAGCACGAGGAGCAGGCAGACCGGATGGAGCGCGAGGCCGACCGCATGGAGGAGGAGTCCGAGAAGGTCGGCGAGAGGATCGAGGAGACTCGGCGCGACTGGGAGTCAAAGGAGCAGGACCCGGCCGTGCCCGGCGCGCGGCCGGACGAGGACACCGAGTCAGAGGAGGATGGACCGTGACCGACACTCCGGAGGAGTCCGACCAGCTGCCCGAGGAGGGTCCGGCGGGACAGGTGCCGGACGACGACGGCCGCGGTCCCCGCGACCGGGCCAAGGACGGCCCGGGTGTGCCGGGCGAGGAGGACGAGACCGCGACCGGCAATCCGGACGCCGCCGGGGCCGACGAGTCCACCGAGTCCTAGAGCGCACCGCGTAATCTCGAAGGCGTGCTGGACACACTTCGAGGGCCCCTCAAGGCAGCCTTTGCCGCGTTCTTTGGGGTCGGCCTCGCGTTCGTGCTGCTCAACCCGCCGTCGCTGTCGGGCGCGGAGGGCCTCGCCTTCTACACGGGCGGCGGGCTGGCGCTCGCCCTGCTAACGGCCTGGGCCTTCGTCGCCCTCACGGGCAAGGACGCCATGCCCGACGACGAGTTCGAACGGCTCGTGCGCCGCAGCGAGGAGATCGCGCGCAACCCCGACCTGCGCAGCGGCACGACCGAGTTCGACCTCCTGGTCGCCGAGGCGATCGACCGGCTGCCGCCGGACTTCCAGCGCCTGCTCGACCAGACGCCGGTGGTGGTCTCGCAGCTCGGCGCCGAGCACCGCGCCTATGGCCACTACTTCGGCGACACCGTCGCGCGCGACGACTATCCGGACCGGATCGTGCTCTACCAGGACACGCTCGAACGCGACTTCGGCTGGGATCGCGACCTGCTCTGCGCCCAGGTCGAGCGCACCCTGCGCCACGAGCTGGCCCACCACCTGGGCTGGAACGAGCCGGGCGTGCGAGAGCTGGGTCTCTGAGCGGCCGCCGAAGCCAGATGACCATCTAGATCAGTCATCTAGGGTTGTGGCCTGCCTGGAGAGGTGACCGAGCGGCTGAAGGTGCACGACTGGAAATCGTGTGGGCGGGTCAAACTGCCTCGTGGGTTCGAATCCCACCCTCTCCGTCAAGCCGGGAAGGTGTGCACGGGGGGGCACACCCGCTGTTTTTGCCGCAAGCCCCCGGTTTCTAAGCACGCCCGGAATGTGCACCCGTGTGCACACCGGTGCAGGGGGTTTCGGACCATCGGTGCCAAGCGCGCCACCCGGCCGCCACCTGGGGTGCTCGGGGTGGCGCCACCTACACGAGGACCGCGCTTTCGCGCGGTCGACTTATCCATGGCCAACCGGGCGCCGGCCCCACAAGGAGATCGCCTTTAGGTAGCCCGCGCAGGCCCCGTAGCCGGGGCGGACAACCTGCACCCCCGGACCACGACAAGGCCCGGGGTGCCCGTGAGCCGGGCAGGAGCGACACAAGCTGACGTTGTGATTGATGAGGCTCCGCCGGCCGCCCCGCGCAGGACCAGGGGCCGTCGGTAGGGACGGAGTACCGGCCGGACGTAGCTCACCGGCCGTGGCGGAAGGGGTGCGGATTCATGCAGTCGAGAAGTGCCGTGGGCTGACCACCGTGGTCGCCCGATGCCAAAAGGGGACGTGATGAGCTATCAGAGCCGGGCGAAGCAGAGGAAGTACAAGCGGGTCGAGCGGGAGTCGAAGCGGCGTCGGACCGCGGAGACGGCTGGCCGCTGGTTTCTGACGGTGGCGAAGAAGCCTGGTCGGTGCACGTGTTGTGGCGAGAAGTTCCACCCTGGTGGAGAGATCGTCTACCGCCACGAGCCCCGGGAGGCGCTCTGCCAGCGCTGCGCCGACCGAGAGCGGGTGCCTTACCGGCCGTCGCTGCGCTGGGAAAACGAGCGCCAAAAAACGCGCGTAGGGGGTAGGCGATGAGCGCTCCGCCCACCATTAAGGCAGTACAGCCGAGGCGTGCCCTTGAGGATGCCTGCCAGCAACCCGCCTCGAGAGGCCGGCCCCACCACGCACAGGCGACGCCGCGCCGGGCTCCTTTGCATCCTCGGACAGGTGAGGCCGCCGAGGAGCTGGCACCGTGAGCGTCGAGAGGTGTGCGTGGTGCCCTCGGCCCGCGAACACGTCGGTCTGCGTCAGAGATAGGCGGACGGCGCCGGCCTGCTCCGAGTGCCGGCGGAGGATTGAGGGTCGGACACGCCCCAAGCCGGCAGGTCTGCGCCCCGAGCAGCTCTCGTGGCACCTGCCATTGGAGAAGCTGGCGCCGCCCCGGACTTGCGAGTGGTGTCACGAAGAGTGCGCGCGAGGCTGGCTGCCCGTCCACCGAGGGTTGGCGGTCGCGGTCGGACTCCGCTGCGCTGCGAAGCTCGCGAAGTTCGAGCGAGCGAGGAACGGGTGAGCGCCGCCAATAGGTGCGCAGCTTCCGTCGTGTTCACTGCCGTCGGGTTCGCCGCACGCGGCTGGCCCGTGTCCCAGCGAGCCGGGCAGAAAGTTGGGGCTCACCCGCCACGGAGCGATCAGCTCGGGCGACGTCCTCGATGTCACCGACGCTCGCTTCCGGACGGGGTGACGGTGGTCGGGCTCGGCCGCGCGAGAGCAGCTTCGCCAGCTCGCGGTGGCGGCCGGGGTCAGGCGCCGGTTTGCGCCACACTAACTGCGCCAGGCCCACGCGGTCGAAATGCCCGGGAGGGCGTGCCGCTGAACGTGATCCAGCGCCCGGCTCGGGCACGCCGACCTTGGCGTGACATCGATCTATTTACAGGGCATCGACAACACCGAGGTGATCAGCACCCATTCACGCGCGCCGCGCGCCGACGATGCCTGCGAGCGCGGGCCTTGCGATGTGACGCAGCGGTGGCCGGTCGCTCATCGCGCGAAGCAGTCACGCGGAAGGATGCGATGCCCGCGCCTCCGCCGCAGGGAAGGCAGCTACCCCGCCGGTTGCCTCACAGTCCGAGACCGTTGAGGGTGAGGGAACTCGAGTCGACGTACACGCGCGCGCTCGGCGAGTCGATTGCGCTTTTCTCAAGAACTCAGGTTGCCCAGACGCGCTCGCTCGACAGCGACTTCTGCACGGCGGCGACCTCGTGGAATGCATCGCGCAGATATCGCCGCGTGAGCTCTGAAAGCTCCTTCGGGTCGACATGGTCATTTGGCTCGTTTCCCCGCTCGAGCTGCTGAATCTGGTGCTCGAGCCGGAGCGCAGTGAAGAGATCGTAGGCCTCCTCGAGCGTCCGGGCATGGGCGGGCTCGATCGCTCCGAGCTCGGACGCCGTCCGCAGCCGCCCGATCGTTCCCGTGACCCTTGCGCCGGCCTTCAGTGCCCCGAAACGGGCGATATCGACGACGGCAAGCAGTCCGCCGTGCTTGATGTCGAAGGTCCCACTGTGCTTGCCGGAGCTCTCGACCACGATGTTGCCCCTGAATCCGGTGGGTAGCTTCTGCGCCAGTGCAAGACGGAGCATCGATGGCACCAGCTTGGCGCGATTTGCGGGCTCCAGCAGGATCGCCTGCGGGTCCAGCTCCGCCGGTCCGTAAACCGTGCGGCCGTCGAGCAGGATCGAGGTCGCGATCAGGACCTTTTCCTCGCCCGGGTCGTGCAGCCAACGCCCAATCGACCGCCGCCATGTGTCAATCGAGCTGGCAGAGAACTCACCGGACGCCGTCACGCCGTGTGGATCGAGACGCCAGCCAACGACCCGGATGCAATCCTCCACGTCGGCGGCGATCGTCCGCATGTAGCCCACAACGCCCTCGGAAGCGATCACGCCTCTCGGGTCCGATCCGCTGGACTCCTGTTCGGACTCGTCCTTCCAGGCCATCCCCGAGTCGACGTCGGAAGAGGGCACGGTCTCCCGTCTGCCGTGGCTGCCCAGCGCAAGCCAGGCGAACTCCGCCGGCGTCCTGCCCTTGGACTCGATCGCCAGCTCGATCATGCGCCGGATCAGCGCGTCGGCGACGACCGAGATCACACGGCCGATCTGCTGGGGAGGGAGCTTGGTGGCATGCAGCGCGACAACCGTGGAGCGCAGCCGCTGCGCCGCCTCAGTCAACTCCTCCTTGTTCCGCGCCCCCGTGATCTCGCGCCGAAGCGCAAAGGGCGTGCGTGCCTCGGCGGCCACCAGGTCGATGCCGCCGAGCACTCCGACCAACTCGCCCCTGGGAGAGAGGACGCCAACGTGGCGGACGTCGTTGTCGAGCATCGCCAGCATCACGTCGGCGCCGGCAGCATCCGCACCGACGGTGGTCAGGGGGCCCGACACGACCTCGCCCACTGGCGCGTCTACCGACATCCCCTCGGCCACAACCCGGGAGCGCAGGTCGCCGTCCGTGACGATTCCCAGCTCTCCGTTCTCCGCCCGTACGATCATCGAGTTGACGTTCTCGTCCGACATCAGCCGGGCCACCTCGCGAAGGGGGCGATCCGCCGCGCAGGTCACCGGCTCGCGACGTATCAGGGCCCTCGCCGGCTGCTGTGTCATTTCGGCGCTGGCGACGTCGGCCTCGGCGGCCGCACCCCCCGGCTCGCGACGCTGCAGCAACGACCGCGTCAGATACGACAGGCTCGATCGCCGCGCCAGCAGCGGGATCACATCGGAAGCCGCCATCGAATAGCAGCAGCTGTCCGCCTGGGCGCGCGCCTCGAATCCGAACGGCAGACCCGACAGCATCGAGGGGTGTCCAAACAGCTCCCCCTCCCCGAGCACGTCGAGGACCCGGCTGCCATCGAGCACCTCGATCGCCCCTCGTCGCACCACCAGCACCCTGCCCCGCGACCGCTCGCCCTGCTTGAAGATGGTGGCCCCCGCCTCGAAGACCTCCACGTCCACCCGCTCGACAAGCCGCTCCAAAGCCTCCTCGTCGAGTCCGCTGAACGGGTCGTGGGTTCTCAGGAACTCCGCGATATCGTGCATGCGGCGTACCTCACGGTCGGGACCGTCATGCAGAACCTAAAGGCCATCGACTGCACACACAAGCCCGCGCACGAGTGGCTGCCGGGTCTCTGTCGGCGGCGAGATAGGTATCGAGTAGACCAGCGGCCTCCGCCGCCGAGCCTGGCATCAGGCGTCCGTAGGGGCGCTTCCATGCGTTGCGAGAGCCATCGCTTGCACCTTCAGGCGGAATTCCGGTCGCACGGGCTCGCCCTGCCGCCGATCGTGGTGGCGGTCTAGGTGTGGGACTGCTGCTTTTCGGGGCATGAAAATCGCGCGTGGGGGCTGTTGTTCCTAGCCCGGGCCGTTGGTTAGGGTCGGGCGACCGGGATAGGGGCCTTTGGGAAACGCATGTTGGGCAGGCCGGTTCTTGGACGATGGGCGTGTTGAGCCCGGGCTTTTCGGTGGCCGCCCCTGCGACTTGTCCGGTTGCGCTTCGAGCGCGGATCCGTCGGTGTCGTTTGCCCACCGCGTCTCCCGTCTTGTCGAGCGAGCCGAAGGAGGCGGTGATGAGGTCGGTCGGGTTGGACGTCCATCTCGATTTCTGCGAGGTGGCGATCGTCGAAGACGGTGAGCTGCGCTCCGCTGGTCGGATCGCGACCACGCCGGAGCGGCTGGAGCTGTTCGCGGGGAGCCTGGGCCCGGACGATCGGGTCGCGCTCGAGGTGACGGGCAACGCGTGGGAGATCGCGCGCATCCTCGAGCCGCACGTCGCGCAGGTGCTGGTCGTGAGCCCGTCGGACACGGGGATCCGCCAGGCGCGCGCCAAGACCGACCGGCTCGACGCGCGCACGCTCGCGAGGCTGTTGGCGGCCGGGTCGCTGGACGCCGTCTGGATGCCCGACCGGGCGACGTGGGTGTTGCGCCGGCGACTGGCGCGCCGCGGCCAGCTGGTCAGGGCACGCACGCGCGCGAAGAACGAGATCCACGCGGTCCTGATGCGCCAGCTGGTCGGCCGGCCGCCGTTCAGCGACCTGTTCGGAGTCAAGGGCCGCAAGTGGCTGGCCGGGCTGGAGCTGGCGTTCGAGGAGCGCGAGACCGTCGATGGCTGCGTGTGCCGGATCGAGTTCTTCGACCAGGAGCTCGCCGCGGTCGAGCGGCTGATCGCGCATGACGCGCTCGAATCGCCACAGATCAGGCGGCTGATGAGCGTGCCCGGGGTGAACGTGATCGTCGCCGCCAGCTTCCTCGCCGCGATCGGC
>JBEVKF010000084.1:0-39686 GCA_040509755.1 Thermoleophilaceae bacterium | reverse complement strand
ACCAACTACTCGCGGCCGAACCAACTCCCGATCGTGAATGTGGTCGGCCTGGGGGTGATCCTGCTCTCGATCATCCCCGTCTACCTCGCCAACCGGCTGTCTCAGGACCCGGTCGGAGCGCCCGGCGCGCCCGAGGCGGCGGCCGGCGGCCGGTAGCCCTTCGCGCGGCCGAGAAGTCCGAGCAGGGCCAGCGCGGGACGGACGACCGGCTGCGGGCCTGCCAGGCGAAAGACGTCCGAGTACTCGGTCAGATAGGCGCCGAACGCGAGCGGGCCGGGCATGCCGTCCTTGCCCACTCGGCCCGACTCAAGCAGGCCCGACAGCGCCGCGAACCAGTCGGCGGTTCGCCCGGCGGGCGAGGTGCGCCAGAGCGCGCGGACGGGTTCGCCGCCGGAGTTCCACATCTGGTGTACGGCGCCGCGTGGGATCTCGAGGACGTCGCCGGCCGACAGCACGCGCTCGACCCCCTCGACCCTCGTGGACAGCCGGCCCTCGAGCACCTCGAAGCGCTCGTCCTGACCTGGATGGAAGTGCTTGGGCGGCGGCGAGCCGTGCGGGCCCCAGCTGCCCTCGACTTCCAGCGCCTCGGCGCTGTGACTGCGGACGCGGACCGACTCGGACGGGGTGAGATGAAAGACGTCGCTCATTCCGAGAGCTTAGGATCGCGGCGGTGGATAGCGTCGAAGTCGAACGGCATGACGCCGAGCAGGCCATGGTCACCCGCCTCGGCGCGCAGGTCGAGGCACTGGCCTCGAGCGAGCGCGAGCTGCGCCGTCTGCTGAACGAGGCGCACGGCCAGGTCGCGGCGCGCGACGAAGAGGTCCGCCGGCTGCTGGGCGAGCTCGCGCGCGGACGCGAGGAGCGCGATCGCGCGGTGGCCGAAGCGACGCTCGCTTACGGGCAGCTTGCGGAGCTACGGGCGACTCGCCTGTACCGCGCGGCCCGGCTGTGGTGGCGGGTGCGCCACCGGCTGCGGAGCCGCTAGGGGATGAACAGCTCGGCGGTCGAGCGCTCAGTGGTCATCCCTGCACATGGCCGCGAAGCGCTCACCCGCGCCTGCATTGCGGCGCTCGAGGAGCAGCACCTCGACAGAACGGAGATCCTCGTGGTCGAGGACGGCGAGCCCTCCGGCGCGGCTGATCTCAACGTCCGGCAGATCCGGCGCCTCGAGCAGTCGGGCTTTGCGGCCGCGTGCAACGACGGGGCCGCTGCCGCGAACGGGCGCTACCTGATCTTCCTCAACAACGACGCGCTGCCGAGCTCCGGCTGGCTCGACGCCCTGGTCGCCTGCGCCGAGTCGCATCCCCGTACCGCGATCGTCGGGGCCAAGCTGCTCTGGCCCGACAACACGGTTCAGCACGCCGGCGTGGTCTTCGATGCAAAAAAGAACGGCCGCCACCTGTACGAGGGCTTCCACGAGAGCCATCCGGCGGTCAACCGGCCGCGCCGCCTCCAGGCCGTCACGGCCGCGGCCATGCTCGTCCGCCGCGAGGCTTTCGAGGAGGTCGGCGGCTTTGACACCGGCTTCGTCAACGGCTGGGAGGACATCGACCTCTGCCTGCGCATCGGCGCGCAGGGCTGGGAGATCCGCTACACGCCGGACAGCGTCGTCTACCACCTCGAGGGCGCCACCAGAGGGCGCGAGTTCGAGGGCGACGCCCCCAACTACGTGGCGTTCATGGAGCGCTGGGCCGAGCGCGTGCAGCAGGACGACCTCCTCCATTGGTCCGCCGACGGCCTGCTGACTGTCCAGCACGCGTCCGGGCACGCGGTGCTCGACGTGGCACCGGAGCTCGGGATTGCCCGCGGAGCGGACGGCTTGGGCGAGTGCTTGGCGCGGAGCTCGGCTCACGCGCTCGAGCTGCTGCGCGACAACGTGCGCCTGGCCGTGTCGGCGGAGCCCCCGGCTGATGCCTGGCAGGGAGTTCGGCGCCGCCGGGCGCGCCGGGCCGCCGCGAGTGTGAGCGTGGTCGTGCCGGTCGGCCATCACGGGACCCTCGGCAAGCTGCTCGATGCGCTCGCCGGCCAGGCCGTCAAGGAGGTCATCGTCGCCGCCGGCGGCGACCTGCTGGAGGCCGAGCTGGCCGCGCTTCCGCCGCGGGACCGAGCCTACGAGCTGCATGCCGCGCCCGCGCTCGAGGCGGGCGGGCGCGCGGCGGCCTTCAACCGGGCGATCGAGCGGGCGACGGGCGATCTCGTTCTGTTGCTGGTCGACGACTTCGTCCCGGGCCCGGCGCTGCTCGAGGAGCACCTCGCGGTGCACGCCGAGCACCCGCGTGCCGAGGTCGCTGCGCTCGGCCCGGGCTACTTTCCACCGGAGCTTCGAGGATCGCGCTTTCGCCGCTGGCTCGAGGACTCGGGCGAGCTGTTCGGCTGGTCGTTCACGACGGCCGGGCCGCCCCCGCCCTCGTTCTGGTACTCCGCCAACACCTCCCTCAAGCGCTCCTTCCTGCTCGAGGGCAGGCTCTTCGACGAGCGGCTGGCGCAGGAGGCGTGGGATGACTACGAGCTCGGCCTGCGCCTGGCCGAGCGCGGGATGGAGTTGGTCTACGCACCCGGCGCCGCGGCCGTCCATGACCATCCGCTGAGTTTCGAAGAGCGCAGGCGGGTGATGGGCAACGCCGGTGAAGCGGCCGCGGTGTTCGACTCGATCTATCCGCGCCCGCACCGCTTCTGGAGCGGCACCGATCCATCCGAGTCGACCCTGGAACTGGCGGCGCGGGCCGCGCTGCTGCACGCCCGCCACCGCTTGCTCGGCCGCGAGGCCGACCTTCACGGCGAGTACAGCGCCCGCATGCGGCTGGCCTTCATCGAGGGCTATCGCTCGGTCGCGTGGGCGGCGTCTACGCCACGAGGTCGTGGCTGCGCATGAGCGGCTCGATGCTCTCGAAGTCCATCGTGAGCGCGTAGCGCTCTTGGAGCGCGGCCATCGCGACGAAGTCGCGCTCGCCCTCGACGCTCAGCAGCGGAGCCAGCTCGGCGAAGTACCGCTCGAAGCCGGCGGGCGAAATCAGCTCGAGTACGCGCGTTTCCTCGTCGCCGGGGTTCCAGAAGGCGTGCGGAATGCCGCGCGGCTTGCGGACGAGCTCTCCCGGTCCCGCCTCGACGACCTCGTCCCCGATCTGCGCGCCCATGCGCCCGGCGAGCACAAACGAGTACTCGTCCTCGTGCTCGTGTACGTGCGTCGGCGCCGCCAACGTCCGCGGGGGGATGGTGTGCTCGATCAGGGCGAAGCGGCCTTCCGACTCCTCGCCGCTCAGGACGTAGCGGTTTCCAAGACCCGGAAGGTCGGCGCGCTCTCCATCGGAGGCTTCGACCTTGTGTGGGCTGACGGCCTGCATGCGATCTCCTTTGAGTTAACACTGCGTTCAGTCATCGGGGGCGATGGTACAATTGACTGAACGGCATGTCAACCCAAACTAGGAAGTATGAGCTGAAGGCTCGCGCCAAGGGCCAGGCCGAGACGAGACGGCGCATCGCGGCCGCCACGGCCGAGCTCCACGAGGAGGTCGGGCCGGCGCGGACGACGATCGCCGAGATCGCGCGCCGCGCGGGCGTGCAGCGGCTGACGGTCTACAACAACTTTCCCGAAGAGTCCGACCTGTTCGCCGCCTGCCAGGCCCATTTCCTGGAGCAAAACCCGCCGCCCGACCCCTCCGGCGCGTTTGCGATCACCGACCCGAGCGAGCGCCTCCAAGCCGTGCTCACTGAGCTCTATGCCTGGTACCGCCGCACCGAGCGAACGTCGGCAAACGTCCGCCGCGACCGCGCGAGCATCCCGCCGCTGGACGCCCTCATGGCCGCCACCGCGGACGTCAGGGCCGCCGCGCTCGCCGACGCCCTGGCCGCCGGCTTTGCGGCCGGCCCGAGGCCGCGGCGGACCGTGCGCGCGGCCGTGGCGCTCGCGCTCGACTTCTGGACCTGGAAGCGTCTCGACAGCGAGGGCATTGGCGACGTTGCCGCCGCGGGCTTGATGACGGGCGCCGTTCGCGCCGCGGTCGCGTAGTGGGCAGGCGCCACGATCTGCTATATAACCACTTAGATTTTCTATGCAAGCCGATCGCTTCACAGTCAAGTCCCAGGAGGCCCTCGCCGTCGCGCAGCGGCTCGCCGGCGCTCGCCGCAATCCCGAGGTCACGCCCGTGCACCTGCTGCTCGCCCTGCTCGAGCAAGAGGGCGGGATCGTGGTTCCCGTGCTGCGCCGCGCCGGGGCCGACCCCGAGCGCGTGCGCCGGCGCGCCAACGAGGCTGCCGACGCGCTGCCGAGGGTGACCGGCGACGCCTCCTCGGCGCCTGCTCTCGGATCGCAGCTGATCGACCTGCTCAAGGGCGCCGAGGAGGCGGCCCGCGGGATGGGCGACGAGTACGTGTCGACCGAGCACCTGCTGCTGGCGCTCGCCTCCGATCCGCGTATCGACGCCGGCGCCTCGCGCGACCAGCTCGCCGAAGCCGTTCAGGAGGTCCGGGGGCCCCACCGCGTAACCGACCAGAACCCGGAGGACAAGTACCAGGCGCTGGAGACCTACGGGCGCGACCTGACCCAGCTGGCCGAGCAGGGCAAGCTCGACCCGGTCATCGGGCGCGATGACGAGGTCCGCCGCGTGATCCAGGTGCTCTCTCGGCGTACCAAGAACAACCCCGTCCTGATCGGCGAGCCCGGCGTCGGCAAGACCGCGATCGTCGAGGGCCTCGCCCAGCGCATCGTCTCCGGGGACATCCCCGACTCGCTGCGCGACCGCCGCGTGATCGCGCTCGACATCGGCTCGCTGATCGCGGGTGCCAAGTACCGCGGCGAGTTCGAGGACCGGCTCAAGGCGGTGCTGAAGGAGATCGCCGACGCGGAGGGCCAGGTCATCCTGTTCCTCGACGAGCTCCACACCATCGTTGGCGCAGGCGCCGCCGAGGGCGCGGTCGACGCCGCCAACCTGCTCAAGCCGATGCTGGCGCGGGGCGAGCTTCGCGCAGTTGGTGCGACCACGCTCGACGAGTACCGCAAGCACATCGAAAAGGACGCCGCGCTCGAGCGCCGCTTCCAGCCCGTGATGGTCAGGGAGCCCTCGGTCGAGGACACGATCGCCATCCTGCGCGGGCTCAAGGAGCGCTACGAGGTCCACCACGGCGTGCGCATCCAGGACTCGGCGATCATCGCCGCGGCGACGCTCTCACACCGCTACATCGCCGACCGTTTCCTCCCCGACAAGGCGATCGACCTGATCGACGAGGCGGCCTCGCGGCTGCGCATCGAGATCGACTCGATGCCCACCGAGATCGACGCCGTCGAGCGCCGCATCCAGCAGCTCGAGATCGAGCTGCAGGCGCTGAAGAAGGAGAAGGACGACGCTTCGGTCGCCCGCCGCGAGGCGATCGAGCGCGAGCTGGCCGACCTGCGCGAGCGCTCGAACGAGATGAAGGCGCACTGGCAGGGCGAGAAGCAGGCGATCGAGGGAATCCGTTCCGCGAAGGAGGGCCTCGAGCAGGCCCATCGCGAGGCCGAGCGCGCCGAGCGCGACGCCGACCTTCAGCGCGCCGCCGAGCTGCGCTATGGCGAGATCCCCAAGCTCGAGCAGGAGGCGGTCGAGCGCGAGGCGAGCCTTCGCGACCTACAGGCGGACGTGACCTTCCTCAAGGAGGAGGTCGACGAGGAGGACGTGGCCGAGGTGGTGGCCAACTGGACCGGCATCCCCGTCTCCAGGCTGATGGAGGGCGAGGTCGAGAAGCTGATCAAGATGGAGGAGCGCCTGCACGACCGCGTGATCGGTCAGGACGCCGCCGTCGATGCAGTCTCGAACGCACTGCGGCGCTCGCGCGCCGGGCTCCAGGACCCGGATCGCCCGATCGGCACCTTCCTGTTTATCGGCCCGACCGGGGTCGGCAAGACCGAGCTGGCTCGCGCGCTGGCCGAGTTCATGTTCGACTCCGAGCAGGCGATGGTGCGCATCGACATGTCCGAGTACATGGAGAAGCACTCTGTGTCGCGGCTGGTCGGGGCGCCGCCCGGCTACGTCGGCTACGAGGAGGGCGGCCAGCTGACCGAGGCGGTACGGCGCCGGCCCTACAGCGTCGTGTTGCTCGACGAGATCGAGAAGGCTCACGCCGACGTGTTCAACGTGCTCCTGGCGCTGATGGACGACGGCCGGCTGACCGACGGCCAGGGCCGCACGGTCGACTTCAAGAACACCGTCTTGATCATGACCTCGAACGTCGCCGGCGGACTCGACGGCGTACGCGCGACCTTCAAGCCGGAGTTCGTCAACCGCCTCGACGAGATCGTCGAGTTCCACCAGCTCTCGCGCGAGGAGATCGGCCAGATCGTCGAGCTCCAGGTCGAGAAGCTGATCGCGAGGGTGCGCGAGCGCGGAGTCGAGGTCGAGCTGACCCAGGACGCCCGCGAGCTGCTCGGGAATCTGGGCTATGACCCAACCTACGGCGCGCGCCCGCTCAAGCGCGTGATCCAGAAGCGGCTGGTCGATCGCCTGGCCCTCAAGCTGCTGGAGGGCGAGTTCGCGCCCGGCGACGTGGTCAGGGTCGACGCCGCCGACGGGGAGCTGACGCTCTCCAAGGCCGGCGTCGGCAGCGCGATGTACTAACCCTAACCGGGGAAGGCTTACGCCCGAACGGGGTCATGCCGTAGTACAGGCGTCCAGTCCTGGTCTAAGGCACTCAAGCCGGGTTACGTTGGTCTTGTCGTGGCCTTGCTCTTCTGTCGCCCTATCGCCTTCGCCACGGCGGCAGGGGCCGCCGTGCTGCTCGCATTTCCGCTTTCGGCCGCCGCCCGCCAGCGCGACGTGCCGAGCGCCGGTCCGCTCCCGGCGGGTGCGCAGCTCGGGCAGGTCCGCGATGCCGTGGTCGCCAAGGAGGTGCCGGTGATGCATGCGGCGCGCGCACGCACCCACGCGCGCGTCTACTCGAGCTCTGACGGCTACCGGGTGGAGGTGGAGGTCTCGCCCTCCTATCCGGACGACCCGGCGACAGACCAGGCGCTCGTCGATTTCCTGGCATCGCGCCTGCACGGCGCGGAGCTCGGGGGGCTGGGCGTCTACGTCGGCACGCCGGCCGAGATCGTCCGTCTCTGCGGCGGGGACCCTCGGGTGGTGGCGTGCTACGCGATCAACGAGGCCCGCATGTACGTGCCCGGCGAGAACGTGGACGGCATCCCGGTCGAGTATCCGCTCACCCACGAATACGGCCACCACGTGGCGAGCTGGCGCTACAACAACCCGTGGGACGCGCTCGACTGGGGCGCAAAGCACTGGGCGAGTGCCGTGCGCGTGTGCACCCACGTCGAGAGTGGGGAGCTGTTTCCGGGCAACCAGGGCAGGCACTATCTCGACGATCCCGGCGAGGGCTTCGCCGACGGCTACGCCCACGTGCACTACCCGTCAGTGCCCTGGCAGTACAACCCTTTGATGCGTCCCGGCCGTTCCGCGATCGCGGCCATCCGCCGCGATGTGCTGCGCCCCTGGACCGGGAATCGCTCGCGGACGTTCCGCGGGCGGCTCGGTCCAGGGCGCGGGGCGCGGAAGTTCAAGATCCGCCTGACCCTCGACGGCGATGTGTCGCTGCGCCTCGCCGCCCCGGCGAACGCCGCCTACGTGGTCGAAGCCGAGACGCGCGACTTCGCCGCCGGACGGGCGCTTCGCAACGGCCGCGGCTACGGCATCGAGTGGTGTCGCCGCCGGCCGGTGGAGTTCGTCACCCTGACGGTCCACCGCGCGCCGGGCGAGCGGGCGCCCGCCGGCCCGTTCGCGCTGACCGCCGAGTGGCCCGGCTAGCCGCTAGCCGAGTCGGCGCCAGCTGCCGGACGCCGCGGGACGGACCGTGCGGAAGATCGTGACGCTGTAGGTCGACTTGACCGAGCGGCCCTTCTTGTAGCGCCTGTAAGCGTCGAACTGGACCGTGTAGACGCCGGGCGCGGCCCCCCCGGAGAAGATCCGCTTGCGGGCCTTGACCTTCTTGCAGGCGCCCTTGATCTTGCCGATCTTCACGTTGCGCGCCTTCCCGCTCCCGCCGGTCCGCACGATGTGCGCCCAGAGTCGCTTCCCACCGTTGAAGAAGCCGCGCCCCCGAATCGTCAGAAGCCGCGCCGGCTTGCCGTGCTCGGGCGATAGGACGATGTCGGTCGCGGTCACGAGCAGGCTGACCTCGCCGGTGTTGGCCGGGTTGACGGAGTCCGTCGCCATGTAGGAGAGCCGTTGCTGGCCCTCGAGCAGGCCCGGGAGCGTGAGCGTCGCCTGAACGAGGCCGGCGGGGTCCGCCAGGATCGGCGGGTCCACCGGCAGGATCGAGCCGTTCTTCGAGAAGTCCACTCTCGCGTTGGCGGTGAAGCCCGAGCCCGGCAGAAGGACGGTGTCCGTCTCGCGGTAGCACGGTCGCACCGGATCGACCGCCAGCGTCGCCGCCTGGGCGGCCGGTGCCAACAGCGCGGCCGCGGCGGTGGTCGCCACAACGGCGATCGAGCGCTTCATGAATGCGAGTCCTCCTGGTCGGTGCTGCGCGGGGAAGGCGAGGCTAGCGCGCTCCCGCCGATCGCGCGAGCGAGCTAGATTCCGATACAGCAACACCGACCAAGGAGGAACGACGCGGTGCCGACATTCGTGATGCTGTCCACCCTCACCCCGGAGGGCGTGCAGACCCTGAAGAGCAATCCATCGCGGATCCGCGAGGTCAACAAGGAGATCGAGCAGCTCGGCGTGACCGTCAAGGCGCAGTGGGCGGTGCTCGGCCAGTACGACTTCGTGAACATCGTCGAGGCGCCGGACGAGAAGACGGTCGCACGTGTGTCGCTGGAGCTCGGCTCGCGCGGGACGGCGCGCTACGAGACCCTCACCGCGATTCCGGTCGACGACTTCATCGCCGCGCTCTAGAGGATGACCGCCCGCGTCCTGGTCGTCGGCGCCGGAGGGCGCGAGCACGCGCTGGTCCGCACGCTCGGGCGCAGCCCGCGGCGGCCCGAGCTGCTGGCGGCGCCGGGCAACGCGGGCATCGCTCGCGACGGGATCGAGTGTCTGGCTGACGACGATCTGGTCGCCCTCGCGCGCGAGCGAGAGGTCGACTTCGTCGTCGTCGGACCGGAGGCCCCGCTGGTCGCCGGGCTGGTGGACGACCTCGCAGCGGCCGGCATCGCCGCGTTCGGACCGTCGAAGGCCGCCGCTCGCATCGAGGGCTCGAAGGCCTATGCCAAGGAGTTGATGAAGGCGAGCGGCGTGCCGACCGCATCGCACGTCCTCCTTCGCGACCGCGACGAGGCCGCCGCACACATCGCGTGCGCCTCCTATCCCGCGGTGCTCAAGGCCGACGTGCTGGCGGCCGGGAAGGGCGTGATCATCGCCCAGGACGAGCGCGAGGCCCGCGTCGCGCTCGACGTGTTCTTCGCCGAGCGGCGCTTTGGCCAGACCGAGGTCGTGCTCGAGGAGTTCCTCGAAGGCGAGGAGCTGTCCCTGCTGTGCCTGTGCGACGGCGAGCGCGCGATCCCGCTCGCACCGGCGCAGGATTACAAGCGGATCTTCGACGGCGACCTGGGTCCCAACACGGGCGGCATGGGCAGCTACTCGCCCGTGCCCGGCGTGGATGCCGAGCGCGCCGAGGAGCTGGCGGACGCCGTGCATGCGCCGATCGTCGATGAGCTGCGCCGCCGAGGCACACCCTTCCACGGCGTGCTCTACGCGGGGCTGATGATGACCGCCGCCGGGCCGAAGGTGCTCGAGTACAACGCGCGCTTCGGCGACCCGGAGACCCAGGCGGTGCTGCCCCGCCTGCGGTCCGACCTGCTCGACCTGCTCGAGGCCTCGACGCGGCCCGGCGGCCTGGCCGGGGCCGAGCCCGAGTGGGCGCCCGAGTGGGGCGTGACCGTGGTGCTGGCCTCGCGCGGCTATCCGGAGTCCTCCTCGAAGGGGGACGTGATCTCAGGGCTCGACGACGCCGCGGGCGTCGAGGTCTTCCACGCGGGCACCGCCGAGCGCGACGGCGAGGTCGTGACGGCAGGCGGCCGCGTGCTTTGCGTGACCGCGCTCGGGGCAGGTCCCGGGGAGGCGCGCGACCGCGCCTACGCCGGGGCGCAGCGGATCGAGTTCGACGGGCGCCAGATGCGCAGCGACATCGCGGCCCGGGCGGTCGATAGGGTCGAGGCGTGAGCGAGGCCGGCGAGTTCAGCAGCGCTCCTCCGGTGATCCAGACCGAGGTCGAGCACCAGTTCGACGACCTCGACGTCGACGACGGCCCCTTGGTGGGCATCGTGATGGGCTCGAAGAGCGACATGCCGTTGATGGAGAAGGCGGCCGCCGAACTCGACGAGCGCGGTATCCGCCACGAGATGCGCGTGATGAGCGCCCACCGGGAACCCGACACGGTGGCCGAGTACGCAAAGAACGCGCGCATGCGCGGCCTGCGCGTGATCATCGCCGGGGCCGGGCTGTCCGCGGCGCTGCCCGGCGTGGTCGCCGCTCACTGCGACCTGCCGGTGATCGGCGTGCCGCTCACCTCGAAGACCTCTGTCGCCGGAGGCCTCGACGCCCTGCTCGCCGTCACGCAGATGCCCCCGGGGGTGCCGGTGGCGTCGGTGGGCGTGGACAACCCGAAGAACGCGGCCGTGCTCGCGGCGCGCATCCTGAGCGTTTGAGGGCGCCTTGATCGAGCGCTACACACGCCCCGAGATGGGAGCGGTGTGGGCCGAGCAGCGCAAGCTCGACTGCTGGCTGAGCGTCGAGCTGGCCGTGGTCGACGCGCTGGCCGAGCAGGGGACCGTGCCCGAGGCCGACGCCGACGCGATCCGCGACCAGGCCTCGTTCGACCTGCAGGCCGTCAAGGAACGCGAGCAGGTCACCGACCACGACGTCGCCGCGTTCGTCGACGTCGTCGCCGAATCGGTAGGCCCGGCCGGGCGCTGGGTCCATCACGGCCTGACCTCCTCGGACGTGCTCGACACCGCGCTTGCCATGCAGCTCTCGCAGGCCGGCCTGATGCTGGCCGGTGGGGCCTGCGACTACCGCGACGCGCTGATCCGCCGTGCGCGCGAGCACGTCGACACGCTCTGCGCCGGCCGCACCCACGGGATCCAGGCCGAGCCGACCACCTTCGGGATCAAGCTGGCCGGCTTCGCGTTCGAGGCGCAGCGCAATCTGCGCCGGCTCGAGCGCGCCGTGGAGGGCGTGTCGGTGGGAGCGCTCTCCGGCGCCGTCGGGACCTACTCGGCCAACGGGCCGGAGATCGAGGCGGCCGTCCTCGCGCGGCTCGGGCTCGGCCGCGAAGACGTATCGACCCAGGTGGTGCCGCGCGATCGCCACGCCGAGCTGCTCGAGGCGATCGCGCTTGCAGGCGCCGGCCTCGAGCGCTTCGCCACCGAGATCCGCCACCTTCAGCGCACCGAGGTGCGCGAGGCCGAGGAGCCCTTCCGGATCGGTACCCAGAAGGGCTCGTCGGCGATGCCGCACAAGCGCAACCCGATCGTCTGCGAGCGCATCACCGGCATCGCCCGGCTGCTGCGCGGATACGCGCAGACCGGCCTCGAGAACGTCGCGCTCTGGCACGAGCGCGACATCTCGCACTCGTCGGCCGAGCGCGTCGCGCTTCCGGACGCCACGATCCTGCTCGACTACGCCCAGCACCTGGCCATCCGCGTGGTGGACGGCTTGGTCGTGCACGAGGACCGCATGCTGGCGAACCTCGAGGCCACCCACGGCGCGCTCTACTCCCAGCGGGCGCTGCTGGCCCTCGTGGAGGCGGGCCGCTCGCGCGACGAGGCCTATCGAATCGTCCAGGAGAACGCCCAGCAGGCCTGGGAGACGGGCACGCACTTTCGCGAGCTGCTCGGCGCCGCCGCACCGGATCTCGACCTCGACGTGGTCTTCGATCCGGCGGCTTTCGTACGCCACGCGCGAACGATCGTCGAGCGCCTCGATCGGCTGGGCTAGACGTATGTCCTAGCCGCGGCGGGCACACGTAAGCCGGGGTAGGCAAAGGGCGATGGCACCACACGGTGGCTCTGACCAGAAAGCGCCCCAAGCGCAAGACTCGGCCGCGCTGCAAGGTTTCCCGGCGGCGAAAGCCGCGAGCGAAGCGCTCCTCGCAGGCTGGCTACGACTTCGACCCTCAGGTCGAGTCGAGCGCGCGCCGCAAGAAGCGCACCAAGCGCGCGGATCGGTGCAAGCCACGCAAGAGGAAGCGCCGCCCCCGCCGTCCGGTGGCACAGCCGACCCCGCCGCCGCCGAGCCCGCCTCCGGCTCCGGTTCGCTACCCGTCGCCGATCGCGCTCTACACCGGGCCGTTCGGGCGCGCCCAGGCGGAGCGCCTGCTCTGGCGCGCGGGCTTCGGCCCGTCGCCGGGCTGGCCCGAGGCGCTCGCGGCGATGGGAGTCGACGCGGCTGTGGAGTCGCTGGTCTCGCCCCAGGGCCCTGAGCTGTTCACCGGAGCCGAGCCGCGCACCAGCCCCACCGGCGCCGCGCTCGAGCCCGAGGACCTCTTCGGCCACGACCACCTGTACTGGCTCGATCGAATGGTCCGCACCAACCAGCCCTTCGTGCAGCGCATGGCCCTGATCTGGCACGACTGGTTCGCCACCTCCAACAACGAGGTCGAGAACCAGCGCCTGATGCTCGACCAGTACGAGCTGTTCGTCCGCGCCGGTCGCGGCTCCTTCGAGCAGCTCGTGCGCGAGGTGACGATGGACCCGGCCATGTGCGTGTTCCTCAACACCACCGAGAACCGCCGCGGCGCCATCAACGAGAACTACGGGCGTGAGCTGATGGAGCTGTTCACGCTGGGCGCCGACCGCGGCGCCTACACGGAGACCGAGGTACGCGAGCTGGCGCGGTCGCTGTCGGGTTGGACGCGCAGCTACACCGACGGCATCGGCTACCACAGCTTTCGCTTCGACCCCAACCGCTGGGACACCGGCAACAAGACGGTCTTCGGGCAGACGGGCCACTTCAATTGGGAGGACGCCTATCGCATGTGCGTCCACCACCCGCTGCACGCTTCGTTCTTCGTCGCGAAGCTCTGGAGCTACTTCGTGGCGGTTCCACTGCCGGCCGACGAGGCGGCGCGCCTGGCGACCTTCTACGTCCAGTCCGGCCGCCAGGTCCTGCCGGTGGTCCGGGCGATCCTCCGGCACCCGCTGCTCTACGAGGGGCCGCGCATGATCAAGCCGCCGGTGGTGTTCAACGCCGGCCTGCTGCGGGCGGTGCGGCGCGCGATCGACACCACCGAGTGGGTGAACCTCAGCGACATCTCCGGGCAGCGGCTCTTCTACCCGCCCGACGTGTCGGGCTGGAACGACACGCGCTGGCTTGACACGAGCACGATCCGCGGGCGCTGGCAGATGGTCTCGCGGGTGTTGAGCGACCGCTACGTGGCTGGCGCGTCGCAGAGCACCTACGACCGCACCGAGGCCCCCGAGACGGCGCTGCAGAAGGCGACCGACTTCTGGGCCGGGCCGAGCCTGACCGCCGAGAGCCGCGCGTCGCTGCTCGGCTTCGCCCAGACCTGCTTCACCGAGCCATCCAGCCAGACCCAGAAGTCGCAATACCGCGCCTACCGCCAGAACGCGCTGATGCAGCTGATCGGCGTCTCCCCCGACCTCCAGACCGGCTGACCATGAGCAAGCCGATCAATCCGGGCACACCCTCCGACGGCCTGGCGGCCTGCGCCTGCTCGGGCTGGTCGCGCGCCGAGATGCTTCGCGGCGCTGCCGCGCAGGCCGGACGGGGCCTCCCGTCGATCGAGCCCGGAATGCCGCTGCCGGCGGGCACCGGCCTCGACCGCCGCTCCTTCCTGCTGCGCTCCGCGGGCCTCACCATGGCCGTCTACGGCGCGGCCTCGATGAGCCCGCGCGCGTTCGAGGAGGGCATCGAGGACGCCATGGCGGCCGGACCGGCCGACGCGGTGCTCGTCTCGGTCTTCCTGTCGGGCGGGATCGACTCGCTGAGCGTCCTGGCGCCGACCGGAGACGCGGCCTACACGACCCTTCGACCCACGCTCGCGCTGCCCCCGGACCCCTCGCGCGTGTTCGCCGAAGACTCGCGCCTCCAATGGGCGGCCGAGACCGACAAGCTGAGCACGCTCCACGGCGAGGGCAAGGTCACGGTGCTGCCGTGCATCGGCTACGCGAGCCCAAACCAGTCGCACTTCACGAGCCGCCACTACTGGGAGGTCGGCGAGACCAACCCCCAGGGTCAGGTCGGCTGGCTCGGCCGCTACATCGACCAGCACGGGAGCTCCAACAACCCGCTCCAGGGACTGGCGCTCGACTCGAAGCTCGCTCCGTCCCTGGCGACGGCCAGCAAGCCGGTGGCCGCGGTGTCCGACCTGTCCAACTACAGCTTCACGGCGAACGGCGTCAACTCGCCGGTCGCGACGCCGATGCTGCAGGAGTTCGGAGCGCTGGGCGGCCTCTCGACCGGTGACCCCGAGCTCGGCAAGGCTCGCGAGGCCACCGCCACGACCTCGAGCCTGCGCGAGCAGCTGTCCGCTTCGGTGGGCACGCCGGCGACGGGCTATCCGAACAACACCTTCGGCCGTCGGATGGCCTCTCTGGCGGCGCTGCTGGCTTCACCGCTGCCGCTCAAGGTCGTCTCCGTGCAGGCCGCGGGCGGCTATGACACCCACGCCGACCAGGCGACGACGCTGCCGGCGAACCTCACCACGATCTCGGACACGCTGTTCGCATTCCAGCGCGACCTCGAGACGCGCGGCATCGCCGATCGCGTGCTCCTCCACGTCTGGAGCGAGTTCGGCCGGCGCGGGCGCGAGAACGGCTCGGGCACAGACCACGGCGCCGGCGGAATCTCCTTCCTGATCGGCAACAAGGCGAACGGCACGATGGTCGAGACGTTCCCCGGCCTGAGCGGCGCGGGGCTCGACGGCGGCGGCAACCTGAGGGCGACCTCGGACTTCCGCGGCGTCTACTGCTCGCTGCTCGAGGACTGGCTGAACGTCGACGCGGGGCCGATCATCCCCGGCGCGGATTCGCTGCCGCGCTATGCCCTGATCGACCCGTGAGGGCGCGCATCGCTCTCGTCGTCCTCGTCGCCTTCGCGCTGGCGAGCGCAACGGCCGTCGGTTCGACCGACGGCGTTGCGGGCGACCGCCAGGGCGCGGACGCCGCCAAGAAGAAGAAGCGCTGTGCATCCGGCAAGAAGGGCAAGCGCTGCCGCCATCGCGCCCGCTGCGCCCGCAAGCCGGCCAAGCGACGGCCGAAGAGCTGTCGTGCCCTGAAGCAGCGCAGGGGTTCGCCCGGACCTGCACCCACGCCCGGCGATCCCGGTCCGGGCCCCGGTCCCGGCCCGGGGGACCCGCCCGGCGATCCCACCCCGCCGCCGCTCGGGCACTCGATGTCGGTCACCGCTCGCGAGTTCACGCTCGCGCCCTCGCGCGCCGCGCTCGGGGCCGGCGGCCAGACGATCGAGCTGCGCAACTGGGGCGAGGATCCGCATAACCTCGTGATCAGCCCAGATGACGGCTCGCACGAGCCGCTCTACACGTGGCCCGAGACGCCGTCGCTCGAGCTGTTCACGATGGACACAACCCTCGGCGCGGGCCGCTACCTGCTGTGGTGCTCGCTCGAGGGCCACGAGGCGCTCGGCATGAAGACCACGGTCAGGGTCGAGTAGGCCGATCGTGGACGCCCAGGCCGATGCCGCCGCCCGGCGCAAGAAGCGCCGCAAGCGGAAGACCAAGCCGCGCTGCCAGCCGGCGCGCAAGCGCCGTGCCCGCGGCTCGGAGTCCGACTCTCCCTACGCGGTGGATGCGAAGCGGCGCCGGCGCAAGGTTCGCCGGCGCGCCTGCAAGCGCAAGCGCCGCAAGCCGCTGCGCCGTCCGCCGACCCAGCCGGTGCCGCCGCCGCCCGTCCCGCCGACGCCGCCCGACTTCAAGCTGAGCTCTCCCACGGCCACCTACGGCGGGGCGTTTGGCATTCGCCAGGCCGAGCGACTGTTGTGGCGCGCCGGCTTCGGCCCATCACCGGGTCATGCGGAGGCACTTGTGGCGATGGGCCTCCACAAGGCGGTGGCCTCGCTCACGCGTCCCGAAGGCGCCGAGACCTTCACCGGCGCAGCCCCGACCGACAGCGACGGCGGGGCGCTTGCCCCCGAGGATCTCTGGGGCCACGACCACCTCTGGTTTCTCGACCGCATGGTGCGCACGAGCCAGCCGCTCGTGCAGCGCATGACGCTGCTGTGGCACGACTGGTTTGCGACCTCAAACGACGGCGTCGGCCAGCAGAACCTGATGCTCGCCCAGAACGAGCTCTTCCGCCGCCACGCCCTCGGGTCCTTCGACCAGCTCCTGCACGACGTGACCGCCGACCCGGCGATGATCGTCTGGCTCAATCTCGACCAGAACACGCGCTGGAGCCCCAACGAGAACTACGCGCGCGAGCTGATGGAGCTGTTCACGCTCGGGGCCGACCGCGGCGCCTATACCGAGGACGACGTGCGCGAGCTCGCCCGGGCGCTCACGGGCTGGGCCAACGACTGGGCCGACGGGATCGGCTACCACAACTTCCGCTTTGTCGAAGGCCGCCACGACGCGACCGCCAAGACGATCTTCGGCCAGACCGGCAACTACCGCTGGGATCAAGCGACCGCCATTTGCGTGCGCCACCCAATGCACCCGAGCTACTTCATCGGCAAGCTCTGGAGCTACTTCATCCCCGTCGCGCCCTCGGCCGGCGACCTGGCGGCGCTCGCGCAGCTCTACGTCTCGAGCGGCTACCAGGTGCGCCCGGTGCTCGAGGCCATCCTGCTCCACCCGCAGCTCCACGAGGGCCCGCGGATGGTCAAGCCGCCGGCCGTGTTCGTGGCCGGGATGCTGCGCGCGCTGCGCCGAGCGATAGACACCGAGGCGTGGGTGTGGCTGATGGAGGGCGCCGGGCAGCGGCTCTTCTACCCGCCCGACGTGTCGGGCTGGAACGACGACCGCTGGCTCGACACGAGCACGGTGCGCGGGCGCTGGGAGATCGTGGGCTACGGGCTCAACGGCCGCCACCTCGGCGACTCTGAGATCGAGGGCTGGGATCCGGCCGAGACGGCCGACGCCGCCGTAGGGCTCGCGCGCTCGTTCTGGGGCGACCCGGCTCTGACGCCCGAGACCGTGAGCGTCCTGACCGGCTACGCCAATGCCGCTGTGGCGGGCTCGCTGGCGGACTGGCAGCAGGTCTACTTCCGCGGCATGCGCCAGAACGCCCTGCGCCACCTCCTGTTCTTCTCCCCCGACCTCCAGACGAGCTGAGCACACATGGCGAACTGCGGCTGCAACGACTTCTCCCGCTCCCAGGCGCTGCGCAAGCTGGCCGCCGAGGCGGGCCGCGGCCTGCCGGCGATCGAACCCGGCATGCCGATGCCCGCCGGGACCGGCCTCACACGGCGCTCGTTCATATCGCGCACGAGCGGCCTCGCGCTCGCCGTCTACGGCGCGACCTCGCTCGGACCGAAGGCCTTCGAGGAGGGCATCGCCGCGGCGGCGGCACAGGCGGGCGACCAGAAGGTGCTCGTCTCGGTGTTCTTCTCAGGCGGTGTGGACTCGCTCACGCTGCTCGCACCCAATCCGTCGAGCCATTCCCGCTACTCGACCCTGCGCCCGACGCTCGGACTCCCCTCCGGACAGGGCACGGCCTTCACCGAGGACACGAGCCTGCGCTGGCATCCGTCGGTGAGCAGCCTCGGCACGCTCCACTCGGAGGGCAAGCTCTCGGTCCTGCCGGCGATCGGCTACGACGACGCCAACCAGTCGCACTTCACGAGCCGCCACTACTGGGAGGTCGGCGAGGTCAACCCGCACGCCCGCTGGGGGTGGCTCGGCCGCTACCTCGACCAGCACGGCACGGCCGACAACCCCCTGCAGGGCCTCTCGCTCGGCTGGGACCTCTCGCCCTCGCTGGCCGCGCAGAACGTGCCGGTGGCCTGCGTGTCGCGGCCCGATCAGTACGACTTCTGGTCGCCCGGCGTGTGGGGGCAGCCCGAGGACACGATGCTCGACGCCTTCGGCGACCTCGGAGTGCCCGCCACCGCGGACGCCGGGCTTCGCTACGCGCGCGATCAGGTGGCCGCGACGGGCCGGCTGCGCGCGCAGCTCGAGCCCTTCCAGGACGGCTACACGTCGCCGGTGACCTACCCGAACAGCGATTTCGCGCGCCGGCTCGCGGCGCTTGCGGCGATGCTGGCCGCCGGCCTCCCACTCAAGGTCGTGGCGCTCGAGGCAAACGGCGGCTATGACACGCACTCAGACCAGGCCGCGAACCTGCCGGGCGATCTGCAGATGGCCACGGAGAGCCTGCTCGCCTTCCAGCGCGACCTCGAGTCGCGCGGCTTCGCGGACCGCGTGCTCACGCACATGTGGAGCGAGTTCGGGCGCCGTCCGAACGAGAACGGGTCGGGGACCGATCACGGCGCAGCGGGGACCGGATTCGTCATGGGCGCCCAGGCGAAGGGCACGATGATCGGCACCTTCCCTGGACTGGTGAACCTCGACAGCGACGACAACCTGCGCAACACCTCGGACTTTCGCGGCGTCTACCGCGGCCTGCTCGAGGACTGGCTGGAGGTCGACGCGAGCGCGATCATCCCGAACGCCTCGGCGTTCGCGAAGCCGGATCTCGTCAAGCCGTAGGGCGCGCCGCCAGCCCGCGCGGGGTCTGACCCTTAACAAAAAACGGCGGGCTATAAGGGGTGGGACGGGCTGCCGCGGCGCTTCCGTGCGGCTGGATTCGGCGTCCGTTGTCGAGTTAGCGGTCGCTGGGACCTCTAACTCGACAATGAACGAGTTTCGGAGCGGGTTTCGGGCCCCACCCTCTATTGCCCAGCCAGCGCGACGCGCCCAAATGTTCCCGCTGGGGTCTGACCCCTTAACCCCAAAGCTTGTCGACTTCTTGTCCCCCACGCACAGAAAGTCGACACGCTTCCGGGGTCTGAGCCGTCAGTGAGTGAGTCCAAATGCATGTCCCTCTGGATGACGCGCCTTGGGGCTCGGGCCAACGGCGGGCTATAAGGGGTCGGACGGGCTGCCGCGGCGCTCCCCGTGCGGCCGGTCTTGGCGTCCGTTGTCGAGTTAGCGGTCGCTGGAACCGCTAAGTCGACATGAACGAGTTCCGAAGCGCGTTCGGGTCCACCTTTTATTGCCCAAGCAGCCCGACGCGCCAATGCGCGCTAGGGGTCAGAGCCCTTAACACGAGGCCTCGCGGGCGCGGCCGTCGCTCATCCCGCGGCCACGAGCGCCAGCGCGAACAGCACCAGCGCGTGGAAGGTCTGGTCGACAGCGATCATCAGCGTCGCGTGGTTCTCGGTCGAGGTGCGCTTCACGGTCCGCACGTAGGCCTCGAGCAGCCGGCCGTCGTCCTGGATCAGGTGGGTGCCGGCGACGAGCGCCGCCATGGCGAACACGCCCGGGCCGAGGCTGTCCCAGAGCCACACGAAGGCGGGCACGAAGGCCAGCGTGTATGTGCCGACGTGTGCCAGCAGCGCGCGGCGCGCGACGGGATCCCGGCCCAGCCCGCCGCGCTTGTGCCGAGCCTGCCACTCGGTCTGGAGGGCGAAGTCGCCCACCAGATGTGACAGCACGAACACGATGAAGACCTCGGACCAGTCCACGTCAGCCTCCCGACCCAGCCGACCCTAGAGTGTGCCGGAGATGATGCGCTCGCTCACGCCGCGGAGGCGCTCCACGAAGCGCCTGCGCCTGCTGATCTTCCTCGGTACGGCGCTGGTGCTCACGGGCTTCGTTGTCGCCGCGTACGCGACCGACGTGTTCGAGGACTCGGAGCTTGACACCATCGACGCCCGCTTCGCGATCCGGGGCGATCTCGACCCGCCGGAGGACATCGCCATCGTGGGCATCGACGACCAGAGCTTTCGGGAGCTCGGCGAGCAGTGGCCGTTTCCGCGCACGCTCCACGCGCAGGCGATCCGCGAGCTGGACGCCGACGGCGCGCGGGTGATCGCCTACGACGTGCAGTTCACAGAGCCCTCGGACGTCCGGGCGGATGACGAGGCGCTGGCGGACGCGATCGCGCTCGCGGGGAACGTGATCCTCGCCACCACCGTCGTCGACGACAGGGGCGGCACGAACGTATTCGGGGGAGACGACGTGCTGCGGTCGCTGCACGCCCGCGCCGCCCACGCGGGCTATGCCACCGATTCGGGGCGCGTGGTCAGGCGCATGTCGCACACCCTCGAGCGCCTCGAGACGTTCCCCGTCGCAACGGTCGAGCGCAGCACGGGCGAGCAGGTGCCCGCCGACGCGTTCCCCGAGCAGGCCTGGATCGACTACCACAGCCGCGAGAACATCCCCATCATCCCGTTCTACCGCGTCGCTCGCGGGGACTTCAAGCCCGGCACGTTCACTGGCAAGATCGTCGTGGTCGGCGCGGCCGCGCCCTCGCTCCAGGACGTGCATCCCACCTCGGTGAGCGGCGCCGAGTTCATGTACGGCATCGAGATCCAGGCCAACGCCATCTCGACGCTGCTGGAGGACTTCCCGCTCCGCGAGGCGCCGGCCTGGATCACCGGCGCGCTGGTGCTGCTGTTCGGCGCGGTCGGGCCGCTGATCGCGGCGCGCTTCGGCCCGGTGCGGGCGGCGTTGATCGGCGCGGCCCTCGCGGGCCTCTATGTCGTCTTCGTGCAGCTGGTCTTCAACGCCGGCGTGATCATCGGCCTGCTCTACCCGCTGGCCTCGCTGATCCTCGGGGTCATCGGCGCACTCGGCGTGGCGCTCGTACTCGACGCCTTCGAGCGCGAGCGCGTGCGCGACATCTTCTCGCGCTTCGTGCCGGAGGCCGTGGTGGACGACGTGCTGAAGAACGTCGACGACGACCTGCGCCTGGGCGGCGAGCGACGCGTGGTGACCGTGCTCTTCAGCGACATCCGCGGGTTTACCACGTTCTCGGAGAGCCGGCCGCCGGAGGAGGTGATCGAGGTCCTCAACCGCTACCTGACCACGATGACCGACATCATCCTCCGCAACGGTGGCACGCTCGTGTCGTTCATGGGCGACGGCATCATGGCGGTGTTCGGCGCGCCGATCGCCACGGATGACCACGCCGACCGCGCCTACGAGGCCGCCTGCGAGATGGCGGGCTCCGCGCTCGACGAGTTCAACGACTGGCTGCGCTCGGCAGGCCACGCCGACGGCTTTCGGATCGGCGTCGGGCTCAACTCCGGCGCGGTGATGGCCGGCAACGTCGGGTCGGAGAAGCGACTCGAGTACACGGTCATCGGCGACACCACGAACACCGCCTCGCGCATCGAGGGCATGACGAAGGGCACCGGCCACATGGTCATGTTGTCCGACTCCGTGCGCCTCGCCTTTACGCGCCCGCATGCCGAGCTCGAGCAGATGGAAGCCATGGAGGTGCGCGGGCGCCAGGCCCGGGTCGTGATCTGGGCGCCCGCGCGAGAGCCGGAGCCCGCCCGCGACGAGGTCAGCCCCGCGCAGGCCGGTTGAGCGTCGCCCCGACCGGCACGCCCTCCGAGCGCTCCTTCTCGCGCTCGATCTCCGCGTTCAGCTCCGCGCCGAAGAGCAGCGCGACGTTGGTGAGCCAGAGCCAGCCGACGAGCAGGATCGCCCCGGCGAACGCGCCGTAGATCGCACCCACGTCGGCCACGTTCGACACGTAGGCCGAGAATCCCAGCGAGGCGAGCAGCCACAGCAGCACGCCCACCGCGGCGCCCGGGGTGAGCCAGTGGAAGGCGCGGTGCTCGACGTCGGGCGTGACGTAGTAGGTGTAGGCGAAGGCGAACATCGCGGCCACGAAGGCCCCCGGCCAGCGGGCCACCTGCCAGATCTCGGCGGCCGTCTCGCCGAGGCCGATGAAGCCGAGCAGATCCTCGGCGAAGCCCCCGCCGACGAACACGAGCACCAGGCACACGAGCACGACCGCGAGCAGGACGAAGGTGGAGGCGATGTCGAGCGCCTTGCGCCGCAGGAAGCTGCGCCCCGTGCCCTCGAGCTCGAAGACGACGTTGAGCGCCCGGCGGGCGCCCTCGAGCGCCCCCGTCGTGCCATACAGGGTTAGGGCGGTGCTGACCACGAGGGTGGTCGTGGCCGTGCCCTTGTTCTCGAGGGCATGCCGCAGCGAGCGGTCGATGGGGTCGACCACCGACGCCGGGGCGACCCCGTCGAGGTAGTTGACGATCGCGTTGTAGGTCTCGGGGTACTGGCCCAGCACGCCGAGCAGCGAGAGCGCGAGCAGTGCCGCGGGAAAGATCGACATCAGCACGTAGTAGGTGAGTGCCGCCGCGTGGTGGGTCATCTGGTCGTCGTAGAACGACAGGGCGGTGCGCTTCAGGACCCTGGCGATTCGGCTCACCGAATCGGCTGCCGGGCTAGCGCGGCCGGGCGATGTAGCTCTCGCCGGCTTGGACCACAACGGTCTTGCCGAGGCGGAAGTCGCGAACGGCCACGACGCCCTGACGCACGCTCGTCAGCGTGCCCGCGCAGCTGTCCTGCGTCAACCACCGAGTACCGCGGACGGCCCCGGACGAATAGCGGCCGCGCGTGCGGAACTTCCCGTTCGCGTTGCCCCAGAGCCGGCGCTTGGCGCGAGCCGCCGAGGCGCGGTTTCCGGGCTCGGCGCAGGGGTCGAGTGCACCGCGCAGTACGAGCTCTGTGACGAAGCGGTCGCGCTTGCGCTGGCGCACCGCGAACCGGCCTCCGTAGAAGACTCCGTCCTGGACGAGGCCGCGGCGCCGCCGCTCGGTGGCAACCCGGACCCGGCCGCGCCGCGTGTCGAGGACCGATCCGAGCGGCAGCTCTTGGACGTTGGCAAGCTCGACGAACCGCTTCGCTCCCCGCGGGCGCACGAACACGACTCCCCTCACCGGCGTGGCCACCAGCGTCTCGCCCAGGTCGGGCACAGGATCCTGCGCCGGCACCACGACCGGCGCCTCCTCGACCAGGACCACCTGTGTGGCCTGTGCTCCAGGCGTTCCGTTGCCGAGCACGGTGCCCCCGGTGAAGACCGTGGCCGTGGACGCCCCCTCGTTGTCGGTCACCACCAGGGTCACGACGTAGGCGCCCGGGCTCGCGTAGATGTGCTCGGGAGTCGGCCCACCGTCGGGGAGCACCGTGCCGTCCCCGAAGTCCCAGTCGTAGCGGACGATCGTGCCGTCGGGATCGCTTGCTGCCGAGGCGTCGAAGCGAACCGGCGCGCCCGCCGCCGCAGGCCCGGGCGCGAAGCTCGCGACGGGCGCCTGGTTGGGGCTGACGACGACGCCGTGGGCGCCGGACAGGTCGACCTTCGCCGGGTCCGCCGGGGCCAGCAGCGGGCCGGGGCCCAGATCGAAGAGGTGGCCGTCGTCTCCCCCGACGAACAGATGCTTGCCGTCGGGGCTCGTGCTGAGGTACCAGAGCTTGAAGCCCGCGCCGGCGATGACCGCGTCCGCGCCGGCCGAAAGCGCGCCGCCGGCGCCCACGGCGAAGGTGAGCACGCGCCGGGCCCCGGTCGGCGAGACCCCCTGAGCGGCCACGTAGACCACCGAGGCGTCGGGTGCCACGGCTATCCCGATCGGCTTGGCGCCGAGTGGGGTCAGGAGCGAGGGAACCGACATCGGTGTGGGCGTGCCGTCGGCCCCGACGCCGAACTGGAAGACGCGCCGATCCTGGGAGGTCGCGTAGAGGTGGCGGCCGTCGGGCGTCAGCGCGAGGTCCTCCAGCGAGGTGCTCGGAACGGCGACCCGGCCCGGGCGCCGCGTGAGCGCGCCCGTGGCGTCGATGTCGAGCACGGCGATGCCGCCCGAGACGAGGACGTACAGGACTGCGCCGCCCGGGCTCACGGCCACCCCGCGCGCCGCCGGCAACCCGAACACCGACGGAGGATCCTTGGGCACGAGCACGCCTCCGGGGCCGATCGTGTACTGGCGGACCTTGCCGTAGAGGGGATCGGTGACATAGGCGCTGTGGCCCGCCGGGTGCATGGCGATCGAATGAGGATCGCCTTTAGCGGCGACCAGCGCGGGCGCCTTGGCCGTGAGCTGGCCGCCGGGGCCCACATCGAACTGCAGCACGGAGTCGTCGGCCGTCGCGTAGAGGTCCGCGCCGGTGGGAGTCATCGCGAGCCGGCGCGGGCCGTCGGCGCCGACTCTGCCCGGAACGAGAGCCGTGAGCGAGCCGCCCGGTCCGACCGCGAACTGCGCGATCGAGTCGGCCGTCATGTCGGCGAAGTACACCGACCGCGCTGCTTGGGCGGACGCAGCGGTCGTGAAAAACGCGACGAGGGCAAGCGCGAGGAGCGCCGGCCGGGACTTGAATCTCTGGGCGGGCATGAATAAATGGACCGGAGCCGGTCCGCTGCCAGTGTGCATCGATTCGGGTCCGAACGCAAATTGCGGGGTCCCGCGAGGGCGCCCGCACGGCGCACATCGAGTCGACTTCCCCGCTTGTTAGCCTCACGGCGTGAGCGAAGCCGCCGCGCTCATCTCCCAGGGGAAGGTCCGCGACATCTACGAGGCCGGCGACCGCCTGCTCCTCGTCGCCTCGGACCGTATCTCCACATACGACGTCGTCCACCCGACGGCGATCCCGGACAAGGGCAAGGTGCTCACCGGCCTGACCGCCTTCTGGCTCGACCGCACCGGCGACATCTGTCCCAACCACCTCGTGTCCTACACCGACGTGCCCGAGGAGCACCGCGGCCGCGCGATGCTCGTCGAGCGCCTCGACATGGTGCCGGTGGAGTGCGTCGTGCGCGGGCACATCACCGGGTCGGGCTGGAAGGACTACCAGGCGACGGGCGCGGTCTGCGGGATCGACCTCCCGCCAGGCCTGCGCGAGTCCGAGCAGCTGCCCGAGCCGATCTTCACGCCGGCCACCAAGGCGGAGCTCGGCGACCACGACGAGAACGTGGATTTCGACCGCGCCGCGGAGATCGTCGGCGACCGCGGCCTGCTCGACGAGCTGCGCCGCCTGTCGATCGCGATCTACAGGCGGGGCGCCGAGCACGCGCGAGAGCGCGGAATCATCCTCGCGGACACGAAGTTCGAGTTCGGGCGCCGCGCCGACGGCACGATCGTGCTGGGGGACGAGGTGCTCACTCCGGACTCCTCGCGCTTCTGGCCCGCCGAGGGCTTCGAGCCCGGTCACGGCCAGCCGAGCTTCGACAAGCAGTACGTGCGCGACTGGGCGTCGGGCTCGGGCTGGGACAAGTCGCCGCCTGCACCCGAGCTCCCCGACGACGTCGTCGAGGGAACGCGCGCCCGCTACGTGGAGGCCTACGAGCGCATCGCGGGTGAGCCCTTCAAGAGCTGGCTGGAGCGCTCCTCTTGAGAGCGCGGGTGCTCATCAAGCCCAAGCACGGGATTCTCGATCCTCAGGGACAGGCGGTCGAGCAGGCGCTCCCCGCGCTCGGCTTCAACGGGGTCAGCAACGTCCACGTCGGGCGCGTGATCGAGCTCGACGTGGAGGATCTCTCGGAGGTGCCGGAGATGTGCGAGCGGCTGCTGGCCAACCCGTTGATCGAGGACTACGAGGTGGTGGAGGCCGTATGAGGTTCGGGGTGGTCAGGTTTCCGGGCTCCTGCGACGAGGTCGATGCCCTGCTCGCGTGCCGGCGCTTCGGCCAGGCCGAGCTGCTCTGGCACAAGGATCGTGGGCTCGGCGGCGTCGATGCGGTGGTCGTACCCGGCGGCTTCTCGTACGGCGACTACCTGCGCGCCGGTGCCATCGCCCGCTTCTCACCGCTGATGGAGGCGGTCATCGAGTTCGCGCGCGCGGGCGGCCCGGTGCTGGGCATCTGCAACGGCTTCCAGGTGCTGTGCGAGGCGGGGCTGCTCCCCGGCGCGCTGCTGCCGAACCGCTCCCTGCGCTTTGTGTGCCGGCAGGTCGACCTCGTGGTCGAGAACACGGACACGCCGTTCACGCGCGCGTGCGCGCTCGGGGACCGGCTCTCGGTGCCCGTCAAGCACACGACCGGCCGCTACTACGCGCCGGGCATCCCAGCGGAGCAGGTGGTGCTCCGCTACGCGGAGGGGCAGAACCCAAACGGCGCCCAGGACGACATCGCGGGCGTGTGCAACGCTGAGCGCAACGTGCTGGGGCTGATGCCGCATCCAGAGCACGCGGTCGACCCGCTCACCGGCTCCGCCGACGGCGGCCGGCTGTTCGAGTCGCTCGCGCTCGCCGTCGCGCCGATCGTGTGAGCGGCTCCCTTACCGCTCCCCATCGCGACCTCGGCCTGACGGACGACGAGTACGACGGCATCTGCGAGCGCCTGGGGCGCGATCCGAACGCGCTCGAGCTGGCCGTGTTCTCCCTGATGTGGTCGGAGCACTGCGCCTACAAGCACTCGAAGAAGCTGCTCCGCGAGCTTCCGGTCGAGGGTCCGCACCTGCTGATGGGACCCGGCGAGAACGCCGGTGTGGTGGACGTCGGGGACGGGCTCGCGGTGGCCTTCAAGGTCGAGTCGCACAACCACCCCAGCGCGGTCGAGCCGTTTCAGGGCGCCGCCACGGGAGTCGGGGGCATCCTGCGCGACGTGTTCGCGGTCGGGGCGCGGCCGATCGCGGTGCTCGACTCCCTGCGCTTCGGCGAGCTCGACTCGCCGCGCTCGCGCTACCTGTTCGACTGGGCCGTCAAGGGCATCGGCCACTACGGCAACTCGATCGGCGTGCCGACCGTGGGCGGCGAGGTGTACTTCGAGACCGCCTACGAGCAGAACTGCCTCGTCAACGCGATGTGCGTCGGGCTGGCCCCGCACGAGCGCCTGATCCGCAGCGCCGCCGCGGGAGTGGGCAACCGGCTCGTCCTGCTCGGAGCGCGCACAGGGCGCGACGGGATCGGGGGCGCCTCGGTGCTCGCCAGCGCCGAGCTGGGCGAAGGAGATTCCGCCAAGCGGCCCTCGGTCCAGATCGGCGATCCCTTCGAGGAGTCGAAGCTCGTGGAGTGCTGCCTGGAGCTGCTCGAAGCCGAGACGCTCGCCTCGCTGCAGGACCTGGGCGCGGCAGGGCTGTCGTCCTCGTCGTCGGAGATGGCATCCAAGGGCGGGGTGGGGCTCGACATCGACGTGTCGCGGGTCCCGCTGCGCGAGGCCGACATGGAGCCCTTCGAGATCATGATCTCGGAGTCCCAGGAGCGGATGCTGTGCGTGGTCGAGCCGGAGCGGATCGGTGACGTGCTCGAGGTGTGCGAGCGGTGGGACGTGAGGGCGACCGAGATTGGCCTCGTCACCGACACGCGCCGGCTGCGCGTGTTCGACGCCGGCGAGCCGGTGGGCGACATGCCGGTCGAGGCGCTCGTCGACCACTGCCCGCTCTATGACCTCGAGCCGCGTCAGCCGGCCGGGCCGGTTTACCCGGACCCGCCGGCGCGCCTGGGCGCCGGGGCTGGAGCGCGGGACACCCTGCTCGCCCTGCTGCGCTCGCCCAACGTTGCGTCAAAGCGCTGGGTCTTCGAGCAGTACGACCCGATCGTCGGCTCGCGCACGGCGCGCCGGCCCGCGAGCGCCGACGCGGCCGTCCTGACGCTGGCCGCCGACGGCGGCACCGGGGCGATCGCGGTCTCGATCGACGGCAACGGGCGGCGTGTGGCCTGCGACCCCTACACGGGCGCCGCCGAGGCGGTGCTGGAGTGCGCTCGCAACCTCGCCTGCGTGGGCGCCGAGCCGCTCGGGCTGACGAACTGCCTCAACTTCGGCAATCCCGAGAAGCCGCACATCGCGTGGCAGCTGACGCGCGCGGTGGAGGGTCTGCGCGATGCCTGCCTTGCGCTGGGAGTGCCCGTCGTGGGCGGCAACGTCTCGCTCTACAACGAGGGCGCCGAGGGTCCGATCTACCCGACCCCGATCGTCGGGATGGTCGGCAAGCTGCCCGACCCCGAACGCGTGCCGCGGATCGGCTTTGCGGAGCCCGGCCACGCCATTGCGATGGTGGGGCCGTTCGAGCCGCGGCTCGAGGGGTCGGAGCTCGAGAAGCTGCACGGGCGGTTGGCCACCTCGCTGGCGGACGTTGATCTCGCGGAGCAGGCGCGCGCGCTGGAAGCGTTGCGCGAGGCCGTGCGCGGCGGGGAGCTGCTCACGGTGCACGACATCGCCGACGGCGGCCTGGCGGTGGCCGTGGCCGAATGCTGCATCGAGGGCGGCCTGGGCGCGCGGCTCGAGCTCGAGGAGCCCGACGAGGCCAGGCTGTTCGGCGAGGGCCCCGGCGGCGTGGTGATCGCGGGGCCGCAGGAGGCAGTGAGAAGGGTGCCCGGAGCGGTCGTGATCGGTTCCGTCGCGGGTGATTCGCTCAACGTGGGCAATGCATTCGCGGTGTCGGTGGATGAGCTGCGTGACGCTTACGAGTGCGCCATTCCCTCGGCTTTCCTCGCCGCATGACCGGCGAGAGGAACCTTCGACATGACATAGCTGTCAAATGTTCCTCTCGTCCCCAGTCCGCCGAGGCGTCCGCTACCCGCTGGTACGCTCGGTCGGGCTGCCCCCCTGCATGACCGAGTCACTCGATTTCCGAGACGGGCCTCGCGACGAGTGCGGCGTCTTCGGGCTCTATGCGCCCGAGTCGGATGTCGCGCGCCTCGCGTACTTCGCGCTGTTCGCGCTCCAGCATCGCGGCCAGGAGTCCGCGGGCATCGCCACGAGCGAGGCCGGTCACATCATGACCGTGCGCGATCTCGGTCTCGTATCGCAGGTCTTCGACGAGCAGAAGCTGCGCGCGCTGCAGGGCGAGATGGCCCTGGGGCACGTGCGCTACTCGACCACAGGCTCGTCGGCGTGGGAGAACGCCCAGCCGGTCTGGCGCTCCGACGGCCGCCAGGTCGCGCTCGCGCACAACGGCAACCTGATCAACGCCGTCGAGCTCCACGACGAGCTCTCCGCGCGCGGGGTCCAGTTCCGCGGCACGTCGGACTCGGAGATCATCGCCGCGCTGCTCTCCACGCACGAGGCGCCTCGCATCGAGGACGCCCTGGCCGACGTGATGCCGCGGCTCGAGGGGGCCTTCTCGACGGTCGTGATGACGAAGGACGCCGTGGTCGCTTTCCGCGACCCGGCCGGGCTGCGCCCACTCGCACTCGGAATGCTTGGCGACCGCTATTGCGTGGCTTCGGAGAGCTGCGCGTTCGACATCATCGGGGCCGAGCTGCTGCGCGAGGTGCTGCCGGGCGAGATGATCTCGCTGGGCAAGGGCGGGATCGAGACGCGCCAGGTGGTGGCGTCCGAGCGCAAGGCCTTCTGCGTGTTCGAGCACATCTACTTCGCCCGCCCGGACTCGATCCTCGAGGGCAACCGCACCCAGGTCTCGCGGCGCAAGATGGGCGAGATCCTCTGGCGCGAGGCACCCGTCGAGGCGGACGTCGTCATCGCCGTGCCCGACTCGGGCAACGCCGCCGCCAGCGGCTACTCGAAGGCGTCGGGCATCCCGCGCGACGACGGGCTCATCAAGAACCGCTACGTGGGGCGCACCTTCATCCAGCCTGGCCAGGAGCTGCGAAAGCACGGCCTGCGCATGAAGTTCAACCCGCTGCGCGAGGTGGTGGCGGGCAAGCGGCTCGTGGTCGTCGACGACTCGATCGTGCGCGGCAACACCACGCGCCAGATCGTGAAGATGCTGCGCGGCGCCGGGGCCACCGAGATCCACATGCGGATCTCGGCGCCTCCGATCCGCCATCCCTGTCATTACGGCATCGACATGTCGACGACACAGGAGATGGTCGCCCACGGCCGCACGGTGGACGAGATCGCGCGCGAGCTCGACTGCGACTCGCTCGCCTACCTGCCGCTCGACGGCGTCTACGAGGCGATCCGCTCCACGCCCGCCACCCATTGCGATGCCTGCTTCTCGGGCGACTACCCGCTGGCCCGAAGCGACGAGGCCAACGGGAAGTTCGCGTTCGAGGAGCTGGCGGTAGTGCGCGGCTGAGCCCGGCTCGGCCGGGAATAGAGCGCCCCTTCTCGACGTTCTTCTGTGCATGAGGGATGATGACCGGCTGGCTGAGGAGCTGGTGCTGTTGGTCGACGGGCGCCTCGATCCCGAACGGGCCGGGGCGCTCGAGGAGCTGGCGCGCGCGGACGCCGGGCTCGCGGCGCGGATCGCACTTGTGCGGTCGGGCCGCGACCACGTGCGCACGGCAGCGGACTCGGTCGAGGCGCCGTTCGAGTTGCGGCGGCGGGTCGGCGACCTGGCCGATGCCCGGCCTGCCCGGGGCGCCCGTCGCCGGCGTCGTCCGCTGGCTGCGCTGGCAGGCCTTGGCGCCGTGGCGGCCCTGGTGATCGCGCTGGTGCTGACCGGCGGCGCCCCCAGCGTGGAGAGCATCCTCGACGTCGCCGAGAACGCCCCGGCGGCCGCGGTGAGCCCGACGGGCGGCCCGTTGCTCGAGGACGAGGTGGAGGGCGTGCCGTTCCCGGATTATTCGGCGAAGTTCGGCTGGCGGGCGACCGGGCGCCGCGAGGACGACGTGGACGGCCGCGCGGTCACGACGGTGACCTACGAGAAGGGCGGCAGGCGAGTGAGCTACTCGATCGTGGCCGGCGACGCACTCGACGAGCCCGAGGGGCAGGACCTCGAGGCAGAGGGCACGACCCTGCGGCGGGTCGGCGACGAGAACGCGGTCACCTGGCGCCGCCAGGGTCGCACCTGCGTCATGTCCGGCGACGCCGAGGTGAGCCTTGCCACGGTCGCCGAGCTCGCCGGCTGGAAGGCCAAGGGCGAGGTGCCGTTCTGAGCCGTGGTCGTTCTCAGTGAGGGCCCAGAATCGCGGCCACGCGCTCGCGCGCGCGCGACAGGCGGCTCATGACCGTTCCGACGGGAAGCTCGAGCGATTGCGCTGCCTCGGCGTAGGACAGACCGGCGACGTCCACGGCGGCGAGCACGTCGCGGAACTCGTCGGGTAGGCCGGCCACCGTCTCGAAGACCTCGCGGGCAGCCAGTCGCTCGACCGGCGAGGAGGACGCGCTGGGGGCCTCGATGCGCGCCGCGGCGTCGAGGTCGAGCGAAGCGACGGGGCGGCGTGCGCGCGCCCGGATCGTGTCGACCCAGGTGTTGCGAAGCACGCCGAGCAGGTACGGCAGCGCGTCCTCCTCGCGCGCGATCTCGCGCGGGCGCCGCAGCACGCGCTCGTAGGTCTCCTGGACGAGGTCCTCCGCGTCCTCGCGCGCGCCGGTGATCGCCCAGGCCGCGCGGTAGAGGCGGTCGAGGTGATCGCCCAGGGCGGCGGCACGCAGTTCGGGGGTCACGGAGACGAGAGCTTGCCGGAAGACCGTGACCAAGCTCACAGAGGCCGGGGGGAATAGGGCCCCGAGGGAGCGCGTTCCCAGGACGGAACCCTCCACCAACCAAGGAGCCCTAGTGAACGCATCCCTACGCAACCCCTTCGCAGTCGCCGGCGCGATCGCTGCCTCGGCCGCGGCACTCGCGCTGCCGGCGGCTGCGTCGGCCACCGTTACCGTCGATGCCGGCGGCGACCCGATCACCTTCACGGGTGACGCCGCGGCGGACAACCTCGTCCTCAGCGTGTCGGGCGGCAAGATCGCGCACAACCTGCCGGCCTCCCAGGGCTTTGCCTCGGCGACCGACCTGAACCCGAACGTTCCGGACACCCAGAGCGCCAACGTCGCAGGGGCGAACATCGTGGTGCGCGGAGGAGCCGGTAACGACATCCTCAACTCGGGCGGCCTCGGCGACACCTACAACTCGCTCGAGATCCAGGGCGATGCGGGTGACGATGTGATCACCGGTGCCGCGAAGGCCGACACCCTTGGGGGCGGCGACGGAGACGACCGGGTGACCGGCGGGGTCGGCGACGACATCATGTCTGGCGGCAACGGAAACGACGTGCTCGCCTGGAACAACGGCGACGGCAGCGACACGATGGACGGCGACGCCGGGAACGACGAAGTCGAGGTCAACGGAGCGGCCACCGCCGGCGACGAGTTTGAGATCAGCCCGGGCTCCGGTGCGCGGACGACCTTCAAGCGCGTCAACCTCGGCACCTTCACGCTCAACACGCTCGCCGAGCGGATGACCGTCAATGGGTTGGCCGGCGACGACAAGGCCACCGGATCGGCAGGTCTGACCGGCCGCATTCTGCTTACGCTGAACGGCGGCCCGGGGCTCGACACCCTCACCGGCGGTGACGGCCCTGACAAGGTCAACGGCGGCGAGGCCGCCGACGTGCTCGACGGCGCGGGCGGCGACGACCGCGTGGTCGGCGACCGGGGCGGCGATCAGATGCGCGGTGGCGCGGGCGACGACCTGCTCCAATGGAACGACGGCGACGGCTCCGATGTCGCCACCGGCGGTGACGGTGCCGACCTGGTCCAGGTCAACGGATCGGTGGTTCAGGGCGATGCGTTCGAGGTTGCCCCGAACGGGCAGGGCATCCGCTTCCAGCGCACCAACCTCGTCCCGTTCACGATCGACCTCGACGCGGAGGCCATCGAGATGAACGGCCTGGGCGGTGACGACACCATCGCCGCGAAGCCGGGTCTCGGACGCCTGCGGGTCGTGGCGGACGGCGGCTCAGGCAACGACCAGATCGACGCTCGCAACCGCTCGGCGGACACGCTGAGGGGCGGATCGGGCACCGACCGCGCGGTGGTGGACCTGGCCGACTCGACCGAGGACATCGAGCACATCGACCGGCCGGGGCGCTCGCGGGCGAAGGTGGCCCGCAAGGCCAAGGTGACCGTCCGCGGATCCAAGACCGTGGCCTGGTTCTCGGTCAGCTGCCCGTCCGGCGCCGAGTCGGCCTGCAGCGGCGTGCTGCGCCTGAGCACGGCGAAGGCGCTCAAGCTGGGCGGCGTGAAGGTTCGCGTCGATCTCGGCTCGCGCAGGTTCCGCGTAGCCCCCGGCAAGACCGCCAAGGTCAATCTGACGCTCCCGTCCGGCACGGGCGCGCTCGCCAAGAGCGGCAGGCTCGGCGTGCGCGTCGTGGTCGCGTCGAAGGAAGGCGGCGCCGTCAGGGAGAGCGCACGCAGCCTGGCGCTCAAGTTCGCTTAGAGCTCTACCAACCGGACCCCATGTCGATTGCGCCCTCGGCTCCGTTGTGAGCCGGGGGCGCGGGGTCGTTCGGGTGCCCTGCGACAGTTCGCGCACGAGCGTGACAACGCCGCAACAAGGCGCCCGCTCCCGCCGGGTGCGACGCTAGTGTGATCTGGCTGTGGATCTTGCGTCGCCACTCAAATTGCTGTTCGGCTTCTCGGAGTTTCGCCCCGGGCAGCGCGAGGCGTGCGAGGCCGCGCTCGCCGGCCGCGACGTGCTCGTGGTGATGCCCACCGGCTCGGGCAAGTCGCTTTGCTACCAGCTCCCGGCGCTGCTGCGCGACGACCTGACCGTCGTCGTCTCGCCACTTGTGGCCCTCATGCAGGACCAGGTCGAGGCGCTCGGCGCGCGCGGGCTGGGCGACCGGGTGGCGCTCGTCAACGCCCAGCAGGACGGCTCGGCCAACGCCGACGTCCTGCGCCGGGCGGCGGCGGGGGAGCTGAGCCTGCTCTACGTGGCGCCCGAGCGCTTCGCGGCCCAGGGGTTCCTCGAGCGGATGGCCGCGGTGCGCGTGGGCCAGTTCGTGGTCGACGAGGCCCACTGCGTCTCCCAGTGGGGCCACGACTTCCGGCCCGACTACTTCCGGCTCGCCGACGCCGCGCGCATGGTCGGCGCGCAGGCGGTTGTCGCATCCACCGCCACCGCGACGCCCCGGGTGGCGATCGACGTCGCGGCGCGGCTCGGACTGCGCGATCCGCTGCGCGTGGCCACCGGCTTTGACCGGCCGAACATCGCCTTCGCGGTCGCGCGCCCGGGCGGGCATGAGAAGCGCGCGCTGGTGGCCGAGGCACTGCGCGGACCCGATGCCCTGCCGGCGATCGTCTATGCGGGCACGCGGGCCGGCTCGAACGAGCTGGCCGCTGAGCTGAGCTCGGTGCTCGGCGAGGAGGCGGTGGCCTACCACGCCGGCCTCGACCGCGAGCGGCGAGCGACGGTGCAGCGCCGGTTCCTAGCCGACGACGTGCGGGTCATCTGTGCGACCAACGCCTTCGGGATGGGCGTGGACAAGGCCAACGTGCGGACGGTGGTCCACGCGAGCGTGCCCGCGTCGCTCGAGGCCTACTACCAGGAGGCCGGGCGCGCGGGTCGCGACGGCCGCCCGGCGCGCGCCCTGCTGCTGGCGGAGAACCGCGACAAGGCCCTGCACGTGCACTTCATCAAGCGCGACGAGATCGACGAGCAGCTGCCGGGGTGGCTCGCCGATCGGATCACGGCATCCGCCGACGGCGAGGGCCGCTACTCGCTCGACGCCTACGAGCTGGTGCGCGGCCTGGCGGGAGACGGGGACCGGCTGCGAGCGCTGCTCGGCCATCTCACGCGGGCGCGGGTGATCTCTCCCTCGCCCTCGGCGCCCGACCGCCTGGCGGGCCGCGTGCTCGGGCGCTTTGACCGCAAGGCCGCCGCGCTGTGTCGCTCATCGATCGAGGACGGCGCGCGCGCCCGCTGGCGCCAGTACCGCGAGATCTGGGCGTACGTGGAGCAGGAGAGCTGTCGCCGCGAGGCGATCCTGCGCCACTTCGGAGACCACTCCCCGGCGAGCGGCGGCGAACGCTGCTGCGACGTCTGCACGCCTGGGCTCGTGCCGACTGCTCCGGCGCCTGACCCGGTCGAGATCGCCGATCTCGACAGCGCGATCTTCTCAGTTGCCCAGAGCGCGCGGCCGGCTGTGGGGCGGACCACCTGCGCGGAGATCCTCCACGGCGGGCGCAGCAAGAAGCTGCTGCGCAACTCCTACGACGGCCTGCCCGCCTACGGCAGCTCGTCGAGGATGCGGCGCGCCGACATCGTCGCGCGCGTGGACGAGCTGATCGAGGAGGGCCGCCTCGAGACCACCGGAGGGCCCTACCCGGTGCTGCGAATACCCGCCGGGGCGCCCCGCGCCGAGGCCCTTCCTACGACCATCTGACGGTGACAGGCCGCTTCCGGATTGCCGTGCTGGTATCCGGCGCCGGCACCAACCTCCAGGCTCTGATCGACACCCTCGACGAGTCGATCGCGATCGTCGGGGTGGCGTCGTCGCGTCCCGAGGCCGGCGGTCTCGCGCGTGCCGAGCAAGCCGGCATCGAGACTGGCGTGTTCGCGATAGCCGAGCACTCCGACCGCGACGCTCGCGACGCCGCGCTCGGCGATTGGCTCGAGGAACGCGGCGTCGACCTGGTGGTGCTGGCCGGCTTCATGGAGCTGCTCGGCCCTGAGCTCATCCGCCGCCTTGCGGGACGGGTGATCAACGTGCATCCCTCGCTGCTGCCCGCCTTTCCGGGGGTGGGAGCCATCGAGCAGGCGATCGAGTACGGCGTCAAGACGATCGGAGTGACCGTTCACTTCGTCGACGAAGGTGTCGACAGCGGCGCGATCATCCTTCAAGAGTCGCTGGCGCTTCCGTATCCTGCGCAAATCGCTGAAATCGTGGAGCTTGTGCACGGCGTCGAGCACCGGCTGTTGCCGCGTGCCGTGCGCCTCATCGCCGCGGGGCGGGTCCGCCTCGACCCCGCCAACCCGCGCTTGGTGTTGATCGACGATGTCGATTGAGCCGCGCGGCACCGAGGTGACCGCGCCCGGCGAGGTACAGGTCAGGCGCGCGCTGCTGAGCGTTTCCGACAAGCGCGGGCTGGTCGACTTCGCCCGCGGCCTGGCCGAGCTCGACGTCGAGATCGTCTCCACCGGCGGCACGGCGAGCCAGCTCGAGGAGGAGGGCATCGAGACCCGGGCGGTCGAGGACTACACCGGCTTTCCCGAGATCCTCGACGGACGGGTAAAGACGCTCAATCCGCGCATCCACGCCGGCATCCTCGCGGTCCGCTCTGAGAGCGCCCACGTGGACACGCTGAACGAGCACGAGATCGAGCCGATCGACCTCGTGTGCGTGAACCTGTACCCCTTCGAGCGGGTGTCGTCAAAGCGCGGGGCCGAGGACCACGACGTGGTGGAGAACATCGACGTCGGCGGCCCGGCGCTCATCCGTGCCGCGGCGAAGAACGTCCCGTTCACTGCGGTGGTGGTCTCGCCCGAGAGCTACGACGCCGTGCTGGCGGAGTTGCGCGAGACCGGTGGCAAGCTGTCGGGCCGGACGCGGGAGAGCCTGGCGAGCGAGGCGTTCTCGTACACCGCCCGCTACGACACGGCGATCTCGCGCTGGTTCGGCGAGCGCGAGGAGGACTTCCCCGGCCAGTACACGCGCTCTTTCGAGAAGGTGCTCGACCTCGCATATGGCGAGAACCCGCACCAGCGCGCCGCCCTGTATGGCGAGATCGGCGCACGCACGCACCTGCTCTCGATGGTCTCGAAGCTCCACGGCAAGGAGCTGTCGTTCAACAACCTGCTCGATCTCGACGCGGGCCGGCGCCTCGTGGACGACTTCGAGCTGCCGGCTGCGGCCGTGATCAAGCACAACAACCCGTGCGGGGCCGCCGTCGGCAAGGATGTGGGCGAGGCCTTCGACAAGGCGCTGGCTTCAGATCCCCAGAGCGCGTACGGCGGCGTGATGTGCTTCAACCGCAAGGTCGACCGGCCGCTCGCCGAGAAGCTCAACTCGATGTTCGTCGAGATCGTGTTCGCCCCCGGCTTCGACGAGGACGCGATCGAGGTGCTCGAGGAGAAACCCGACGTGCGGCTGCTCGAAAACCAAGAGCGCCGCCGCACGCCGGTGACCGAGCACGACGTCAAGCGCGTGCGCGGCGGGCTGCTGGTGCAAGACCGCGACACCGGGCTCGAGCAGCGCGAGGAGATGAATGTGGTGTCCGAGCGCAAGCCGAGCGAGGGCGAGTGGGGCGAGCTGCTCTTCGCGATCCGGGTGTGCAAGCACGTGCGCTCGAACGCGATCGTGCTTGCAAGGGGCCTGGGCACCGTGGGCATCGGGGCCGGCCAGATGAGCAGGGTCGATTCGGTTCGTCTTGCCGTGGAGAAGGGCGCGGCGAGCGGGCTCGATCTCAGCGGCGCGGTGATGGCCTCGGATGCGTTCTTCCCGTTCCCCGACGGGCCCCAGCTGGCGATCGACGCCGGTGTCCGCGCATTCATCCAGCCCGGCGGCTCGCGCCGCGACGAAGAGGTCATCGATGCCTGCAACCGGGCCGGCGTGGCGATGGTCTTCAACGGGCGCCGCCACTTCCGCCACTAGACGGCTGATTTTCCACTTTGTTGGCCGGCAGCCCTTCGACATCCATCGAACCGTCGCTAGACTCGAAGCCCGAAGGCTTCCAAGTGAGAGAGCCCCACCACCCATCACGCGGTGAGCTCGAACTGCCAAGCGTGCTTCACGCCCTGAGCGACCCCGCCCGACTCGAAATCGTCCGCCGCCTCGCGGAGGGAGATGAGCCCTCCTGTGGCACCTTCGAGCTCGGCCTCTCGAAGGCGACGCTCTCCCACCACTTCAGGGTGCTGCGCGAATCGGGAGTGGTCCGTACGCGCCCGGATGGCCGCAAGCGCCTGCTCTCGCTTCGCTCGGACGACCTGAACGCCTGCTTTCCCGGACTGCTCGACGCCGTTCTGGCGGCCAAGTACTCCGTGAGGGAGCCGCGGCCGAAGACAGCGGCCTGAGGCCGGGTCTGCGCCACCTGCGAGTGGGTCGTCTGGGACTCGAACCCAGAACCTTCGGATTAACCTGCCGCACCGGCTCTCACCGGCCGCTCTCAGGAGCGTTGCGGTCTGGACCATCTCTTCACCCTCGACTCGACGTTAGGGTGGGCGGCGTATGGCCTCTGAGGGCTCTCCGGTCTCCCGGGTTGCCTGCTGATTGCCCAATCCCGAGGATTGTCACCGTTTCGGTACCGCGGGCTCTCAGGGTGTTCCAGCAAACAGCCGCCGACTAACCAGCGGTTTCCCTACTGGCGCTCCTTTCCAAAGTCCGCTGCTCTACCAGTTGAGCTAACGACCCAGCGGCGAAGTATGGCGGCTTTGGGGTCCAGGGCATCCGGGCGCATAGTCTTCCCGCGGATGCCGGAGATCGACGCGAGCACGGCGCGAGTAGGCGCATTTCTCGACGGCCTCTATGAGACCGGGCACGCCCTCGACGCGGCGGGCGACCCGGTGGAGCTTGCCCCTCATAGCATCGAGCGCGACCACGGCGAGGCGCTGCGCGAGCTCGCGATCACCGAGTCCGCCGAACGGACGCTCGAGGTGGGACTCGCGCTGGGGGTCTCCGCGCTCTTTCTCTGCCAGGCGGTGCTCGAGCGCGGCGGCAGCCACCTTGTCGTCGATCCCTTCCAGAGGGAGTCCTGGAACGGAGCCGGGCTGCGAACGCTCCGCGACGCGGGCCTCGCGGGCGACGTCGAGGTCATCGAGGAGGAGAGCCAGCTCGCGCTGCCGCGGCTGGTGGGCGAGGGCAGGCAGTTCGACCTCGCGTTCATCGACGGGGACCACCGCTTCGAGGGCGTCTTCCTCGACCTCTACTTTATGACCCGCCTGGTGAAGCCCGGAGGGCTCGTGGTGGTGGACGACATGTGGATGCCGTCGGTGCGCGCTGCGGTGGCGTATGTGGAGCGCAACCTCGACCTCGACCTCGAGCCGGACGCGATCGCGGACGGCTTCGCCTGGAAGCGGCGCCCCCTCCGCGGCGGCGTGCCGGACGGCACCGGCGCGATGGCGGTTCTGCGGCTACCGGCCGAGCGCCCGGCGCTGCGCTGGGACGAGTTCGTGCCGCCGTATTGACGCCCGAACCGGTCCTCAGGGCGTCCATTGTCGACTTAGCGGTGCGGGGGACCGGTAAGTCGACAATGAACGTCGCGGCGGCGGGGCGCATGGCGCACGCCCTAGAATCGGCCCGCGGGGGCGTGGTCCAGTGGTCTAGGACGTTGGCCTTTCAAGCCGAAGATCGCGGGTTCGAATCCCGTCGCCCCTACTAGCTCCGTAGCCACGCAGAGCCGCTGGCGGCCAGGGCGACGATCGGCCGACTGCTCGTCGACCTGCAGGTGCGCTGAGGGCCTGCCGGGGGCGGGCGCTCTCCTCGTGGCCGCCCCCGTGGAGCAGCTCAGACGCGAGCGGGTGCGAGTCGGTACGTTTGCTGCGTGGGACTGTTCACCAACCTGCTGCTCGGCAACGGGACCTTGAAGCCCAAGCTGCGCGAGGCGCTCGAATCCGAGGGGGTTGTCCTGCTGGAGGAAGGGCTTCCGGGGACCATCACCTATGCGCATTTCAAGGCGCCTGGGAGGCGCCACAATGGGAAGGTCGTCGGCGAGTGCCTTGGCCTCGGAGTCAGCGAGCAGCGGCTCGCCCTGTACTGCCGCTCGGGACGCGTCAAGCTGATCGACCAGCCGTTTACGGAGCCGCGACTCAGCGCCCTCGACGTGTCGCTGGAGCCCGAAGACCGGGTTGCCCTGCGCATCGACTTCGACCGCGCCGCGGTTCCCAAGGTCTCGGGTCAGATGACGATACGCGCGAAAACTCCGAACGCGGCGACGGTCGTCGAGGAGCTCTCCGCGCGCCTCGGGCCGCAGGGCTAGCTTTCCCTACTTGGCAAGCCCTGAGGCGCATCTTCGCCGTGGTGGGCGAAGTCCGCAGACCTGGTCAGATGACCATCGGGCTGAGCGCCTGAACGGATCTCGACTCCGCCCGGCACGGAGTTGACCCAGTGCTCCCCACTACCTCCTCGCAGCGGCCTCCCGCTCGGCCTGCGCCGCCCGCTCCTGTTCCCACTCGCGCCGGGCCTGCTCCTCGGCCTCGGGGTCATAGCTCCCGCACGAGGCGGCGAAGACCAGCAGGCCGGCCACCATGCCCGCCGCGTGGGATGCGACCAGGAAGACGATCG
>JBEVKF010000083.1:0-15179 GCA_040509755.1 Thermoleophilaceae bacterium | reverse complement strand
TATGATCGTCATGCAAAGCCGATGCAGCAAGGAGCAAACGCCATGACAACTGTCCACGCCCCCACCCATGCGGCTCTGAGCACGACGTGGAAGACCGTGCCGACGCACACCATCAACGCCGGCGGGGTCGAGTTCGCCTACCGTCAGCTCGGCCCGAGCACGGGCGTGCCGGTGGTCTTCCTCACCCACCTGGCCGCGGTCCTCGACAACTGGGACCCCCGAGTCGTGGACGGCATCGCCACCAAGCACCGGGTCATCACCTTCGACAACCGAGGCGTCGGTGCCTCCAGCGGGACCACGCCGACGACCATCGAGCAGATGGCCACGGACGCCGTCGCCTTCATCCGCGCGCTCGGCTTCGAACAGGTCGACCTGTTCGGGTTCTCGATGGGCGGCATGATCGCCCAGGTGATCGCGCAGGAGGAGCCGCAGCTGGTACGCAAGATGATCATCGCTGGAACCGGCCCCGCGGGCGGCGAAGGCATCGAGAACGTGACGCGCATCACCTACCTCGACGTCGCGCGAGGAGTGCTCACCCGCCAGGACCCCAAGCAGTTCCTCTTCTTCACCAGAACCCCGAACGGGCGCCGCGCCGGCAAGGAGTTCCTGGCACGGCTGGAGGAACGTACGAGCGACCGCGACAAGGCCATCTCGGTGAGCTCGTTCCGCGCCCAGCTCAAGGCCATCCACCGATGGGGTCAGCAGCAGCCCGCCGACCTCGCGAGCATCCACCATCCGGTGCTCGTCATGAACGGCGAGAGCGACAGGATGGTGCCCACCAAGAACACCGTCGAGCTCGACCGACGACTCCCGAACAGCGAACTCGTCGTCTATCCCGACGCCGGGCACGGCGGCGTGTTCCAGTTCCACGAGGACTTCGTCAAGCGTGCGCTCGAGTTCCTATGAAGGCGTTCGTCGTCGAGCACTACGGCAAGGACGGACTCCGCGCCGCCGACGTCCCCGAGCCCGAGGTCGGCGACGCTGACGTGCTGGTCAAGGTCAGTGCCGCCAGCGTCAACCCGCTGGACAAGATGGTCCGCAACGGCGAGTTCAAACGGCTCCTGAAGTACCGGACCCCGTTCGTGCTCGGCCACGACGTCGCCGGCGTGGTGACCAGCGTCGGCTCCGCCGTACGCGACCGCGAGGTGGGCGACGAGGTCTACGCCCGTCCCCGCGACCTGCGGATCGGGACGTTCGCCGAGTACATCGCGATCGACCAGCACGACCTCGCCCCCAAGCCAGCCTCGCTCACCCTCCACGAGGCGGCGGCGGTGCCGCTGGTGGCGCTGGCCGCCTGGCAGGCGCTCGTCGACCGCGCCCACGTAAAGCCCGGCCAGAAGGTCCTCGTCCACGCCGGCTCCGGCGGCCTCGGGTCGACCGTCATCCAGCTCGCCAAGCACCTCGGCGCCACGGTGGCGACGACCGCGAGCGCAGAGAACGCGGAGCTTGTGCGCAGCCTCGGCGCCGACGTCGTCGTGGACTACACGAAGGAGGACTTCGCCGAGCTCCTCTCCGGCTACGACGTCGTGCTGGACTCGCTCGGCGGCGAGAACCTCGAGAAGTCGCTCTCGGTCCTCAAGCCGGGCGGACAGGCGATCGGCGTCGCCGGGCCGCCGGACCCCGGGTTCGCGAAACAGCTCGGTGCGCCGAAGCTCGTCGGCGCCGTGATGGGGCTGCTGAGCCGAAAGGTCCGCAAGCAGGCCCGGAAGCGAGGCGTGAGCTACTCGTTCCTGTTCATGCAGGCCAACGGCGCCCAGCTGCGCGAGCTGGCCGCCCTCTACGACGCCGGCCAGCTCCGCCCACTCATCGACAAGACGTTCCCATTCGACCAGACCCTCGAGGCGCTGGCGTACGTCGAGCAGGGCCGCGCCAACGGCAAGATCGTCATCACGCTCGACTGACAACGCCCCCTGCCGCCCAACGCCTGCAATGGGTCCAGAAGCGCAAAGGAATGGCGGCGCCGCAGACGCCTGTCTTGTACGACGAGCAGGCGTCTCGCGCGACGCCCTCGCGCCCTTCCGCAACTCGCGCATTACGCAAGTCCTGGCCGGCCATCGGGCTTGGTGCTGCTTGCATGGGGGAGCGACACGCTGCAGCGGGCCCGAACCCGATACGCCGCCACTGTCGCAACCGCGCGAGGCTGTCGCGCAAACCCCAGGGAGTCGTCTTTCGTTGTGGCAGATAACAATGGCTCGATCTCGCCGGAGGTCGAATCAGTACGGCCGGGCGGTCGATCGCCGCGAGACGGCCTTACAGGACCTCGGCCAAGCGACGCGCAAAGCGCGATTGTGAGTTCCTCCAGAGGCCGTCCCTTTGTGCGACAGCCTCGCGCGGAAGCGGTAGCGCGCCTGGCCTTGCAACGGATTGTCGTGACGCCCGCTCGCGCGGGGATGAGCAGCCGCCGATGCGGACCCGGCGCGCGTCTCCAAGCACCTGCGAGGAGGAGCGCGTCGGGCCGTGTCTCGTACGAGCCGAACTGGAGGACAGCGTCTCCGTCGGTGATCGAAGGCGGGTCGGTGGTCGCGTCGACATTCTCCTCAGGGGGCGGTTACGTACCGGGGCCCGGTGATCCGCGCCGCCGGCCCGGGCCTCACATGGCGATGACGGTCTTGCCCTGGGTGTGTCCGTCTCCCAGGTGCTGCAGGGCGTCGGGAACCTCGCTCAGCTCGTAGCTCCGGTCGACTATCGGCGTGAGCTTTCCGGCCTCGACGAGCTCTTTCAGCGCAACCAGATCCTCCCTGTTGTGCCTCACGAGGAACACGCGCATCGTTTGGCCCACGAACGGTGACAGCGCGAGCACCCTGAATTGCCGAGCGAGTCCGAACCAGCGACCAAGGTCCAAGACCCCGACCAGCACATACGTCCCCCGCGCGGTCAGCGCCCTCCGGCAGTCCGACAGCGAACGGCTCCCCACTACATCGAGCATCACGTCGTAACGTCGTCCACTCTGGGCGAAGTCCTCCCGCGTGTAGTCGACGACGTCGTCCGCGCCGATCGATCGGACCACATCGATGTTCCGCGTGCTGCACACGCCGGTCACCCGCGCTCCGAACGACTTGGCGATCTGCACCGCGAACGTCCCCACGCCGCCCGACGCACCGTTGACCAACACCTCGTGCCCCGGCTGGACCCTCCCTTGATCGCGAACGGCGTCGAGGGCGGTGAAAGCAGAGTCACCGACGGCCGCGGCCTGCTCGAACGTCAGGTTGGCCGGCCTCGGCAGGAAGTTGTTCTCTGGAGCGCACGCATACTCGGCGAACCCGCCCTCGCACCAACCGAACACCTCATCGCCCGGTCGAAACTGCTTCACGTCTCCGCCGACCGCCTCGACCCGACCCGCGACATCAGTTCCCGGGATCTCGCGCTTCGGCTTGCGCAGGCCGACCACCATGCGCATCACGTACGGCACGCCCCTCAGGAGGTGCCAGTCGCCGATATTGACCGCCGCGGCGTGAACGCGTACCAGCACCTCGCCGTCGCCGACCACCGGCTTGTCGATGTCCTTGAACTGCAGGACATTCGGCGAGCCGTACCTGTCTTGGACGATCGCCTTCATCGCGATCCGCATTCTCACAGCACCCTGGGGCAACTGCTGTCGGCAGCGTCTCCGAGCAAGACAAGTGCCGGTTACGCACGGAGGCGAGACTCCCCATGGGCAGGCCGCGAGCCGGAGACCGCTGGGTTTCGCGTGATTGCAGCGCTCCCGCTGGCTTTTCGCTCAGAGTGCCGCTTCCCATGGATGCGGGAGCGATGTCGGAGCCTGCCAGGACTGTTGCGTCTCGCGCGAAGCGACAGCGCGGGCCGGCGGCACCGGCCCCTCGCGAGTTGGACTACTCGTCCCCGCGGAGAAGTGGACGGAAGTACACATCAATCTCCACGGAGGGCCTCGACCGCCGCTCCACGGTCGGCCCAGACCTCCAACCGTTCGATTCTGCCCTCGCGCACCGTGAAGATGTAGGCGAATCGCTGCTCGACGGGTACCCCGCTGTGCCGCCCGCGCGCGCGGTGGGTCGCGAAGATGAGCACGCGCGCACCCCGGCCGCGCGACTCCTCAACGTCAAAGCGGGAGTCGACAAACTCCTTGAACACCACGTCCTCGAACCAATCCAGGACTTCCGGTTTCCCTGTCACCGTCTCGGTTCGGCCGGCGAATAAGCCGTTGAGGACGAGGGTGACGTCCTCGGCGTACGCGTCCGCGACAGCCGCGAAGTCGCCCGCGTTGAAACTCTCGAACTGCCTGACGACGAGCTCGACCTCGACCTTCGCGCTCACGGCCCGGCGAGTCTGACACCGTTCTGATGGGCGCGGCTGCGCCGCTCGTCCTCTTCGTCCGAAGCGCTACTTCCGAAGCCCGGCGGCTTCGACGGCTTTCTCCCGATCGCCGTAGTCGGTGAAATGGGTGCACAGCCCGTTTCTGAACTCGGCCAGCACCGTGAAGGGCATCTGGGTCTCGACCCCGCTTCCTTTCCCAACAGCCGTGACGGTGCCGAGCGCCAGTACCCGGTCGCCCAGATCACGGATGTCATCGCAGTCGGTCGTCCAACGGTCGAAGAGTTGTCTGGCGCCCACGAACCAATCCCTGACGGCGTCGATTCCGGTCACGTCCGCCTGGAGCTCCGTAAGGCGGTGCTCGAACCGGATCTCCGGGTGCATGTAGCGAAGCGCGCCTGCGAGGTCACCGCGGTTGGTCCGCTCGATGATCTCGTCGTGGCGGTTACGAGCAGCCGCGACATCAAGCTCCACAGCTGCCATACGCCAGGTGCGGGGTAGTCGTCGCTTTAGGACCACTCGCCCAGCCGCGCCGAACGACTGCGTGCCCCACCAGCTGCGGCGGTCCGCCTCCCCAAGGCGAGCGACGAGCAGCACGGATCGCACGACTTCGGTCAGCGCCGTCGTGTTCCCGTTAGCTTTCATGGCTGTGGGTCCTCGCTTGCCGCGGTTGCGCGGCCCTGCCACCCAGCACGCAGGTCGTTCTCTCCGCGCCGGGCGACCCCGAGAACCAGGCGAATGATGTCGAGGGTGTTCGGCGAGTCGGGTGTCATTTGCTGATCGGGACGGAGCTCGGGCGAAATTTGGTGTCGCTTCGGGTCGCCCTCGATTGTCGTGCCCTCACGCCCGGAGCGTCCGCCGACCCTACCCGTTCCGCCGACCTGAGTCCCCAGACGCTGAAGACGAATCTGGCTGGGTTGAACGGTCGGCCGATTTGAGGTATGCCTGCACTCGAGAATTGGCGCGACCGGAGCGACAGGGTTTGGCGAGGGACGCGGATTTCAGCGGCAGGCGGTGGTGCGGCTAGGGCCGCACCCGACGATCTGCCCGGCGGTCCCTCACGACCGCATTCCTCGCCCTTGCGGCAGCGGCCCAGACGACACCACGGCTGCGGGAGGTCGCGCCCCATGTTCCCGCATCGGTCGCCCCGGTCATTGAGCGGGCGATGGCGGTCAATCCAGCGGACCGCTACCCGACCGTCGCTGAGTTCTCGGCGGCGCTTGGCTCACGCTCGACGAAACCCCGTCGGTGGCGCCGAACGAACGAGCACGCGGGACACCTGGGTTGCTGGCGCGGTGAGCGCCCCGGGAAGAGCACCTACATCCTGTGTCTCCAGCAGGGTGCCACGGCGAAGCAATGCACCGTGACGACGAGACATTCAACCGGCGCAAAGGTGCCGAACGGTTCACGCACTGCGCCGATGCGCGACGCAGCGCAGGCCGTCCGCGCAACGATCGACAAGCTTTCGTAACTTCCGGCCGTCGCGGCAGGCGAGAGGATGGAGTGCGGGCAACTCGGCATCCCACGGCTCCAGAATGGCGGGAAATCGCGGGAGTTTCATCACGTTTCGGGCGATTTCGGCGTTCGCGTGATGAAATTCGACGCCCGCGGCTCGACTGCGGAAAGCAAGAACCCCAGCCTGTGCTGGGGTTCTCCGAGTGGAGCTAGCCGGACTCGAACCGGCGACCTCCTGGGTGCGATCCAGGCGCTCTCCCAACTGAGCTATAGCCCCGTGGCTCGACCATGGTAGCGGCGCTGCGGTGCCCGGAGACGGCGCTCAGCGACTGTACTCTGGCCCGCAATGAGCTTCCGCGCCAGGCTCCGGCTGTTCTTCGCGTTGATCGTGATCGTGCCCATGATCGCGCTCGCGATCGTGCTCTTTGTCCTCGCGAGCCGCAGCGAGACCGGCAAGGCCGATGCGGGCATCGCGGCGGGCCTTCGCACCGCTTTCGGGGTCTACGACGAGGCCGCGCAGAGCGCCGAGCCGCAGCTGCGCCAAGTTGCCTCCGACCCGCGCCTGCGCGGGGCACTTCGGTCGCGTCGCGGTATCGAGGAGCGTATGCAGCAGCTCGTCAACGAGTCGGGCGACATCACGGCGATCGTCTTGCGCTCCGACGACGGACAGGTGATAGCTCGCGGCGGGTCGCGCTCGGCTGTGGCACCGAAGAGCGCTGCGCTGACGGTCGGGGGTCGCGAGGTAGGCGAGCTCAGCGTCTCGCGGGTTGACGCCAACGACCTCCTCGCGCGCGTGCGCGATCTGACCGGCCTCGAGCTCGCCGTGTTTCGCAAACGGGCCCTGCTGGCCGCCTCCGTCGACGGCGTCGGCGACCGCGCCGCGCTCGGTCCCCGCGGCGAAGCGCGTGAGTTCGAGCTGGCGGGCAACACCTACCGGGGAAGAGTGGCGCGAATCGACGAGCCGTCCGGTCCCCCGGTCGAGCTCGCGGTGCTCCGTGACGCGTCTGAGATCGACGACGAGGTCGCTAAGAACCGGCTGCTGATCGGTGAGCTGCTCCTCGCGTTCCTTGTGCTCGCCCTCATCTCGGCGGTGATCGTCGGACGTGCGCTGACAGGGCAGGTACACACCTTCCTGTCCGCCGCGCGGCGGCTCGGCCGAGGCGACTTCGCTCATCCGGTGCCCGTCCACGGGAACGACGAGTTCGCGCAGCTCGGCCGCGAGTTCAACAGCATGTCCGGCCAGCTCGAGGGGAAGATCGAGGAGGTCGAGCGCAAGCGCCAGGAGCTCGAGGAGACGATCCGCCGCGTCGGCGATGCGCTGGCCACCGGGCTCGATCGCGACGGGGTGGTCACGCTGGCAGTGCGGACCGCCGTCGATGCCTGCGAGGCCGAGAGCGGCCGCGCGCTGCCATTCGCGAGCGGAGCCTTCCACGAGGTTCGCACCGGCTCGGCGGGGGCGCGCCTCGACGCCGCGCTGGAAGCGGCCGAGGAGCGCGCGTCCGAGGTCACCCGCGAGGTGCCGGGGCGGCGACGCGCGGTCCCCGCCGAGGCGCGCGGCACTCACGCCATTGCCATCCCCATGCGCGCGGTGATGAGCGCCGATCAGTCCGAGTACCTCGGCGTGATGTCGATCGCGCGCGGGGGGCGCGAGTTCGCACGCGACGAGGAGGAGCTGCTCGAGTATCTCGCCGGACAGGCCACCGTCTCCGTCGAGAACGCGAGCCTGCACGAGCTGGTGGAGCGCCAGGCGGTCACCGACGAGCTCACGGGGCTCGCCAATGTGCGCGCCTTCCACTCGATCCTCGACCGCGAGATCGAGCGCGCCCGGCGGTTCGAGAACCCGCTCGGATTGGTCATGGTCGACCTCGACAACTTCAAGCGGGTAAACGACGAGCACGGTCATCAGCAGGGCGACGAGGTGCTCGCCGGCGTGGCCGCCGTGCTGCGCGACTTCTCGCGCGACATCGACGCCGCTGCTCGTTACGGCGGGGAGGAGCTGGCCGTGGTGCTTCCCGGCACCGACGTCGAGGGAGCCGAGCTGTTGGCCGGACGCATTCGCGAGGCGATCGAGCGGCTGGAGGTGCCGCTTGTGGAGGGCCGAGGGTCGCTGCGGGTGACCGCCAGCTTCGGCGTCGCGGCGCTCCCTGAGAGCGCCGTGGACAAGGACGGCCTCGTGGCCGCGGCCGACGCTGCGCTCTATGCCGCGAAGCGGGGCGGCAAGAACCGGGTCGAGTCCGCGACGCGGCGCCCCGAGCCCGAGGCATCCTCCATGCCTCGATAGGCTTCCGCGCGATGGGCATTCTCGACGATGCCATCCGGGAGCATCTCGAGCTCAAGCGCCAGCATGGCGTGCCGGAGGAAGAGCTCCAGCGCCAGGAGGAAGAGGCGCTCGGGCCGGCGCGCCGGGAGGTGGCTACCGCGGACGCACAGGAGGCAAACGGTACCTCGGAGGCGGCCGAGACCGACGGCGGACAGGGCGCCTCGGAGGCGGTGCCCGTGTCAGACGCGCCCGAGCCTCACGAGCCGATCGAGCCGCCCGCGGAGAGCGGGTCGGATACGGCGGAGCCTGAGGCTGAGGAGATACCCGCCCCCGAGACGCCGGCCCCGGTGGACGAACTGCCCTCAGATCGCGAGGAGCCGCCGTCAGGCCACGAGGAGCCGCCGTCAGGCCACGAGGAGCCAATCGCCCTCGAGGACACGCCGCCGAGCGGCTTTGAGCCGGTCAACGAAGAGGAGCCGCTCGAGCACGAGCCGCCCCCGGAGGAGGCCGAGGACGAGCCGCTCGAGCACGTCGACGGCGAGCCGGACGAGACCGATCCCGACCTTCTCGAGGACACCCCGGACTTCCTCCAGGAGACGCCGGAGCACGACCGGCTCTGGTTCGAGCAGAAGCCTCCGCGCGATTTCGACTTCGACTAGCGCCCGAACGCGTTGCGGCGGGGGTCGCCCGCCCCGGCGACCCCCGCACATTGCAACACAGCGGCGTCCCGTGCCGCTTTACTCGACGGAACCCTCCATGCCGTCGTAGTGGGGTTTTCGGCGTTTGCAGGCGTAAGCGTGAAATACGTCGCCCACGGCTAAACGCTTTGATGACGGCATAAGCGTTAGCCCAAACGGGTCAACGGATGTACCCGCAAATATGGGTCACTTCCACAGGCCGCCCGATCCACGCCTCTAGGCGGCCGTTAGCGTCAAGGGAGGTCGTTCTTCCGCTCGCGTGGCGAGACCTCGCAGGGGACAGTACGACCCGCTCGCGTTGCTCATCACCGCGGTCATATGGGGGTGTCGCGAAGTCGGAACGGACAACATCGTGGCGTCCGACCTGCCGAGCTCATTCCTCAATCTGACGTAGCGGCCTACCATGGGGTGCGCTGGGGCCATAGCTCAGCTGGAAGAGCGCCTCCCTTGCACGGAGGAGGCCGCCGGTTCGAGTCCGGCTGGCTCCACTCGCTACCCCTGCGCGAAGCCCGCGTCGAGCAGCTTCGGCGCGTGCTTGGCGGGATCGCGGGAGTTGAGCAGCACCACCCCCAGGCGGCGGCCGTCGCGGCGCGCCACTCCCACGAAGCAACGCCCGGCCGCGTCCGTGTAGCCGGTCTTCAGGCCGACCGCTCCGCGGTAGCCCAGCCGGATCAGCGGGTTGTGTCCGGTCAGGTAGAGCTTGCCGCCCTTGATCGGGAACCGGAAGGCGACCTGGCGCCGGCGCGCGATGCGGCGGATGCGCGGCTCGTCCATCGCCAAGCGCGTGAGGATTGCGAGGTCGCGCGGACACGAGCGGTTGCCGTCCTCGAGGCCGTGCGAGGACGCGAAGTGCGTGCACTCGAGCCCCCACTCGCGCGCGCGGCGGTTCATCAGATCGACGAAGCGACCTTGGCTGCCGGCCACGTGCACCGCCAGGGCGATCGCCGCGTCGTTCCCCGACACGATCAGCAGCCCGTTCAGCAGCGTCTCCAGTCGCACGCGCCTGCCCTTCGGCAGCAGCCCCACCGCCGATCCCTCGTAGTGGAGGGCGGCCGGGGTGATCCTCACGGCCTCCGCGGCCCGGGTCTCCTCGACTACCACCAGCGCGGTCATGATCTTCGTGAGGCTGGCCATCGGCAGGACCCGCAGCGGTCGCCGGCGCCACAGCACCTCGCCCGTGTCGAGGTCGAACACCAGACCCGCCCGCGGGGGCTTTCGCAGGTGCACGTGGATAGCGTCAACTCCGCCCAGCGGAATCGAGGGGACCGGCTCGCCCTCGATCAACGGCGCCGGCTCGCGCGGCTCGTCCGGCACAGCGCGTGCCGACGGTGTTCCCACGGCCAGCGCGAAGGCGGGCGGGCCGCCCGAGTCCTCGCCGGCCACAAACGTCAGGTAGGCGGCTGCCGCGACCGCGATCGGCGCGAGCATCAGGGCGAGCGCGGCGACCGCGCGGGCGGGCCGGCGCTTGCGCCGGCGCCTGCGGCGGGGGTCAGCCATCGGGCGGTCGCGAGGACAGCGCGCCCAGCACTCCGAAGCCGAGCAGGGCGAGCACCACCAGGGACAGGACCACGAGGATGTCGATGCCTTCCTCGACCGCCACCTTGACCGTCAGGAAGGCGAGCAGGCCGATGATCGCGATGCTGCCGACGAGCACGAGCGTGCGTGCCATCAGTAGACGGGCAGCCGGTGGGAGGCCTCGTAGTCCTCGTGAACTCGGTCGGCGAACAGCTTGATCACCAGCATCCCGAACACGAAGCCGCCGATGTGGGCGAAGTACGCGACACCGCCGCCGTCGCCCACGGGCTCGCTGAAGGCCGGCAGCACTTGCATGACAAACCAGAAGCCGAGGACGAGCAAGGCAGGCAGCTGGATGACCGTAAAGATGATGATGATGAAGATCAGGGTCACCACACGCGCACGCGGATAAAGCACGGCGTAGCCCCCGAGCACCGCCGCGATTGCACCGCTGGCGCCGACGGTGGGCACGGTAGAGGCCGTGTCGGTCAGTACCTGCAGCAACAGGGCCGCTAGCCCGCCGAGCACGTAGAAGGCCGCGAAGCGCACCCGGCCCATCGAGTCCTCGATCGTGTTTCCGAAGATCCAGAGGAACAGCATGTTGCCCGCAAGGTGCAGGAGCGAGCCGTGCAAGAACATCGAGGAGAACGGCGTAAACCACCAGGGTCCCTGGTCCGGCGCCTGGGCATCGCCCACTTCGGGCTGGCCCTCGCAGCGGACGATCCCGTCGGCGGCCACGGCGCAGTCGTCGCCGGGATGCGTCAGCTCGTAGGGGATCGCGCCAAACTCGAGCACGCGGTCATTGCCGGTCTGACCCAGGTCCCAGAGCCCCTGCTCGAAGAGGAAGTAGGCGGCGCAGCAGATCGCGATGATGGCCACCGTCAGCACGGGAAACCGCCGCGTGGGGATGTCGTCCTTCAGCGGGATCACGGCGCCTCTGCCCTGATGATGCCTAGCGCCGCGGCGGCACGTCGAGGAACTCGATCGCGTCCGAGAAGAAGAGTCCCGGCGAGGTGCCGCCCTCGATCGCGTAGACGCGCCTGCCCCGCGCCACCCCACCGAGACCATGGCGGGGTGTGCGCAGGTCCGGAAGCGAGCTCCAGCGCCCGCTGCGCGGGTCAAACAGCTCGACCTCCGCGATCGTCGTGCCTCCCGGAGTCAGTCGCTCGCCCCCGAACACCGCGATGCGCCCGTCGCGCAGGCGCGCCGACGCGACGCCGCCGCGCGGTGTGCGCAGTGGCGGCAGCTCCCGCCAGGCCCGTCGGCCCGGGTCGTAGCGCTCGGCGCTGCCCAGGTTGCCCGCGTCGCGCCCGGCTAGCACGTAGAAGCGACCGCCGGACGCCGCTCCGGTCGTGTGGTTTCGCGCCGGACCCGGGAAGCTCGGGCCGCTAGACCAACGCCCCGTGCGCGTGTCGTAGATCTCGAGCGAGCGCAGGGAGCCCGTGTCGTTTGCCCCGCCCGCCACATACAGTCGGGCGCCGATCGCGGCCGCCGCGTGGGCCGCCCGTGGCGTGGCAGACGGACGCAGCCGCCGCCAGCGGTCGCGCGCCGGGTTGTAGCGCAGCAGCGTCGCGACGGGCTGGTCGAGCCCGGTGGCGCCGGCGTACCCGCCGTGCACGTAGACATGGCGGCCCAAGGCCACGGCCGTCGTGTGGTTCAGCGCGACGGGCATGTCGTGCATCTGCTGCCAGCGGTCGCGCCGGATGTCGTAGCGCTCGACCGCCGCCGTTGTGGCGCCGCCCGGGTTGATGAAGCCTCCGACCACGTACACGAAGCGCCCCACCCTGGCAGCGGCGACCTCTGTGCGTTCGAGCGCGGAGTCGCGTAACGGCGTCCAGCGGTCGCTGCCCGCCGCGCCGTCGCGCGGAACCCACAGCAGGAGCGCCAGTGCCGCGACGAGGAACAATCCGAGCGCCCCCGCAAATAGCGCGCGGGAGCGCGGGATCACGTGCCCGACGAGGCCGAGGCCCTGCCTTCCAGGGTCTGCTCGGCGTGATAGCTCGAGCGCACGAGCGGGCCTGCCGCCACGGACTCGAAGCCCAGCCCGTAGGCGGCACGCTCGAGCTCGGCGAACTCCTCGGGGTGCCAGTAGCGCACCACGGGCAGGTGGTCGCGCGTTGGCCGCAGGTACTGGCCGACCGTGAGCACCTGCACGTCGTGCTCGCGCAGGATGCCGAACGTTTCGATGAGCTCTTCCTTTGACTCCCCGAGCCCCGTCATCAGCCCCGACTTGGTGACCACCTCGTCGCCGCCAAGTGCCTTCGCATTGCGCAGCACTCGGCACGAGCGCAGGAAGCGCGAGCCGCGCCGGGCGAGCGGGTAGAGGCGCGGGACGGTCTCGACGTTGTGGTTGAAGACGTCGGGCCGCTCGGCGAGCACGCGCGCGAGCGGCATCTCCTCGCCGCGAAAGTCCGGGGTGAGCACCTCGACCTTGCAGCCGGGCGCGAAGCGGCGGATCGAGCGGATCACGCCGACGAAGGCAGACGAGCCGAGGTCCGGCAGGTCGTCGCGGTCGACGCTCGTGATGACCGCGTGACGCAGCCCCATCCGCTTGACCGACTGGGCCACGCGCAGGGGCTCGAGCGGATCGTTGTGCGTGGGCTTGCCGGTCCTGACGTTGCAGAATCCGCAGCGGCGCGTGCAGGTGTCACCGAGGATCATGAACGTGGCCGTGCCGCGCTCCCAGCACTCGCCGATGTTCGGGCAGGCGGCCTCCTGGCAGACCGTGTGCAGGCCCTGGCCCTCGATCATCCCGCGCAGCTCGCGGTAGCGCGGACCGCCCGGCGCGGGGCGCGTGAACCACTCGGGCTTGCGGTCGCGGAAGGGTCGAACCTCGCCCATGTCGAGCACTCGGGCGCCGCCCGGGTTCGACCGCGAGCGCGTGCTCACGCGGCAACCCGCTCTCGCTCGAGCAGCCGCTGCGGCGAGACGAGCCGTTGCCGAAGCCCGAACGCCTCCGCGAACCGGTACGCCATCCGCTTGCGAAAGCAGGGCAGCGAGCCGGCGCGGCCAGACTCGCGGGAGACGGAGGTCATCCGCACCTGGTCGATCCCGCAGGGAACGATCCACTCGAACGGCTGGAGATCGTTGTCGACGTTCACGGCAAGGCCATGCGTGCTCACTCCGTCGCGGACACGCACGCCGATCGAGGCGATCTTGCGGTCGTCGGTCCAGACGCCGGTGAAGGGCGTCTCGCGGACCTCGGATTCGATTCCCTCGTCGGCCAGCGCGAGGACGATCGCCCGCTCCATCGCGTGCACGAAGTCCTTGATTCGCTCGACGGCCATGATCGGATAGGCGACCAGCTGACCGGGCCCGTGGTAAGTCACGCGCCCGCCGCGGTCGGTCTCGCAGACCTCGATCCCCTGCAGGCCGTACCAGTCCTCGCCCATCGGCAGGTCGGCCGGCTCGGTCCGCTTGCCCTTCGTGTAGACGGGCTGGTGCTCGAGCACCAGCAGCACGTCGGGAAGCTCGCCGGCGCCGCGGCGCTCGCAGAGCGTCCGCTGGAGCGCAAAGGCCTCCTGGTAGGCAATGGTGCCAAGCTGAGCGACCCAGAGTTCGGGCATCGAACCCAAGGCTACTCTCCGGTGCGTGAGCCACGAGGAGCGCTTCTGGCCGGCCCGGATGCGCTGGCGCCTGCGCGGGGCGTGGATGTGGCCGTCGTTCGTGGCGGTCACCCTGATCGACGGGGTCCTGCTGCACAAGCTGCCCCCGATCGGGACCGGAGTGGACCTGATTCCGGCCATCCTCCTGGCAACGTTCGGCAACCTCATCCTCGTCGGCGCGGTCGGCCCTTGGCTCGGCCGGCGCATGTGGAAGCGTCGCCCCGCGGCCGACCCGGGCGCGCCCGCCAAGGCGCAGCTCGAGGTGCTCTCCGACCGCATCGGCACGGGCCTGCTCGTGGCGAGCATCTTCGGCGTGCTCGCCGCCGGCCTGGCCGCGCGTCCGACGGTGATCGCCGAGACCGATGCAAAGGAGGAGGCCGCGCTGGCCCTGCATGCCTTCGTCCAGCGCAGCGGCGACCAGGAGCTGATTCGAAACGAGGAGACCGCCAACGCCTCGCGCCTCGCCGAGGGTTACTTCCGCATCTGCATCGCGCGCGACGACCGCGAGCGCTTCGCGTGCTTCTTCCTCGACACGAACAAGCAACCGACGGAGATCGTCCGAGATCCAAGCGCCAAGCCGAACCGGCTCGAGCCCTAGACCTCGGCGAGCTCCGTGAGCCGCCCGCCTGCGCCGACCTCGAACAGCTCGACGCGGTTGCGCCCGGGCCGCAGGGATGTCTCGGGCACCAACATCGAGAAGTACTCGGTCGGGCGCCCGCGCAACCGGAAGCTCCGGCCCACCGCGCGGATACGGCCGTTGACCGCCACCGCGAGGTCGCGCAAGCCCTCGGGCGGCGAGCCGGTCAGCCTGCCGGTCACCCGGGTCGGCAGGATCTGCGCGGCCGGGTCCACGTCGTCGAGCAGCGCCGCGTTTGCCACCACGCCCCTCACCGAGCTCAGTCGTGCGAGGGGCTTTCCCGCCACCGGCTCGCCGAGCAGCTCCTGGTGGGGTCCGATCCTGTAGGCCGCGGCCCATGGATCGCCAAACTCGGCGAGGCTCTTCGCCCCGGTGGAGAACTTCGCGGCCCGCCAGCGCCGCCGGCGCTCGCGCAGCGCGTCCAGGTCGTCGCGGTCGATCGAGATCACGCGGCTGAAGTCGCGCCGCGACATCGCCACCTGCTCGCGTGCGCGCGTCGTTTCGGAAAACGCGGAGTAGCCGTCGTTTCGCCACCAGACCTCGAAGCCGAGCAGGTCGGCGATCGTCGGGACGACGTCGATATTGCGTACCAGGCTGTCGTCCACCACGCCCTCGGTCTGGCCTGGCGCCTTGACGAAGAACGGGACGCTGGCGATCTCGTCGATGTTGGTCTCACGCACCTGCCGCCTGCCGGGGACGTTCAGCTCGAACGAGTAGCCGTGGTCTGCGACGACGACGAG